>DASWKO010000163.1:0-14905 GCA_036396595.1 Nitriliruptorales bacterium | reverse complement strand
CAGCCCGGCGCTCGCCATCCTCGAACCATTCACCCTGAGTAAGGGCATTGACTAAACTTAGCAGTATGACTATATTTAGCTGTAAGGCTACAGGAGGCTCACCGGCGATGACACCAGCCCCCGAGTTCAAGAACCCTTATCGACCGGGCGCAGGACACATGCCCCCTCACCTCGCGGGACGCGAGCGAGAGTTCGCTGAGTTTGATCGGCTGCTGGCGCAGGACACGATCCTGGAGAACATGGTGCTGACCGGCCTTCGGGGTGTCGGCAAGACGGTTCTCCTGGAGCGGTTCAAGCCACGTGCGATCCAGAGCGGGTGGCTCTGGGTCGGTGCTGACCTGTCCGAGACGGCCAGTATCAGTGAGGCAAACCTCGCCGAGCGGTTGCTGGCCGACCTGTCGGTCGCAACCTCCGCGTACAGCACGCAGCGTACGTCTGCTCCCCCGGTCGGATTCCACAGTGGGACGGCGGCGGGGTCCGAGGAGTTCGCCCTGACCTACGACGTCCTCAGCGCGGTGCATGACACGACGCCGGGTCTCGTGGCAGACAAGATCAAGGGCGTGCTCGAGTTCGTCCACGGCGTTCTGCGGGATCATGGACGCAGCCGCATCATCTTCGCCTATGACGAGGCGCAGAATCTGTCGGACCATGCAGACAAGGACCAGTTCCCACTGTCGGTTCTGCTCGACGTGTTCCAATCGATTCAGCGCAAGGGCCTGCCGTTCATGTTGGTCCTGACCGGCCTTCCCACGCTGTTCCCGAAGCTCGTCGATGCCCGGACGTTCGCCGAACGCATGTTCCGCGTCGTAACGCTCGGTCGACTCGACGAGGACGAGAGTCGAGAGGCCATCCTCAAACCCATCGAAGTCGCGAACTGCCCGGTCTCGTTCAACGACGAGTCGGTCGCAACCGTCTGCACGCAGTCCGGCGGCTACCCGTACTTCATCCAATTCATCTGCCGCGAAGTGTTCGACATCTTCATCCAGCAACTGAAAGGCGTGGACCCACCCGGCGTGCCCGTCGATGCGATACAACGCAAGCTCGACACCGATTTCTTCGCGGGACGTTGGGCAAAGGTGACCGACCGCCAACGGCAACTCTTGTGGGTCATCGCGACTCTGGACTCAGCCGATGACGAATTCACGATTCAAGAGGTTGTCGAGGTAGGGAAGACACTCCTCCCGAAAGCGTTCTCGTCGAGTCACGTCAACCAGATGCTCGCAAGTCTGGGCGAACACGGGTTGATCTACAAGAACCGTTTTGGCAAGTACTCGTTCGCCGTGCCACTTCTCGGCGGGTTCATCACTCGGACCTATGACCCGCCCATCGCGTCGTAGCGGCTCGCCGAGCCATGACGATGGGCGGTCAGCTCCCGACGTGGGCGCGGTAGCCGTCCCCGTCCATCAACGAGTCCAGTTCCGCACGGTCCGATGGGATGATCGTGACCATCCAGCCCTCGCCGTACGGCTCCTGGTTGACCAGCTCGGGCCGCTCATCGAGCTCCTCGTTGCGGTCGGCGATCATCCCCGAGATGGGGGCGTACAGGTCCGAGACCGACTTGGTCGACTCGACCTCGCCGAAGGGCTGTCCCTGCTCCACCTCGGCACCCACACCGGGCAGGTCGACGTAGACCACGTCGCCGAGCTGGTCCTGGGCGAACCCGGTGATCCCGACACGGACGACGTCGCCCTCGTCCCGGGTCCACTCGTGCTCATGGCTGTACCGAAGGTCGTCCGGGTAGGCGTCGTCGGACACCGTCGCTCCTCGTCGCGTTGGTCGGGCCGCCAACCCTACTCACGATGCTGGCGGATGGACACGCGCCTAGCCTCGGCGGTCGGCGCCCAGCGCCGCGCGGTCGCGCAGGACGGTGGTCAGGTACTGGCCGGCGGCGATGTAGTACAGGAGCGTGTTGGTCCAGTACGTCAGCCACGCCAGCCCGCGCCACACCTCGTGCGGGTCGTCGGCGCCGGTGCCCAGCCAGGCCCCCAGGATGAACATCGGCAGCGCGAACATCAGCCCGAAGGTCGCCGCCTTGCCGACCCTCGTGACTGGAGGCGGGTCGATCCCGCGCGAGAGGAACACGGTTGCACCGAGCAGCAGCGCGACGTCACGGGCGACCAGGATCACGATCGCCCACCACGGCACGATGTCGGCCACGATCAGCCCGATGCCGACGACCGCGATCAGCAGCCGATCTGACAGTGGATCGAGCAGCTTGCCGACGCGGCTGACCTGGTCCAACCGTCGCGCCAGGTAGCCGTCGAGCCAGTCGGTGCTGGCGAAGACGGCCAGCACCACGAACGCGCGGCCGTAGTGGGCGTTGACCAGGTCGTAGTACACGACCGGCAGCGCCAGCAGCCGGAGCAGGCTCAGGGCGTTGGGGATGGTCCAGATGCGGTCCTGGACAGCCTCCGGGCCGTCACCGCCTCCGATGTCGAAGATCCGCACCGACCGGGCCCTCCGTATCCGCTGCGCCGCGGTGGTCCGACGCCTACGGGCACGGTAGCCGCCCGCCCGCCGGAGCCTCACCGACGAGCGAACGGTCCTGGTCGGGCTGGCCGGACTTGAACCGGCGACCCCTCGCCCCCCAGACGAGTGCGCTACCTGACTGCGCCACAGCCCGTCGACCGGCGCCTCGCGGCGCCATCCGAGGAGGCTACCCACCGACCGCGGTCGCTGCATCCCGCCGGAGGCTGCTCAGGTCCGCGGGCCCCGCTGGCGCGGAGGGCGGTTCTCGACCGTGACCGGAACCCCGGCGAACCCGTACGACGCGCGCAGCTCGCGCTCCAGGTAGCGGCGGTAGGCATCGGGCAGACGACCGTTGCTGAACACCACGAACCGCGGGGGGCGCGCCTCCGCTTGCGTCGCGTACTTCAGCTTCAGCGGTCGGTCACCCCGCAGCGGCGGGGGCACCCGCTCGGTGACCTGTTCGAGCCAGGTGTTCAGCTCGCGCGTGGTCACGCGCGTGCGGTACGAGCTCCACACCTGCCGTAGCTGGGGCAGGAGTCGTTGGATGCCACGGCCGCTCGTGGCCGAGACGTTGACGCGAGGAGCCCACGTGGCGAACCGCAGCATCCGGTCAAGCTCCCGGTCGAGGTCCCGGCGCCGGTCCGCGTCGATCAGGTCCCACTTGTTCAACACGATCACCAGCCCCCGCCCTGCATCGCGGATCAGTGCCGCCAGCCGCTGGTCCTGCTCGGAGATGGGCTCGGAGGCATCGATGACGAACAGGGTGAGGTCGCAGGTCTCGATCGCACGGCGGGTGCGGTCCACCGAGTACAGCTCGGTGTCCTCGCCGGTGCGGTAGCGCCGGCGCAGCCCCGCCGTGTCGACGAACACCCACGGCTCACCGTCGATCTCGAGGATCGTGTCCACGGCGTCGCGGGTGGTGTGCGGCACCGCATCGACGATCGAGCGCTCCTCCCCCAGCAGGCGGTTGAACAACGAGGACTTGCCGACGTTGGGCTTGCCGACGATCGCCACGCGTGGCACGTCACGCTCGTCGGGCAGGTCGTCGGGACCGCGCCGGGGCAGCAGCGCGGTGACCTCGTCGAGCAGGTCGCCGACGCCGCGCCCGTGGGCCGCCGAAACCGGATGCGGGTCGCCCAGCCCGAGGTTGTAGAAGTCGTGGGCATCGACCTCACGCCGGTCCGAATCGGCCTTGTTAGCCGCGAGCAGGACGGGGGTGTCGCCCCGGCGCAGCAGCTTGGCGTAGCGCTCGTCGTCCTCGAGCGGCCCGACGGTTACGTCCACGACGAACACCACGACGTCGGCGTCGGCGATCGCGCGCTCGGCCTGCCGGACGACCTCGGCGCTCATCCCCTGCGCCCCGTGCTCCCACCCGCCGGTGTCGATCACCACGAAGGGCCGCTCGCCCCACCGGGTCACGTGCTCGGTCCGGTCGCGCGTCACGCCGGGGCGCTCCTCCACGATGGCGATGCGCTGCCCGAGGATGCGGTTCACGAGCGTCGACTTGCCCACGTTGGGGCGCCCGACGACGGCCACGCGGGGCAGGTCGCGGCGCGCTGACACCGGGTCGTGCGCCACCTCGAGCCGGCGCTCGAACACCTCGCCTGCACGCTGCGCGATGGCCCGGACCACCTCGTCGATCGTCAGGTCGGTGGTGTCCAGCAGCCAGGCGTCGGCCGCCTCGGCCAGGGGCGACACCTCACGGGACGAGTCGGCACGGTCGCGCTGCTCGATCTGGACCAGCAAGGAGTCGCGGTCGTCGCGACCGAGCTGGTCTGCCCGCCGGCGCGCACGTTCCCCGACCGATGCCGTGAGGAACACCTTGAGGTCGGCGTCGGGCACGACCACCGTGCCGATGTCCCGGCCGTCGGCGACCCCACCGTCACGCAGCGCCGCCCGCTGTAGTGGAACGAGCGCATCGCGGACGCCGGCGTGGCTCGAGACCGCGCTGACGGCCGCCGTGACCTCGGGTCCCCGGATCTCGTCCTCGACGTCGTCGCCGTCCAGGTAGGTCCGGCCGCCGCGGCGGAACACGTCCACCTGGCCCGCGATCTGGGTGCAGGCAACCGCGTCAGACGGGGCGACTCCGGCCTCCAGGCAGGCAAGCGTGACCGCGCGGTAGTACGCGCCGGTATCGAGGTGGCCGACGTCGAGACGTTCGGCGACACGAGCAGCAACGGTGGACTTGCCGCTCCCGGCAGGGCCGTCGATGGCCACCACCGGTCCCCGCACGCCGTGCGTGGCGGCGGGCGTGCCCCGGCCCAGCTCGATCGGGTCGATCGGGTCGATCGGGTCGTCACCCACGGGCGGTCCCCAGGGCCTCGAGCACCTCGACGTCACCGCCGAGGGTGGCGAAGTCGTCGAGGAAGGTCGGGTACGAGGTCGCGACGGCGTCGAAGCCCACGATCTCCACCGGGCCGGAGGCGATCGTGCCGGCCACCGCCCCGAGCATCGCGATGCGGTGGTCCCCGCGCGCTTCGACGGTGCCGCCGGTCGGCCGCTGCCGGCCTGGGACGTGGAACCCGTCCGCCGCGGTCCGTACGTGGATGCCGAGCCCGCCCAGGGCACGGGCGGTGGCCTCGATGCGGTCGGACTCCTTGACGCGCAGCTCCGCGGCATCCGAGACCGTGAGGCCATCGTCGGCCAGGGCTCCCGCGAGGGCGAGCAGGGACAGCTCGTCGATCGCGTCCACGACGGTGCGACCCGCGACACGTGCCGTGCCCAGCGGCGCGTACCGGACGGTCACGTCCCCGACCGGCTCGCCCGCCTGGTCGCTCTTCCCCGCACGCTCGACGTCGGCCCCCAGCTCCTCCAGCACGTCGAGCACACCCACGCGACCGGGGTTGAGGTTCACGCCCGTCACGGTCACGCCCTCGCGCTCCGGGCTGAGCGCGGCCGCCACCCACCAGAACGCCGCACTCGACGGATCACCGCAGACGTCGATGTCGCGGGCGGACAACCCTCCGGGGCGCAACGTCGTGCGCTCGCTGCCGTCGTTGCCGACCTGCGTCTCGACGTCGCCGCCGAGGTAGCGCAGCAGCCGCTCCGTGTGATCGCGGCTGGGCAGCGGTGCCTCCACGCTGGTGGGCCCCGACGCCGCCAGGCCCGCGATCAGCACCGCCGACTTGACCTGCGCCGACGCGACCGGTGAGCGGTACGTGATCCCCACGAGCCCGCCCCCGCGCACCACCAGCGGTGGGAGCCGCCCGGCAGCGCGTGCGTCGACCCGCGCGCCCATCGCCGACAACGGTTCACGGATCCGATCCACGGGCCGCCGCCGCAACGACGCATCCCCGGTCAGGACCGTCAGGCCCTCGATGCCCGCGGCGATGCCGGACAGCAGCCGCAACGAGGTTCCCGAGTTGCCACAGTCGACGACGTCCTCGGCTTCGCCCAGCGGTCCGGTGATCGTCCCTGCCAGTCCAGCAGGATCGGCATCGAGCTGGACCCGCCCCCCCAGGGTGCGCAGGCCGGCCGCCGTCGACCTCACGTCGCCGCTCAGCGCCAGACCGCGCACGGTGACCGGCCGGCCCACGAGCGCTCCGATGAGCAGGGCCCGGTGGCTGAGGCTCTTGTCCCCGGGCACGCGCAGGTGGCCCCCGAGCGGGGACGGGTACACACGCACGCGTGTGGGGAAGGCTTCGATGGTCACGCATCGCCTTGCAACGCTGCCAGCGTGCCACGGACGGGCCGTCGTCCGTAGCGCGGGTCGCGGGAATCCCATCGATGTATCGACTTATCGTTGTCGATATGTCGATGGACAGGCGTCGAGCGTGCCGTCACTCAACGCGCCTCGAGATGCGAGGGAAAGCCGCGCTCCGCCAGGGTTTCGCGCGCCCGTTGCGCCCGGTCCCACCCGGCGATCGCGATCACCAGGGCGCCGCGGGTGCCGTCATCGGCGTGCCGCATCGACAGGTCCTCGATATTGGTGCCGGTCTCGCCCAATGCCGTGGTGACCGCCGCGAGCGCGCCCGGTGAGTCCGGCAGCGCGATGACCAGATCGTGCAGCGTGCCGTCGACGTCCTTGCCCGCCAGGTCGCGGCGGGCGTCACGGGCGGCCGCCAGGACCCTCGTGACGCCATCCCAGTCGCCCCCCGCGATCGCATCGCGCAACCCGCCGAGCTCATCGAGGTAGCCGTCGAGTTCGGCCAGGACCGCCACCCGGTTCTCCTGGAGGATGGCGCGCCACAGCGCCGGGTCGCTGGCTGCCACCCGGGTGACGTCGCGGAACCCGCCGGCCGCGACCGCGAACAGCGCGGCCTCCTGCTCGGCACGACGCGACGCGTGCACCATGAGCGCGGAGGCCAGCACCTGCGGGAGGTGGCTGGCCGCGGCCACGAGCCGGTCGTGCCGATCCGGATCCACCGCGAGCACCCGCGTTCCCAGCGCGTGCAGGTGGCTGCTCAGGCGCTCGAACGCCTGAGGGTCGGCCTCGGCCGTGGGGGTCAGCAGCCACGTGGCACCCTGGAAGAGTGTTCCATCAGCAGCTCCGATCCCCGACCGTTCGCTCCCAGCCATTGGATGGCCGCCGATGTACCTCGCTGAATTTCCTAAGAGTTGGTCGATTCTAGGGACGAGGCGAGATTTGACACTGGCAACGTCTGTTAATATTTGGTGCGTGCGTACTCGTCCAACCATTTCTTGCACGAGACCGAGTATGGTAGGAACTGGGGTGGCAAGGACGACCAGGTCGACGTCGGGCAGGACCCGGCTCGGATCGTCGGCCACGGCGGTCCCCACCCCGAGCGCCGCGGCGCGGGCCCGCACCTCGGGGTCGCGGTCGTGGACGATCACGTGACGCACGCCGGTCAGGCGCTGGGTGGCCAGCGCGAACGAGCCCCCGATGAGTCCGCAGCCGATAACCAGCACCGAGTCGAAGGGGGGCGGACCGGCGTCGGTCACCACGACGCCCCGGCCATCGTTGCGCCCGCACGAGGTCGCCACCAGGCGCAACGCGCTGAGAGCCTCGGAGAAGGCCGCCGCGGCACCGATGGTGTCGAGGTACCGCCGCGGCTGGCCGAACGATGCCCCAGCACCCCTCTGGCGCGCGGCCGGACCCGTCGCAACGGCGCCACCAGCCCGGTCAGTGGGGGTCGCGTGGTCACTCGGGCAGGTCCGTGCGCAGTTGCCGGGCGCCGTGCAGGTAGGGATGGCGCAGCTCCGCCGGGGTCCGCGTGGTGTAGGTGTGCACCAGCACGCGGATGCACCGCTCCAGCGCGCCGTCCACCTCGAGCTCCAGCGCGCACAGCAACGGCACGTGCGTGATGCCCGCCTCGCGGGCGGCCTCCGCCGGGAACGTGCAGCCGATGTCAGCCGTCGCGGTGAACACGATGCTGATGAGGTCGTCCTCGGTCAGCCCGTTGCGCGCGAACACCTCGGCGATGAGCTCCTGGGTCCGAGCGATCAGCTCGTCGCGGGTGTCCTCGCGCAGGGTCGTGGCCCCGCGGATGGCGCGGACGCGTGCGCTCACCCTGTCCTCCCCGCGCGGTCGGTGGTTTGTCCGGGTCGCGGCACCGTACGCCGGCGCGGTGGGTGAACCCAGGTCGCGCCGTCGGGCCCAGGCACCTCAGCGGCCACCGCGCCCCCGCCGAGCGCCGCTCCGGTTCGGTCCCGCTCGACGACCGCTGCCTCGACTCCTCGACGTATCGTTTCGTCTATATGTCGATACATCGGTCTGTCGCTCTGTTGATTCATACAGCCTGCTCACCTCCCGTTGCGTGAGAAAACGCCACTTGCCCTGCCGTAGCTCCCCCAGCGGGACGCCCGCGTAGGCCACTCTGGCGAGCCGTTCGAGCCGGAGTCCGACCGCGGCGACCATGCGGCGCACCTCACGGTTGCGTCCCTCCGCCAGCACGATCTCGAGCAGGGTCTTGTCCCTGCCCTCGTCCAGTACGCGGACCGACGACGGCAGCGCCAGCCCGTCCTCGAGCTCGACGCCCGCACGGAGGTGGGCCAGCGTGTCCTGCTTCAAGGCGCCGTTGATCAGCGCCACGTACACGCGCGGCACCTCGTACGAGGGGTGCATCAGCTTGTGTGCCAGCTCGCCGTCATTGGTCAGCAGCAGCAGGCCCTCGGTGTCGATGTCCAGCCGACCCACCGGGAACAGCCGTTGGCTGAGGTTGACCAGATCCACCACGGTCGGGCGCCCCTGCGGGTCGTCGGACGTGGTGACCACACCCCGTGGCTTGTTCAGCATCACGTACAGCCGCTCGGGGTGGACATTGATGCGCTCGCCGTCCACACGGACGTCCGCGGCGGTCGGGTCGGCCTTGTCGCCAACCGTGGCGACCCGGCCGTCCACCGTCACGCGCCCTTGGCGGATCAGATCCTCCGAGGCGCGCCGGGAGGCCACGCCCGCCGCCGCCAGGATCTTCTGGAGGCGCTCGGGGCTCGACCCAGCCCCCTCGTCGTCGCCGTCGCTCATGCGTCGCCGTCGCTCATGCGTCGGCGTTCGCGTCGGTGTCCGGGTCGGTGTCCGGGTCGGTGTCGTCCTCGTCGAGCTGCTCGGCGGCCTCGAGGGCGGTCCGTAGCTGTTGCGCGGCGGCCCGTGCCGCCCGGTCGAGCGCGGTGGTCAGGTCGGCCATCTCCTCGTCCTGATCGCGCCGTGCCTGTCGGAGGGCCGCGTCGACCCGGCGGGCGCTGCCCGTGGACGGCAGGTCGTCACCGGCTGCCAACCGCCGGCGTGCCGCCCGGACGTCGCCCGCGGCGGGCTCGTCGGGCGCCGGGGACTCCGGCAGGTACTCGGCCAGCGCCGGTAGCTCGTCCAGCGTCCGCAGGCCCAGCTTCTCCAGGAACAGCGGGGAGGTGCCGTACAGGATCGCCTGTCCGGGTCCCTCGTCACGCCCGACCTCCGCGACCAGACCCCGTTGTACCAGCGTGCGGACCGCCCCGTCGGGGTTGACCCCGCGGATGTCGCCGATGTCCTGACGCGCGATCGGCTGCTTGTAGGCGATCACCGCCAGGGTCTCCAGGGCCGCCTGCGTCAGCCGGCCCGTCTTGCCCGCCACGACCCATCGCTCGACGTACGGCGCGGTCTCGGGTGCCGTGTACACCCGCCACCCGCCGGCGACTTCGCGCAGGACGAAGCCGCGTTCCTGATCCTCGTACCAGGTCGCCAGGTCGTCCAGGGCGGCCTGCACGTCACGACGGTCGGTCTCCAGCACCTGACTCAGCGTGATCACGTCGACCGGCTCGTCCACGACGAACAGGATGGCCTCGAGCGCACGCCGCGTCCCGGCGTCCACTCAGCCGTCCTCCGCGGGCGCACCGCCGCCGGACGGCGCCGCGGCCAGCACCGGTTCGCCCGGTCGATCCACGTCGGCGCCCAGCAGCGCGATCCCCACCGGGATCCCGTCACGGGCACGCTCGATCCGCATCGGCCCGAACGTCTCGGGTTGCTGCAGGTCCAGGTGCCCGAGCTTGAACAACTCCAGGACAGCGAGGAACACCGCGACCTGATCGCTGCGGGTCCGGCCGCCCACGAGCCCCCGGAACGACGCACTGGAGCCGATCCGCGGGATCCGGCCGAGAACCTGCAGGGCGGCATCGCGGATCGTCAGGTAGGGCAGCTCCACGTGCGACAGGTCCACGTGCGGCTCGGGTCTGGGGGCCAGGGCCGCGGCCGCCAGCGCCGCCAGCGCCGTCACGTCCGCCGTCAGCGGTGTCTCGGGTACGACGCGCCGGAACCGTGCTTCCAGCGCGACGTCGCGTCCGTGGAAGTCCTCGTTGGCCTCCAACAGCGCCGTCAGGCTGCGCGCCGCCTCGCGGTACGCCCGATACTCCAGCAGCCGGGCGTACAGCAGGTCGCGCGCCTCGCCCAGCAGGTCCTCGAGCTCGTCCCGCTGCTCCCTGGGCAGCAGCCGGACCGCCTTGAGCTCGATGAGCGTGGCCGCGACCACGATGAAGTGCGTGGCGGTGTCCAGGTCGAGCTCGTCGAGGGACCCGAGGTGGGCCAGGAAGTCACCCGTGAGCTGTGCCAGGTCGACCTCGTAGATGTCGACCTTGCGCCTGGCGATGAGCTGCAGGAGCAGGTCGAAGGGCCCGGCGAACACGTCCAGCGTGACGCGGTAGCTCACTGCCTGGCCTCGGTTCGGTCGGGTTGGGTCGGGTTGCGTCTGAGCGTACGGCACAGTTTCGAGCGTACCGGCGACCGCCTGGACGACCGAGCACCCCCGCAGCGGCCCTTCTCGACCAGGGAGTTCGTATACCCCGTCGATTTATCGATGTAGTGATCCACCGATTCGCCGATGAATCGAGAGATGGATGAAGGGATTCGTCGGTTCATCGATGCCCCATGGGTCACCGGAGGGAACCTGATCGCCCCCCGCCCGCCCCCCCGCCCCCGCCCGCCCACGAACGGGCCGTGGCGGCGTGCTCAGTGCGTTGCGCCTGGTCGCGGGTGCCCGCCGTCAGGGTGTCTCGACGCCCACGCGCCCGCGCACGAGCGGGCGGCTCACGACCGCCTCGCCCGTCACGGTCACGAGGCCGGGCAGTTCCTGGGCCACCGCGTCGGCATCGGTCTGGGTGCGGGCGTGGATCGTCACCAGTGGCTGATCCGGCGTTACCAGGTCGCCGACCCGCACGTGCACGACGAGCCCGACGGCGTGATCCACCTGCTGGCCGGCGCGCATCCGTCCCGCCCCCAGACGGGCGGCGAGCTCGCCCAGGCGCCGGCACCTCAGGTCAGCGATCGTCCCTTCCAGACCCTTCCAGACGTGGGAGATCGGCGCCGTTGGGAGCACGCCCCAGGGATCGTCCGCGATGCTGGGGTCGCCTCCCTGTGCTGCAACGAACTCCCTGAACTTCTCCAGTGCCCTGCCTGCGTCCAGTTCTCGGGCCGCGTGCTCGCGTGCCTGCTGGAGGGGACGGGCCGGGTCGGTCAGATGCAGCAGTTCGGCGACCAGATCGACGCTCAGGGCGCGCAGCCGCTGGTCGCCCGCTCCTGCCAGGACCGCGACGGCGGCCACGACCTCCAGCGCGTTGCCGACGGCGTCGCCCAGAGGCTGGGACATGTCGCTGATCACGGCGGCCGTGCGACGGCCCTGGCTGTGGCCGATGCGCACGCACAGGACGGCCAGCCGCTGGGCCCCGTCGAGGTCCTCGACGAACGCCCCCTGGCCGACCTTGACGTCCAGCAGCACGTGGGCCGCGCCGGCCGCGAGCTTCTTGCTCATGACGCTGGCGGCGATCAGCGCGGGACTGGGCACGGTCCCTGTGACGTCGCGCAGCGCGTAGATGCGCCGGTCCAGCGGCACCAGGTCCGACGTTGCCGCAGCCACGACCAGCCCGATCCGCCCGACCTGATCGAGTACCTGCCGGGGCGTGCGGTGGACGTCGAAGCCGGGGATCGACTCGAGCTTGTCGAGCGTCCCGCCGGTGTGGCCGAGCCCGCGACCAGCCAGCTTGGCGACCTGCAACCCGCAGGCCGCTGCCAACGGCGCCACGATCAGCGTGGTCGTGTCGCCCACCCCGCCGGTGCTGTGCTTGTCGACCGTCGGGCCTGACAGTGTCGACAGGTCGATCTGGCTCCCTGACGCCACGAACAGCTCCGTCAGGGCGATCGCCTCGGCCTGCGTGAACCCGCGGATGACGCCGGCCATGAGCAACGCTGCGAGCTGCGCATCGCTCACCTGCCCGTCGCTGTAGCCGCCCAGGAGCGCCCCGATCTCCTCGCGGGTGAGCTCCCCGCCGTCGCGCTTGCGCGCGATCAGCGCAGGGGTCTCGAGCGGGACGGGCACGGCCACACCCTCTTGAACAAGGTTCGGAGACGATTGTCGACTTACCGACCTAGCGATGCATCGATCTACCGACGGTCGCACCGGTCACTCGGACGCGGTCTCACGAGGTCCGGCGAACGATCGCCGAATCGGGCCCGTTGTCACGCAGGTCGGCCAGCAACTCACCCACGGCCTCGCGCACGATCCTGCCCCGGTCGATCGAG
Organism: Nitriliruptorales bacterium; assembly: GCA_036396595.1. Classification (GTDB taxonomy): domain Bacteria; phylum Actinomycetota; class Nitriliruptoria; order Nitriliruptorales; family Nitriliruptoraceae; genus DASWKO01. The sequence goes on along the minus strand of DASWKO010000163.1, from coordinate 2,496 downwards.
ATCCCGAACTCGGCCCGCAGCCGCAGGCGGGCCTGCTCGAGGTCGAGCAGCTCCTGACTGACGAGGTACACGGTGATCTTCTCGTCGTGCCGCACGCGCCCGCTGGCCTCGGCGGGCGTCGTATCCTGGTCGCCGGCCTGCGCCGGCGGCGCGGCGGCCGCCTCGCGCAGCGGGCGGACGGCGCCGGGGGCGGGTCCGCCCGTGGGGCGGAACAGCTCGTCGGCGCCCGGCAAGCTAGCTCGACGGTTCACGTGACAGTACCTCCCTGGCCAGGTCGCGGTACGCATCCGCGCCCTTGCTGCGACTCGAGTAGGTCAGGATCGGCTCGCCCGCCACGGGGGCCTCGGCGAACCGGATCGTCTTGTTGATCGTGGTCTTGTACACCGCGTCCCCGAACGCCTCGCGGACTCTTTCCAGTACCTCCCTGGTATGGATGGTCCTGGAATCGAACATGGTCGCGATGATGCCCTCGAGTCGGAGTCGAGGGTTGAGCCGCCCCTGAACCTTCTTCAGCGTGTCCATCAACAGGGTCATCCCGCGCAGCGCGAAGTACTCGCACTCCAGCGGAACGATCACGCCGTCGGCTGCGGTCAGCCCGTTGATGGTCAGCAAGCCCAGGCTGGGCGGGCAGTCGATCAGGACGAAGTCGTAGCGGTAGCGAACGCGCTCGACGACCCGGGACAGCGCCTGCTCGCGGGCGACCTCCTGGACCAGCAGCAACTCGGCGGCCGCGAGGTCGATGTTGGCCGGCAGCAGGTGCAGCCCCGGGAAGGCGGTCTCGAGGATGACCTCGTCGGGGTGCGCGTGGGGATCCATCAGCAACTGGTAGACGGTCCGCTCCAGCGCGTGCGGCTCCGCGGCCAACCCGACGCCCAGCGAACCCTGGGGATCCATGTCGATCAGCAGCACCCGGCTGCCGAGCTCCACCAGGCCAGCACCGAGGTTGATGGTCGTCGTGGTCTTGCCCACGCCGCCCTTCTGGTTCGCCAGCGCCAGCACGCGGGCGGGCTGGCGCATCTCAGGGCCTCCGCCCGGGCGCAGGCGGTCACGGGCATCCGGCGGGACGAGCAGGGGCTGCGCGGCGTCCGCCCCCCAGGCCCCGGCCGCGCCCGGCTCGTCGTGGTCGTGGTCTGGCTGCACGTCGGGTTCCTCGCTGGATCAGGATTCCGGGGACGGGGGATCCACGCCGGGGCGGCGAATGTCGACCTGTCGATGAAGCTCCTCATCGTTAGGTCGACCGCGGGCGGGACCCTACCTGCCCCGGGCCCGCTGCGGCAAGTGCTCGACCGGTCAACGGCCCCACGATGCGCGTTGCTCGGGGGCCCACGGTGCGTCGGCGCACAGACCCCGACGACCCTTGACGTGCGCGACCAGCGAAACGACACGCCGACCGGGCCACTGGTCGCCTCCGGGTTCCCGTCGTGGCATGAAAAAACCTCCAGCGCTACATGCCCGGCCCATCAGGTCTTGCCTCGATCACAACAAGAGGGCATCTCGAGGGAGGACTTTCATGCATGACGACATTCCCTCCTGCGTGATATCCGTCAGAGCCGACGGTTCGGATTGATCCAGGTTCCTACCAACTGGACCCCGCCAGGCGGTGTCCGCTGGCTCGCGCCGTGGGTCGCCTGCACGCGCTCAGAGGCGCGCAGCAGCCCGCGCGATCAGACCCTCACCGGCCCCCTCGGGCTCGCGTTTGGGCCCTCAGGCTCGATCGGCCCACCGCGCGGGCTCGGCCCGCTCAGGTCATGGACGCGCACTCCATGCAACGGGTCGACAGCGGGCGGGCCTCGAGGCGGGCCTCCTGGATCGGCTCCCCGCAGCGCTCGCACTGCCCGTAGGTCCCCGCGTCGATGCGCTCGAGCGCGGTGTCCACCTGGTGCAGGCGGACCCGCGCCGTGTCGATCTGGCCGAGCACCTCGGAGCGTTCCTCCGTGGCCTGCCCGGAGTCGGCAAACCCGTCGTTACCGACCTGAAGATCCCTGACCTCCTCGCCGTAGGGGTCCGCTCCATGCTCGCCGAGGAGCTCGAGCTGCTGCTCGCGATCCTCCTGGAGCTGCTTGCGTAGGCGGTCGAGGGTCGCTTGATCCATCGTGGGCGCCGTTTCCGTCGTGGACGTCGTGCGTCAGGCTACTCGGCGCGGCGCGGAGCTTGGTTGGGGGGGTGTACGGCAACGTGGTCGTTCAGCCGAGCACGTCGCTCAGCGGGCGGTGGTCCACACCGTGCGCCTCGGCCACGCCGGGGTTGGTGATCGACCCGCCGTACACATTGAGGCCCTCCGCCAGACCCGCGTCGGCGCGCATCGCCTCGAGGGGACCGGTGGCGAGCCGGAGCGCGTACGGCACCGTGACGTTGGTCAGCGCGTACGTCGACGTGTGCGGGACCGCCCCTGGCATGTTGCCGACGCAGTAGTGCACCACGCCGTGCTGCACGTAGGTCGGCTCCGAATGAGTGGTCACCCGGCTGGTCTCGATGCAGCCGCCCTGGTCGATGGAG
>DASWKO010000162.1:0-5174 GCA_036396595.1 Nitriliruptorales bacterium | reverse complement strand
CTGAGGAGGTCGACGCTGCTGACGTGTCCGAGGTCGACCAGGACACGCAGGAGACGACGCCCCACGCCCCGACCGCCGAAGATCCCACCGAGGACCACGGCGACGTTGCGGACGCGGGCGAGGACGCGGGCGAGGACAGCGGCGAGGAAAGCGGCGAGGAAAGCGGCAAGGACGCTGGCCAGAGCTGAGTGCCTCGTCCATGCGGCTGCGGATCGACCTCGCGTACGACGGGGGACCGTTCCGTGGGTTCGCGGTCCAGCGCGGGCGTGACGATCTGGCCACCGTGCAGGGCACCCTCGAGGGCGCCCTGTCGCGGTGCTGGCAGGACGACGTCGCGAGCTTCTGCGCGGGCCGGACCGACGCCGGCGTGCACGCGCTGGCCCAGGTGGTCCATGTCGATGCCGACCCCGACAACCGCCGGGTGCAGCGGGCGGTGGCCGACCTCGAGCGCTTCCGGCTCGCGCTGGACAAGCTGACCGGCGACGCCATCAGCATCTGGCGGGTCGAGGTCGTGGACGCTGGCTTCCACGCCCGGTTCTCGGCCACCGAGCGGCGCTACCGGTACCGGCTCACGGACCAGGCGGCGGTGGATCCGCTGGAGCGCCACCGCGTCTGGCAGCTCCCGAGGACGTCGCTGTCGGTGCCTCGCATGCGGGCTGGCGCCCGGCACCTGCTGGGCGAGCACGACTTCGACAGCTTCTGCCGCCAGGCGGCGGGCGGGCACAACCGTCGCACGCTGCGGGCCCTGACGATCGCGCGGCGCGACGGCGTCATCCATGCGCGGCTGCGCGGCCCGGCGTTCTGTCACCAGATGGTGCGCTCGATCATCGGGTGCCTCGTCGCCGTCGGGGACGGGCGCCGCGAGCCGGACTGGATCGGTGAGGTCCTGGCGGCACGGGATCGCACGGCGGCGGTGGCCATCGCACCACCGCATGGACTGGTGCTCGAGGGCGTGTCGTTCGGCCGCCGTTACCCGGCTGCGCCACGCCCGGAGATCCGACGTGCGCTGGGGTTGTGACGCCGTCGTTCCCAGCGTGCGGTGCAGCCGACGAGCGGTTGTCCATCCGTGCGCCGGGTCGGTACCCTCAGCAGCCGCGGTTCCTCTCGGGGCCGCCGTTCGCACGTTCGGGGCACACCACCCTGCGTCCTGCGCCACACCCGCTGGCGACCGACCCACGCCCGAGCCTCGAACGTTCGACGCCGTCACGCAACAGGACCGAGACGCGATGCGTACGTACCAGCCCAGCGCCAAGGACATCCAGCGCGAGTGGTTCGTCGTCGACGCCGAGGACGAGATCCTCGGTCGACTGGCGACCCGGATCGCGCAGGTCCTGCGTGGCAAGCACAAGCCCACCTTCGTCCCGTACCTCGACGGCGGCGACCACGTCATCGTCGTGAACGCCGCCAAGGTCAGGCTCTCGGGCCAGAAGGAACTCGCCAAGGTCTACCACCGGCACTCCGGGTACCCGGGTGGGCTGACGTCGGTGCCGTTCATGCAGCTCCGCGACGACAGCCCCGAGCGCATCGTCGAGCGTGCGGTCAAGGGGATGCTGCCGAAGAACAAGCTCGGTCAGCAGATGATCACCAAGCTCAAGATCTACGCCGGTCCGGAGCACCCGCACGAGGCCCAGCAGCCCAAGACGCTGCCGTAACCACGACCCCAGGCGGCCCGTAGCAGTGCTGCCCGAACGAGGTACTGATGTCTGAGCACGAGAAGATCTTCATCGGCCGGCGCAAGACCGCACGCGCCCGCACGCGCCTGCGCCCCGGTAGCGGCCAGTTCATCCTGAACGGTCGCTCACTCGAGGAGTACTTCCGCGTCGAGAAGCACCGCTACCACGTCCTTCAGCCGCTCGAGCTGGTCGAGCAGGCCAACCGCTGGGACATCATCGCCAACATCGACGGAGGCGGCATCACCGGCCAGGCCGGTGCGCTGCGCCTGGCCATCGCCCGCGCGCTGGCGGACAACGACCCCGAACTGCGCCAGCCGCTCAAGGACGCCGGGATGCTGCGCCGTGACGCCCGCAAGGTCGAGCGCAAGAAGTACGGCCTCAAGAAGGCACGCAAGGCCCCCCAGTTCAGCAAGCGGTGAGCACCACAGCACACCGGAGGCGCCCGTGGGCCGACTGTTCGGGACCGATGGCGTGCGCGGGATCGGCAACGTCGACCTGACGCCGGAACTCGCGCTGCACCTCGGCCGCGCCCTGGTCGGGGTCCTGCGCGAGGAGGGCGAGCGGCGGCCGACGATCCTGGTCGGCCGCGACCCGCGCTGGTCCGGCGAGATGCTCGAAGCGGCGCTGGTCGCGGGCATCACCTCGGCGGGCGGCGACGCCGTGACGCTGGGCGTCCTGCCTACGCCTGCCGTCGCCTACCTCACGGCTCGGGGAGGAGCACGCGCCGGCGCCATGATCAGCGGGTCCCACAACCCGGTGCAGGACAACGGCATCAAGTTCTTCGGGCCCGAGGGGTTCAAGCTCACCGACGACGAGGAGGACCGGCTCGAGGCGCTGATCGATTCTGGCGCGGCACCGCGGCCGACGGGCACCAACGTCGGCCGGAGCCTGCGTGACCCGGCCGCCGTCGCTCGGTACGTCGAGCACCTGGTCGTGACCTCCGAGGAGAGCCTCGCCGGGATCAAGGTGGTCGTGGACGGCGCGCACGGAGCCGCCAGCGGCGTGGCGCCCCAGGTCTACCGCCAGCTCGGCGCCGATGTCGTGACCGTGAACTGCTCCCCCGACGGCTCCAACATCAACGAGCACGCCGGCTCCGAGTACCCGGACGTGATCTGCGAGGCCGTGGTCGCGCACGGCGCCGACGTGGGGGTGTCGCACGACGGCGACGCCGACCGGCTCATCGCCGCCACCCACGAGGGCGGCGAGGTCGACGGCGACGTGATCCTGGCCATCCTCGCGCGCGCCCGCAAGTACCGCGGCACGCTCGCCCACGACACCGTCGTCACGACCGTGATGACCAACCTCGGGTTCAGGCAGGCGATGCAGCGGCTGCAGATCGAAGTGGTCGAGACCCAGGTCGGTGACCGGTACGTGCTCGAGGTGATGCGCGAGCGCGACCTGATCCTGGGCGGCGAGCAGTCGGGGCACATCATCCAGCTCGACCACGCCACGACCGGCGACGGGATCCTCGCGGCGGTCAACCTGCTGTCGGTCTTGCGGACGACGGGGGTCAGCCTGCGCGAGCTGACCGGTGTCATGCAGCGCCTGCCACAGGTGCTGGTCAACGTCCGCGTCCGGGACCGCGATGGGCTGGAGGACGCCGATGACGTGTGGGCGGCGGTCGAGGCCGAGCAGGACAAGCTCGGCGGCGACGGGCGTGTGCTGGTGCGGCCATCGGGGACGGAGCCGCTGGTACGGGTGATGGTCGAGGCCGGCAGCGATGATGACGCACGGGGCAGTGCCGAGCGCATCGCCGGCGTCGTGTCGTCCGTGCTCGGTGCGGCCTGAGCGCCCGTCAGGCGCGGTCATGCCCACGGAACCGCTCGACCTTGGTCCGGTTGCCGCAGACGGCCATCGTGCACCACTTGCCCGAGCGGTTGCGGGAGGCGTCGTAGAACGCCCACCGGCAGTCGTCCCGCAGGCAGATCTTCAGCCTGTCCCACGCCCCGTCGAGCGCGGCGCGGTGCACGGCAGCGAGGACCCGCGCCAGCGCGCCGGCCACGCCGTCGGTCGCGGGCTCGAGGTGCGTGGAGCCGTCGTCGTCCAGGGTGACGATCACGGGTGCGCGGGCGGCTGCGGCCCGCAGGGACCGGACGGCCTCTGGCGGCGGTGGGGCGCTGTCGTGGTGCGATGTCAGGATGTCACGCAGTCCATCCCGCAGTTGGCGGGCCAGCGCGATGTCGTCGAGCGTGACCGGCGTGCCGGCGGGCAGCAGGCCCTGCGCCTGGAACCATGCGGCCGCGTCGTCAGGCTTGCTCAGCGCGTCGGTCGCCTCCTCGACGTCGAGCGTGTTCACGAACCGGCGCACCAGCTCGACGTGCGGCGGGGCAGCGACCTCGATGCTCACCTGGATGCTCCGGGTTGGGCCATGGAGCGGGTCGCGCGGCACGCCGGGTCGGCTGTGGCACGGGGCCCGACGGCCAGCCAATGCCCGACCGTCTGCGCCCGGTCGCCGAGCCGGACGAGCAGCCGGCCGAGCCAGCGGCGGCGCGGTCGGCTGGGTCGCGGAGCCGGCGCCGCCGTGGCCCGTCCCCGCTCGGCCTCGCGCAGGCGATCGGCCATGAACGTGTGGACCCAGAGGTCCGGTTCGGTGAGGTGCACGGTCTCCTCCGTGTACTCGGCCCCCCGATCGGGGGAGCAACCACTGTCTTTGTATCACCGGTTACGACACCAGTCAAGTGGTCATACTGGTTACATACCCCAGAAGCTGTGGCTCAGCGTCACGAGTCCTGAGCGGCGGGTCACACCGGCGACCCGAGCGGGTACGGGTCGTGCGGCCGGGCGGCCACGCTCTCGCGCCTGTGGGCGCCGTTACGCTTCCGCGAGGACGCAACGGCATCCCGGCTCGTCGGGGACGGTGGGCAGGAAAAGGACGACCATGTGCGGCATCATCGGCATCACCGGACGCGGTGACGCGGTCGACGAGATCATCGCCGGTCTGACGCGTCTGGAGTACCGCGGGTACGACTCGGCCGGCGTCGTCGTCAACCACGACGACCGGCTGCGCATCGTCAAGCGCGCCGGCAAGCTCGCCAACCTCACTTCCGCGCTGGACAGCGAGCCGGTCAAAGGATCGGTCGGTATCGGGCACACGCGCTGGGCGACCCACGGTGCGCCCAACGACCGCAACGCCCACCCGCACGCCGACCCGTCCGGCCGTGTGGCCGTGGTGCACAACGGCATCATCGAGAACTACGGCAAGCTCAAGGCCGAGCTCGGTGACACCAGCTACGCCTCCGACACCGACACCGAGGTGGTCGCCCACCTGTGCGCCGCCGAGCTCGAGGGCATGGACCAGCCGGACCTGCTCGAGGCCGTCCGCCGGACCGTCAACCGGCTCGAGGGCGCGTTCGCGCTGTGCTTCATGTGCACCGACGATCCCGGCACCATCGTCGCCGCCAAGCGCGAGGCACCGCTGCTGGTCACCCACCAGGACGGCGTGGGCTACTGCGCCTCCGACGCGGCGGCGTTGATCGCCCACAGCAGCCGGATGACGGCCCT
>DASWKO010000161.1:0-5396 GCA_036396595.1 Nitriliruptorales bacterium | reverse complement strand
CCTCGATCTGGTCCGGGACGCGCTGCACGCCCCCGAGGCCCGGAAGCGGGGGCTGTTCCAGCCGGCGTACGTGGACGGACTGCTGGCCGATCCGAACGCCGAACTCACACCGCTCCGGGGCAACAAGCTCTGGCAGCTCGGCCTGCTGGAGCTGTGGTTCCAGTCGCACGGCGTCTGTCGTGGCACGGGACCGGCAGCACGCCAGACGCCAACTGCGAGAGGACCAGCTCTCGACGCGGAGCTGGGAGGATCGGCCCGCCCACCTGACCGTCGACATCGAGCCGGACGTCACCGTCGACTGCGGGTGGGGCCGGCTGGTGTTCGGCCAGACCTTCGGGGACAGCCGGGAGCTCGAGCGGGTCCTGCGCGAGGAGCGTCCCGGCAGCCGCGACATCGCCCTGTACGTGCGTGAGCCTCACGTGCTGGTGAGCCGCGCGCCCCACGAGCTGTTCATCGACCCGAGCCACACCTACCGGCTCTGGCTGCACAACTACCGCCCCGCTGCACAGCCGGTGCCGGGGGTCGTGGTCCGCAGGATGCGCTCCGAGTCCGACGCGGCCGCGATCAACCGCATCTACGCCTCGTGCGGGATGGTGACCGCACCGGGCGAGGTGATGTGGGGCAACCAGCGCACCAAGACCTTCACCCACCTCATCGCCGAGGACGCCGACTCAGCGGACGTCATCGGGACCGTGACCGGCGTGGACCACCGCCTGGCCTTCAACGACCCCGAGAACGGCACATCGCTGTGGTGCCTGGCGGTCGATCCGCAGGCGTCGCTGCCCGGCGTGGGCGAGGTGCTCGTGCGCACGCTGGCCGAGCGGGTGCAGGCCCGCGGCCGGGCGTACGTCGACCTGTCGGTGATGCACGACAACGACGCGGCGATCGCGCTGTACGAGAAGCTGGGCTTCGTGCGCGTCCCGGTCTACAGCGTCAAGCGCAAGAACCCGATCAACGAGCGGCTGTTCTCGGCGGCGCCCGACGACGATCTCGACGCGCTCAACCCGTACGCGCGGATCATCGCCGACGAGGCGATCCGGCGCGGGATCGGCGTGACCGTGCTCGACGCCGAGGGTGGCTACCTCAGGCTGTCGCACGGCGGCCGTGAGATCGTCACGCGCGAGTCACTGTCCGAGCTGACCAGTGCGGTGGCGATGAGCCGGTGCGACGACAAGCGCGTGACCCGCCGGCTCCTGGCGACCGAAGGCCTGTCGGTCCCGCGCGGTCGTCGCGCGACCTTCGACGCAGCGGACGAGGCGTTCCTCGACGAGGTGGGGGATCTGGTCGTCAAGCCGGCGCGCGGTGAGCAGGGCCAGGGCGTCACCGTGGGCGTGAGCACGCCGCACGCGCTGTCTGAAGGCCGCGAGCTGGCGGCCCGGTTCTGCCCGGCGGTGCTGCTCGAGGAACGGGTCGAGGGCGACGACCTGCGGATCCTGGTGATCGATGGCGAGGTCGTCGCGGGCGCGGTCCGCAAGCCCGCAGCCGTCGTCGGAACCGGCTCGCACACGGTTGAGCAGCTCATCGAGAAACAGAGCCGGCGACGTGCCGCCACCACCGGCGGGGAGTCCCGCATCCCGCTGGACGACAACACCTTCGCGGTCGTGCACGAGGCGGGCTACGCCCTCGACGACGTGCTGGGACCGGGTGACCAGCTCGAGGTGCGGCGGACCGCCAACCTCCACACGGGCGGGACCATCCACGACGTGACGGCCGACCTGCACCCCGAACTTGCTCGCGCGGCGATCCAGGCCGCCGAGGCCCTGGACATCCCGGTCGTGGGCATGGACCTGATCGTGCCGGCGGTCGACGGCCCCGGACACGTCTTCATCGAGGCCAACGAGCGACCTGGCCTGGCCAACCATGAGCCCCAGCCCACCGCGCAGCGCTTCATCGATCTGCTCTTCCCCGCCACCCGCGCACTGCCCAGCGGCTGGGAGCCCGACCAGGTCAACCAGGGCGAGGACCATCGGATCTGACCCGACGGGTACGGTCGTCGGCATGGACGCCAAGCCCCTGCCCATCGATCATGACTGGTGTCGCGAGGTGCTGCTCGAGCTGCTGCGCTGGCCGAGTCCGACCGGTCGCACCGACCCGATCATGCAGTTCCTGGGCGAGGTGATCGGGGGTCTGGGCCTGGAGTTCGAGCTGACGCGCCGCGGGGCCATGGTGGCCAACATCCCCGGCCGTCAGACCAGCCCGGACCGGGCCATCGTCGTGCACGCCGACACGATCGGGATGATGGTCAAGCAGCTCAAGAGCAACGGGCGCATCCAGGCGGTGCCGATCGGCACGCACTCGGCCCGGTTCGCCGAGGGCGCGCGCGTCACGGTGTTCACCGACGAACCGGACCGGACCTTCACCGGGACCGTGCTCCCGTTGAAGGCGAGCGGGCACGCCTACGACCTCGAGGTCGACACCCAGGGTGTCGGTTGGGACCACGTCGAGGTCCGGGTCGACGAGCGCGTGAGCTCGGCTGCCGACCTGCGCGAACTCGGCATCCAGGTGGGGGATCACATCGCGTTCCAGGCGCTCCCCGAGATCACCGCCAGCGGCTTCGTGAAGTCCCGTCACCTCGACGACAAGGCCGGGGTGACCGCGGCGCTCGTGGCCAGCAAGGCCATCGTGGACGCGGGCGTCGAGCTCGACGTCGCTGCGCATCTGCTCATCACGATCGCCGAGGAGGTCGGGCACGGCGCCAGCCACGGCCTGCACACCGACGTCGCCGAGATGGTCTCGATCGACACCGCGGTCGTCGCACCGAACCAGGCCTCCACCGAGACCGGGGTCACGGTGACGATGCAGGACCTGCACGGCCCGTTCGACTTCCACCTCGCGCGCAAGCTGCTGCGGCTCGGCGAGGCTGCCGGCATCGAGACGCACCGCGACGTGTTCATGCACTACCGCTCGGATGTCGCCGCGGCGCTCGAGGCCGGGGCAGAGACGCGTGCGGCACTGGTCGGTATCGGGGTGGACGCCACGCACGGTCACGAGCGCACCCACCTCGACTCGATCCACCGGACGGCCGAGCTGCTCACGGCGTACCTGCAGACCGAACTCACGTTCCGGGACTGGGACGAGGCGGCGCGAGGGCCGCTGGCGGAGTTCCCGAGCCGCGACCAGGCCGCCACCCGGCAACCGGGCATCGAGCCGCACCCCGAGACCTGACGGGCGGGAGGCACCTGTGCCGGGGAGCGCCCGTACGCTGCCCGTGTGACCACGACCACAGCCCCGGGCGGCACCGCGACGGTGGCCGCGACGCGGCTGGACGGCGTCGACGTCGCGCGGGCCCTGGCCATCCTGGGGATGGTGACGGTCCACATCGGGCCGTATCCCGTCGACGAGGGTGGTCCCGCTGCCTGGGTGTACGCCAGCTTCGCCGGCAAGGCCTCGCTGCTGTTCGTCGTGGTGGCGGGCATCGGCGTCGCGCTGCTGTCGGGCCGGCACGACCGGCGGACGGTCCGCGCGCGGCTGCTGTACCGGACTGCCTGGCTGCTGCCGCTCGGTCTGTGGCTGCAGAGCCTGGACCACCCGGTCGCGGTGATCCTGCAGTACTACGCCGTCTACTTCGCGCTGGTGGCCCCGTTCGTCGGACGCGGCGGCCCCGTGCTGCGGCGGTGGGCGCTCGTCCTGGCAGCGTTCGGCTCGGTCCTGGTGCTCGCGACGTACGTGCTGACTCCCGAGTGGGTCGTCCCGCTGCAAGGGGACTCGCCGACGGGCGTGCTGGGCGACATCGCGCTGTTCGGCTACTACCCGGCGGTCACCTGGGTGCCGGCGATGGTGTTCGGGATGTACCTGGGCACGCTCGACCTCGCGACCAGGCGGACGCAGGTGTGGCTCATGGCCGGCGGCGCCGCCAGCTTGCTGGTGACGACCCAGCTCGGACGGGTCCTGCCGGACGTGCTGGGCGTGCAGGTCGGGCAGGACCGTTGGACCTGGTTGCTGACGACCGAGGCGCACTCGCAGATGCCGTTGTGGCTGATCGGTGGGGTCGGCTTCGCGGTGGGTGTGCTGGGTGCCTCGTTACTGGTCGCCGCACGGTGGCCGCGGCTGCTGCGCCCGCTCGCCGACCTGGGTCGGCTCGCGCTGTCGGTCTACGTCGGGCACCTCCTGCTGTTCCATGTCACCGACACGCTGCTGGTCGCGCGTGACGTGACCGAGGGGATCGGCAAGGTGCTGGTGTTCGGCGTGGTCGTCACCGTCGCGTCGACCTTGTGGCTGCGACGCTTGCCTCGTGGGCCGCTCGAGGCGGTGGTCCGAGCTGGCTGGCAGCGCATCCGATCCCGTGTCGCACCCCATCCGTAGGGTCGTGACGACACGTCGAGGAGGTTGCGGGTGGAGCTACTGGTCGCGGTGCTGATCGCGGCGGCGGCGGTGGCGGTGGCGGCGATCGTGCTGGGTCACCGACAGCGGGCCGTGCGGGTGCGCGGCCCGAGCGAGCTCGACGCCAAGAAGCAGCTCATCGATGTGCAGCTCGCGGCGATGCGTGACGAGCTGGGGCGCGTGACCGAGCTGGTCGCCAGCGTCGAGCGCGAGCGTTCCACCTCGTTCGGGCGCCTGAGCGAGCAGCTACGCCAGGCGACGTCGGCCACCTCGGACCTGGTCGCGACCACCCAGACGCTGCGCGATGCGCTGGCCAGCACCCGGGCAAGGGGGCAGTGGGGGGAGCGCATGGCCGAGGACGTGCTGCGCGCGGCGGGGTTCGTCGAGGGCATCAACTACGTGACGCAGACGGCGACCCCCCACGGGTCGATCCCGGACTTCACGTTCCCCCTCCCGGGCCGGCGCTGCGTGCACATGGACGTCAAGTTCCCGCTCGACAACTACCTGCGGGCGCTCGACGCCGACCGCGACGAACAGCGTGCGGCCTGCACGAAGACGTTCCTCCGGGACGTCCGCAACCGGATCGACGAGCTCCACGGGCGCGGGTACGTGGACCCCTCGAGGGGGACGCTCGACTACGTGCTGCTGTTCATCCCCAACGAGCAGGTGTACGGCTTCGTCCACGAGCACGATCCGACGCTGCTGGACCATGCCCTGCGGGCCAAGGTCGTGCTGTGCTCGCCCGTGACCCTGTTCGCCGTGCTCGCGGTCATCCGTCAGGCGGTCGACAACTTCGCGCTCGAGGCGACCTCGAACGAGATCCTCGAAGCGCTGGGCCGCTTCGGGCGCCAGTGGGAGGCGTTCACCGAGCAGATGGAGAAGGTGGGGACCCGGCTGGACCAGGCCCGCCAGGAGTACGACGCGATGGTCGGGACGCGCAGGCGCGCGCTGGACCGACCGCTGGAGGAGATCGACGAGCTGCGGCGCCAGCGCGGCGCCGGGCTCGCCGAGACGGCCGGCTGACGCTCAACCTGCCGGCCGCGTGTGCCGATGACACCGATACGCCAGGCAAGGGA
>DASWKO010000160.1:0-12017 GCA_036396595.1 Nitriliruptorales bacterium | reverse complement strand
GTCTTCGCGAAGATGGTCAGCAACATCCAGGAAGTGAAGGCCAGGGGTGCTGCGGTGCTGGCCATCGGGACCGCCGGAGCCACCGAGGAACTCAAGGCCCACGCCGACCACATCCTCGTGCTGCCCGAGGCGTCGCACGAGCTGGCGGTTCCGATCCTGTCGGTCATCCCGCTGCAGCTCTTCAGCTATCACGTCGCGACCCAGCGCGGCGCCGACGTGGACCAACCGAGGAACCTCGCGAAAACGGTGACGGTGGAGTAGACACGTCACCGTGCCGCACCCACCTCAGGTCCCGCTGCTCGACGCCGCCGCTGCGCGGGCAGGTGACCAGGCCGCCGTCGAAGCCGGCTCCACCTGGGCGGCGTTGATGGAGCGTGCCGCCGGGCACCTGGCGCGGGGGGTGGTCGAGCTGGCCGGATACGGCTACGGCCTGCGGGTCGCGATCCTCGTCGGCAAGGGCAACAACGGCGGCGACGGCTGGGCGACCGCTCGGAGACTGCGAGCCCACGGCGCCGAGGCGTGGGTCGTCAGCGCGTACGCGCTGGACGTGGAGCTGTCCGAGGAGGCAGCCGACAACCGGCGCCGCTGGATCGACGGCGGCGGCCGGACCGGCGCAGCCGACGCCATCGATGAGGCGCTGCGTTGGTGCGATGTGGCCGTGGACGCGCTGCTGGGCACCGGCAGCAGTGGCGCCCCCAGCGGCGAGGCGAGGACCGCCGCCGACGCGATCCTCGCCGCCCGCGAGCGCACCGGGCTGGCTGTCATCGCGTGTGACGTGCCGAGCGGGGTCTGCTCCGACGACGGATCGGCCCCGCAGGGCGCGGTCCGCGCCGACCTCACCGTGACCTTCGGCGGGATGAAGCGGGGACTGGTGCTGCACCCCGGTGCGCGGCACGCCGGCCGGGTGGTGGTCGGCGAGCTCGGTCCGCGCTACCACCCCCCTGCGGGCTCCTGGTGGGCGCTGACCGCCGTGGGCGCCTGCCCGCCCCAGCTCGACGCCGCGGCCGACAAGCGTGCCCGGGGCGTGGTCCAGCTCGTCGCCGGCTCGGTGGGCGCAGCCGGCGCGGCGATCCTGTGCACGCGCGGGGCGCTCGCGATGGGAGCGGGACTCACGACGCTGGCCACGCCGGCCCACGTCCAGCGGGTGATCGCGCCCGTGATCGCGCCCGCCATGACGCGGCCGCTGGCGCACGAGGGTCAGGCGGTCGGCCCGAAGGCGGCCGAGCAGTTGGGGCTAGACGCGGTGGACGCCGTCGGAGCAGGACCGGGGCTGACCCCGGGCGAGGGCACGGACGCGATCGTGCAGGCGCTGCTGCGGGACGCCCCGCGACTCGTGCTGGACGCGGACGCGCTGAACGTGTTCCGTGACCGCCCCTCGCGGCTGCGCGAGCACGCGGGGACGCTGGTGCTCACGCCCCACCAACGTGAGCTGGCCCGGATCGGTGGCGGTGACGGCGGGCCCGATGCCTGGGCCAACCGGGTCGAGCGGGTCCCCGAGCTCGCTGCCCGGTACGACGCGACGATCGTGGCCAAGGGACCCGGCACGATCGTGGCCGCTCCCGACGGCCGCGTCTGGGTCACGCCGACCGGCTCGGTCGCGCTCGGCAGCGGTGGCAGCGGCGACGTGCTGACCGGGATGCTGACGGCGGCGATCGCGACCGCGGACGACGTGCCGCTCGCGGTCGCCCGCACGGTCTGGCTGCACGGCCTGGCCGGGCAGCTCGCCGGGGCGTTGCCCGCGGACCGCGCGACCAGCGACGACCTGGTGCACGCGATCCCTCAGGCGCTGGAGCGCGTCCACGTCCTGGCCGGCACCGAGCCAACGTGGCCGCTCCACCCGACCGTCGACGTGCGAGGTGGCCCGTGAGCCTGCCGCCGCTGCGCCCCACGCGGGCCGAGATCGACCTCGACGCCATCCGGCACAACGTCCGGGTGCTCCGCGAGGCCGCCGGCGGCACGGACCTCTGCGCGGTCGTGAAGGCCGACGGCTACGGGCACGGCGCCGTCCCGGTCGCGCGGGCTGCCCTCGAGGCAGGGGCAGCCTGGCTGGCGGTGGCGCTGGTCGAGGAGGGCGAGGAGCTCCGTGCCGCAGGCATCGACGCGCCCGTGCTGCTGCTGAGCGAGCCGCCAGCCGCCGCCGCGGACCGCCTGCTCGCAGCCGGCCTCACCAGCGCCCTGTACACCCGGGCGTTCGGAGCGGCGCTCGACGCGGCCGCGGCACGTGCGGGGACCATCGCCCGCGTCCACCTCAAGGCGGACACCGGGATGCACCGGGTGGGTGTGTACGAGCCGGACTGGCGTGACGTGCTCGAGGCGACCCTCCGGTGGGAGCACGTCGAGGTGGAGGCGTTGTGGACCCACCTGGCCCGCGCGGACGAGCCCGACAGCGACTCCGCCGATCGGCAGCTCGACGCCTTCGACCGGTTCCTGGCGCTGGCGGCCCAGCTCGGCATCGAGCCGGGCATGACCCACGCGGCCAACTCGGCGGCGACGCTGCGGTTGCCACGGGCGCACCGGGACCTGCTTCGGACGGGCGTGGCCCTGTACGGCCTGTCGCCGGACACGGCCACGTTGCCGGCTACGGCGCACGGGCTGCGCCAGGCCCTGCGGTTGGTGACGCAGGTGTCGTTCGTCAAGCAGGTGCCTGCGGGGACGGCTGCCTCCTACGGCCACACGTGGCGCGCGCCGGCAGCCGGCTGGCTGGCCACGGTCGCGGTGGGCTACGCCGACGGCGTCCCACGACTGCTGTCGAACCGGGCGGAGGTCCTGGTCGGCGGCCGGCGCCGCCCCGTCGTGGGTAACGTCTGCATGGACCAGATCCTGGTGTGGTGTGGCGACGCCGCCGCGCAGCCCGGCGACGAGGTCGTGCTGCTCGGACAGCAGGGTGACGCGTCCGTCTCCGTGGACGAGTGGGCGGACGCGGCACGGACCATCACCTACGAGATCGGGACCTCGCTGACGGCGCGGGTCCCGCGCGTGTACGTCGGCTGATCGCCCGGGAGGTCCGCGTGTCCCGATTGCGTAACGCGCTGCTGCTGGGGCTGGGCGCTGCCACGGGCGCGGCCGTCGCCTACCGCGCCGAGCGAGCGGTCATGCGCGACCGTCTGGCCGTCACGAAGGTCGGCCCGCCGCTCGGATCGATCAGCGGCGATGTGCGCGAGATCCACGGCCCCGACGGGGTGCGCCTCACGGTCGAGGCCTACGGACCCGCCGACGCCCCGATGGTCGTGCTCATCCACGGCTGGTGCTGCACCGGGCGCGTCTGGCACGAGCAGGTCGCGGCCCTGGGCGACCGCTACCGGCTGGTGACCTACGACCAGCCCGGGCACGGCCGCTCGTCCCCGCCCCGCAGCGGCCGCTACCCCCTGGATCTGTTCGGCGACACGCTGGCGGCGGTCCTGGAGGCGTGCTCGGCGCCGGACCAGCCGGTCGTGCTGGTGGGTCACTCCCTCGGCGGCGCCACGATCTTGAACCTGGCACGCCGGCGCCAGCACCTGATGGGGGACAGGATCCGGGGCGCGATCCTGCTCAGCACCGCGTCGCGGGCCGTGACGGGCGAGTCCGGCCTGCGGCTGTCGATCAGCTCGCTGGCCCGGCTCGAGCGCTACGTCGGGCGCTTCCTGGACGTCGTCGACCCCCGCGCTGCCCGATACGCCGCCCGTGCCTACCGGGCGTCCAGCGACATCAGCCACCTGGTCACGAAGCTGGTCGGCCTGTCCCCGGGCGCCGATCCGCGGTACGTCGACTTCACCGAGCAGCTCATGCTCGACGCCGACGTCGACATGGTGCTCGGGATCGCCCGCTCGGTCATCTCGCTGGACGAGGACGAGGGCTTGAGCTGCCTCACGATCCCCAACACGATCCTGTGCGGCACCGCCGATCGCATCACGCCGGTCGAGCTGTCACGCTGGATGGCCGACCGCTGCCAGACCTCCGACCTCATCGAGCTGCCCGGCGTGGGACACATGACCCCGCTCGAAGCCAAGGACGCGGTCAACGCCGTGATCGAACGGGCCGTCACGCGCGCCCTGCGCGACGGCGAGCGGGTGGCCTGATGGCGCTGGGGCTCGACGACCTGCGTGTCGGTCTGTGGACCCACCCCGACGTGCCCACAGGGTGCACGGTGATCCTCCCGCCGGACGGCAGCCTCGGTGCGATCGCGGTGGGCGGGTCCTCACCCGGCACGCGCGAAGCCATCACGCTCTCGGGCCGCGGCAAGGTCGAGGTGTGCCACGGCATCGTCCTCAGCGGTGGCTCGGCCTACGGGCTGGCAACGGCCGACGGCGTGGTCAGCTACCTCGAGGAGCAGGGGGTCGGCTACCCGGTGGGCGACAGCGGGGCGATCGTGCCGATCGTGGGCGCAGCCATCCTGCTGGACGCCAGCGTGGCCGTGCGCCGGGGACGACCGGACGCCGAGGCGGGGTACGCCGCCTGCCGAGCCGCGACGACCGGGGAACCCGCCGAGGGCGCGTTCGGTGCCGGCGCGGGCTGCTCGGTCGCGAAGATCGGCGGGCTCGAGCACGCATGGCGTGGCGGTCAGGGCATCGCCGTGCGGCGGTACGGCGAGTTGGTGGTCGGGGCGTTGGTCGCCAACAACGCGCTGGGCGAGGTGGTGGCCGCCGACGGCACCCCGGTCCTGGCGTCGCGCGCACCTGGGGCGACCACGCGCTACCCGTTCGCGGATCTGCAGGCCCCCGATGCCAACACCGTGATCGGCTGCATCGTGACCAACGCCCGGCTGACCAAGCACGCGGCCGAGCGGGTCGCCGAGCTGGGGCACACGGGCGTGGCGCGGGCGGTGCGGCCCGCCCACACCCTGTACGACGGCGACGCCCTCTTCTGCCTGGCCACGGGTCGGGTGGATGCGAGCTCCGACGTCGTCGCCCATCTGGCCATCGAGGCGGTGGAGGAGGCGACCCGCCGGGGGCCGCTGCACGCCACCAGTCTCGACGGCCTGCCCGGCCACGCGGACCACGCTGCGCCGTGAAGCCGGACCGAGGGCACGGGTAGCATCAGGGTGCACATCGTGGGGGCCGCGGACCACGACCAGGTGGTGCGCTCGGAAGGAGTCCCCAGTGGCCGACCACACCTCGTTGGAGCTCGGCATCGACCCCTTCTCCATTCATGAGGGCGAGCGCCGGACGTGGCGCCAACTCGAGCGTGACGCCAGCGGCTGCACGTCGTGCCGTCTGCACGAGGGCCGTACCAACGTCGTCTTCGGCAGCGGCGACGTCGAGGCGGAGCTGATGATCGTCGGTGCTGCCCCGAGCACGCACGACGACCTGCTGGGCAGGTCCTACGTCGGCGGCGCGGGCAACCTGCTCACCAACGCGCTCGGTGACGCCGGCATCGATCGGGAGGCCACGTACGTCACCACGTTCGTCAAGTGCCACCCGCCGGGCAGCCGGGCCCCGCAGCCGGACGAGGTGGAGGCGTGTGGCGGGTACCTCCTGGAGCAGCTCGCATGGGTCCAGCCCCGAGTCGTGGTCTCGTTGGGCGAGCTCGCGATGCGCCTGTTCGTCCGGCGCCCGTACCCGCTGGGCAAGATCGCCGGGGTGCGGTTCGAGCTGTACGGCGCGACCTTCATCCCCACGTACGACCCGGGCGATGCGCTCCGCGGCGACAACCAGGCGCTCGAGGGCCTGCGGCGGGACCTGGCGACCGCCGCGGCGGTGCTGTCGGGGAGGCTGCCGCCGCCTACCCGGGCGGAGGTGGGAGCCTCGTGATCACGCTCCCGCTCCGGTGCCGGACCAACGGGCCCGATGACACCCGCGCGCTCGCCGCTGCCGCTGCCGCGACGCTCGAACCCGGTGACGTGGTCGCGCTGACGGGCGAGCTCGGCGCCGGCAAGACCTGCTTCGTCCAGGGCGCCGCCACTGAGCTCGGGGTCGAGGGCCGGGTGACGTCGCCGACCTTCGTGCTCGTGCGCACCTACGAGGGCCGCATCGACCTCGTGCACGTGGACGTCTACCGGCTCGACAACCTCGCCGAGGTACGCGACCTGGGGGAGCAGGTCTTTGCGACCGACGTGATCACCTTCCTGGAGTGGGGCGACGCGGTCGAGCCGGTGCTGCCCGATGACCGGCTCGAGGTCGAGATCGTGCTCGGCGAGGACCCCGATGACCGTGAGGTGTGGTTCCGTGCTCATGGGGACTGGGACGGGCGCCGCGAACTGCTCGTCGCTGCGCTGGCCGACTGGACCATCACCGCCGAAGAGGACCTCTGATGCACCTGCTGAGCATCGAGACGTCCACGCCACGGTCGTCGGTGGCACTGGCCGATCAGGACGGCACGATCGTGTCGACCAGCCTCGGCATCGGGCAGAGGCACGGGGAGTTCCTCGCGCCGGCGATCCGCTTCTGCCTCGACCAGGCCGGGCTGGAGGCCCGCGACGTCACCGGCGTGGCGGTCGGCACCGGTCCGGGGCTCTACACGGGGCTGCGGGTGGGCATCGCCACCGCCAAGACGTTCGCGGCAGCCTTGCAGCTCCCGGTCGTCGGTCTGTCCGGGCTCGACGTGCTCGCATTTCAGATGCGGCATGCGCGCCGGCTCATCTGTGCAGCGCTGGACGCGCGACGCAAGGAGCTGTTCTGGGCGTTCTACCGGTGTGTCCCGGGCGGCGTGCAACGCCAGACGGAGCTGCGCGTGGGATCGCCGGACAGGTTGACCGGAGAGATCCAGGCGGCCGGCGAGGAGTGCCTCGTCGTGGGCGACGGCGGCTTCACCTACGCCGATCGCTTCCGCGAGGTCGACGCCGAGCTCGCCGGCTCCGAGCATGCCTTCCCGGACGCCGCGGATCTGGCGACGCTGGCGGTGCCGCGGTTCGTTCGCGAGGAGACCGAGCGCCCCGACGAGCTGACGCCCCTGTACCTGCGCCAGGCCGATGCGAAGATCGGCTGGGCGACCCGCGGCCGGCTGCGAGGCGGAGCGGCGGCACCGTGATGGCTGCCGATGCGCTCGACCGTCCCACGACGCAGCCCATGGGTGGCTCGGTCCGGGTCTCGCCGATGCGCCGTCGCCATCTCGACGCGGTCGTCGCCATCGAGCACCGGGCCTATCCCCGTCCTTGGCCGCGGCGGCTCTTCGAGGCGGAGCTCGACAAGCCCGGCCGCCACTACCTCGTCGCGCGCGACGGCCGGCGGGTCGTGGGCTACGGCGGCGTGCTGTACCAGGCGGGTGACGTCCACCTCACCACCGTGGCGGTCGATCCATCGGTCCAGGGTCGTCGTGTGGCGGGGCGGCTCGTCCACGAGCTCGTCCTGGTCGCACGCACCCTGACCGCGGACGGCGGGCTGACGCTGGAGGTTCGGGCGGGCAACCGAACCGCGCAGCGGCTGTACCGAAGCTTCGGCTTCGGGGCCGAGGGACGCCGTCCCGGGTACTACGCGGACAACGGCGAGGACGCCGTCATCATGTGGCTGCACGACCTGCACGGTGCGGCGGCGAGCGCCACACTCCGCCGTTCGACCCAGCGCCTGGCCGGCCTGACCCCAGCCCCGGACTGAGAGGATCCCCGTGCTCGTGCTCGGCATCGAGACCTCGTGCGACGAGACCGCCGTGGGGGTCGTCGAGGATCGCTTCAGCCTGCGATCCAACGTCATCGCGTCCCAGGCCGACCTGCACGCGCCATACGGAGGGGTCGTCCCGGAGGTGGCTGCGCGCGCCCACCTGGACCTGCTGCTGCCGACCATCGACCACGCGCTCGTCGAGGCCGGCTGCGGGTTGTCGGACATCGACGCGATCGCCGTGACCGCGGGACCCGGGCTCGTGGGCGCGCTGCTCGTGGGTGTCTCCGGTGCGAAGGGGCTGAGCCTTGCGTACGACCTGCCGCTGGTGGGGATCAACCACCTCGAGGCGCACGTGATGGCGGCACAGCTCGAGTACGGTGAGCTGGAACCACCCATCCTGGCGCTGCTCGTGAGCGGCGGTCACACCTCGTTGGTCGTCTGGGACGGTGACGCTGCAGCGGCGGAAGCGCCCACGCCCGGGCACGCCCGGCGCGTCGGGTCGGGCGGCTTCCGGCAGCTCGGTGCGACCATCGACGACGCGGCCGGCGAGGCGTTCGACAAGATCGCCCGGTTCATCGGGCTCGGTTATCCGGGTGGGCCCGAGATCGACCGGCTGTCACAGCAAGGCGACCCGCACGCCATCGACTTCCCCCGTGCGATGAGCAAGGATGGCAGCTACGACTTCTCGCTGTCGGGGCTGAAGACGGCCGTCATCCGTTACCTGCGCGAGCAGGAGGAGGCCGGCGTCGAACCCGTGCTCGCGGACGTCGCAGCCTGCTTCCAGGAGGCGATCGTCGACGTCCAGATCGAGAAGTCGATGGCGGCGGCCGCGGACCAGGGTGTGGAGCGGGTCGTCATCGCGGGCGGCGTCGCAGCCAACTCGCGGCTGCGCGAGCGCATGGGTCAGGCGTGCGAGGACGCTGGGCTGGCCCTGCTGGTGCCGTCGATCCCGCTGTGCACCGACAACGGAGCCATGGTCGCGGCGGCGGGCGCCAACCTGTTCGCGAAGGGCGTCACGTCCGGCCTGGATCTCCCGGTGGACCCCAACCTCGGGCTGGCCGGATGATCGGGGCGCTGCGCGGGGTCCGTTGGCGCCGGGTCGACGCCGAGGATCTGCACGAGGTCGTGCGGCGGCTGTCGACCTGGCCAGCGGAGGTCGGGGGTGGCGTCCGCCACCAGTTCCCGCTCGCATCGATCGAGGCTCACGGCCCCGACATCGTCCGCGTGGCGGAGCAGGACGACCTGTGGGCGGCCGCCATCGTGCTGCCCGGGAAGGTCGTCGTGCCGTGCGGGGACGGTCGCGTGATCGGCGCTGCGGGCCCGGCGAGCCGCCGGTGGCGGCTGCTGGTCGGCGACGCCGGCGCAGGCGAGCCGATGCTGGAGCCCTTTCTTGGGGACGCCGGCATCCGGGTGCACGTGCAGCGCTTCCTGACGGCCGAGGCGGAGCGGATCCCGGCCGAGGCAGACGTGCCCGACCCGGGTCTGCGCCTGGCGCAACGGGCCGACATCGCGGCGCTCGCCGAGCTGGCGGCCCAGCTCCATGTCGACGACGAGTTCGGCCCCGACCCGGGGCGGCCCGGTCGGCGCGGTTACGCGACGAGGTTGGAGTCCTCCGTGGACCGGGGGCTGATCTGGTGCGTCGGCCCGATCGGCGACCCGATCGTCAAGGTCGAGCAGTCGGTCAGGAGTGGCCGCTGGGGTGTCCAGCTCGCGGGCATCGTCGTGAACCGCTCGCACCGAGGGTCGGGGTTGGGCACGGCCGCCGTGGCCGAGGCGGTGCGGCGCACGCTGGCCGACGACCCGCAGCAGCCGGTATCGCTGCACGTGCGGGCGGCCAACACCCCAGCGCTGCACGCCTACGCCCGCGCCGGGTTCGTCGACCGGGAGGAGTGGCGGTTGGCGGTGCGGCCGTAGGTGGCACGGTGCGAGCCACGACGGCGCGGTCGCGCTCAGCGGGTTTGGCGCACGACCTCACGGTTCTGGAGCGCGACCACGAGGTCGTCGGTGTCGGTGTCGAAGACGGCGGCCAGCGCCGCCAGGTCGCCAGCGCGCAGCGTCAGGACGCGACCGTTGTAGTCCCCGCGCCGGACCTGGATGCGCTGGGCGTAGCGCCGCACGCTGGTGAAGCGCGGGTCGTGTGCGACCTCGTCATCCAGCTTGGTGAGGTCGATGACCAGCGTGGGTTCAGGGTCGGCCGCCTCGTCGGGCACGTCTGGGGGAGCCTGGGGCAGCAGGTCGGCCAGTGGCACCCCATAGAAGCGGCCGAGCTCGGCCAGCTTGGTGATGCTGATCGCGCGGTCACCGCGCTCGTAGGAGCCGACCACCACTGCTTTCCAGCGGCCGGCGCTGCGCTCCTCGACCTCCTGGAGCGTCAGGTCCTGCTGGGCGCGGATCGCGCGCAGGCGCTCTCCGAGCTGTCGTTGGTACTCGCCTTCGGTCACGCGTGATCCTTCGCGTCACGCCGGCGTGATGCGCCGGCCCGGAGCAGGAAGACACCGAGCGCTCCTGCGGTGGTCGCCAACGCCAGCATCGTGCCGGCGGGTGTGCCGGTTCGCGGCAGGTCCACCGGGTCGACCGGGTCCTCCGGCGCTGGCGCGGGGTCGTTCGGCCGTTCGATGTCGACGCCCAGGACCGACGTCACCTCGTAGGTGATGGTGGTCAACTGGCCGTCGAGGATGGTGCCGACCTGGGTCGACGGAGGCACAGGGGTGAACCCCGTCGGGACGTCGTCCAGCGACGTCGCCAGCTCTCCACACTCGATGCCGGTCATGGTGGTCTCGCCGGTGTCGAGCACGAGCTGCTCGTCAGCGATCGTCACGGTCGAGTCCGGAACCAGGATGTCGCTGCCGGTCACGACGACGCGCACGAGCAGGTCACCCGCGCAGGCCACGACCTCCCGGTCGACCACGAACACGATCGGTTGGGTCTGCCCGTCCTCCACGTCCACGACCACCGTCGTGGACGAGACCGGCACCCAGCCGCTCGGCGGCTCCAGCATGGTGGCTTCGTGCTGGCCGCACGCGACATCGCTGGTCCCGACCGAGGTCGGGTCGCCGTCGAGGCTCAGCGTGGATCCGGGGACGGGGTTGCCGAGCACGTCCACCACCGACACGTCGACGGCGCCAGCGCAGAGCGCCTGACCGTCCGTGTCACCCGTCGTGTCGCCGCCGGTCGTCGGGTTGTCGCCGGTCGTGGCACCCACATCGCCGTCCGTACCCCCGTCGGTGTCGCCGTCGGTGGCCCCGTCGGTGGTGCCGTCGGTCGCCCCGTCGGTGGCCCCGTCGGTGGCCCCGTCCGTACCGCCGTCGGTTGTGCCGTCGGTGGCCCCGTCGGTTGTGCCGTCGGTGGCCCCGTCGGTCGCGCCGTCCGTACCGCCGTCCGTGTCGCCGTCGGTCGCCCCGTCGGTGGTGCCGTCGGTGGTGCCGTCCGTGTCGCCGTCGGTCGTGCCGTCGGTGCCTCCGTCGGTCGTGCCGCCGTCCGTCGGTTCCTCAGGACCGTCACAGAGCAGGCCCTCGCCGTCGCTGGCGTCGTCGGCGGCGTCTGCGGTCAGTGTGTCCGACGGCATGTGGTCGATCACGTAGGCGAGCAGGTCACCGATGGTCGTGCCGAGCTCGTCGGTGTCGTAGTGCTCGGGCGACAGCCCGACCCCGGTCGCCAGACCGACCGTCGTGGTCATCGAGCCGGACAGCTCGCTGGCGGCGATGTTCAGGACCAGCTTCGCGAGCTGGCGCGGCAGCGAGTCGGCTCCGTGCTCGCTGTTGAACACGGCGCTGCGCAGCTCGCTCACATCGGCGAACACGCCACCGCTGAGTTCCACCGCGCGCCCGGCGAGCACCTGCCACTCCGCACGGGTATAGGTGGTGCTGGACTCGAGCGCCGCGTCCTGCCAGAACGCGCTTGCCTGCGGCTCGCAGCGGGCGCCGGGGGTCGGTGTGGGGATGACCACGAAGGTCGCCACGTCCGCGTCGCCGTCCTCGACGTCCACGATCACCGTGGTCGGCGTCACCGGGACGTAGCCGGGCGGCGCCTCGAGCAGCGTCACGTCGTGCTGGCCGCAGTCGACCGTGGTGGTCTGCTCGGCGACCTCGCCGTCGAGCACGGTCGTCCCGCCGGGCACGGGGTCGCCGTGGTCATCGACGACCTCGATGGTGATCGTCCCTTCACAAGACTCATCGGTTCCGTCGGTGGTCCCGTCGGTCGTGCCGCCTCCGGTGCCACCGTCGCCCTCGCTGATGCAGACGTGGGACAGGACCAGCCTGGCCCCCTCGACCGTGCCGGCGACCTCGGCGGTCGCGCCCTCCAGCACGTCGACGCCGCCTGTCGCGACGTACGCGTGCTGGGTCCGGCCGGTCTCCCGATCGCCGCTCGGGGAGGCGGGGACGGTCGAGGTGCCGGCGTCCTGGAACGTGGCGGTCACGGTCGCGGGTGCGGTGCCAGCCGGCAGTCCCTCGAGGACGAAGTGCCACACGGTGCCGGTGAGCCCGCCGCAGTCGTCGGTCTGCTCGACGC
>DASWKO010000159.1:0-15660 GCA_036396595.1 Nitriliruptorales bacterium | reverse complement strand
ACCTCGAGGTACAGCAGGTTCTGCGCGACCACCTCGTGTGGGGTCATGTGTGTGACGCCGGTCAGCGGCAGGACCTCGTGTGGCCTCCCGTCGGCCAGCAACGCTCCCGACAGCCGCAGCGTGTGGGCGGCGACGACGTTGTCGTCGGCCAGACCGTGGACGAGCAGCATCGCGGGGTGCCGGCCGCCCGGCGGGACGACGGCGCCGAGCAACCGCCCCTCGCCGTCGACGAGCGACGAGACCCGGTAGGCCTCGGGATGCTCGTCCGGCAGACCCAGGTAGCGCTCGGTGTAGTACGTGTCGTAGAGGCGCCAGTCGGTGACCGGCGCGCCCACGACTGCGGCGTGGAACACGTCGGGCCGCCGCAGCACGGCCAGCGCTGACAGGAACCCGCCGAACGACCAACCCCGGATCGCCACCCGCGACAGGTCCAGGCGGCCATCGGCCGCTGCCGCCGCGTGCAGCGCGTCGACCTGGTCCGTCAGCACCGGCGTCGCCAGGTCGAGCCGGACCGCGCGCTCCCATGCACGGGAGCGTCCCGGTGTGCCGCGCCCGTCGACCACGAGGACGGCGAAGCCCTGCTCGGCGAACCAGCGCTTCTCGAGATGGATCAACGACGACCGTTGCGACCGGGGGGCGGCGTGCGGGCCGCCGTAGGGCGACAGCAGCACGGGCCAGGGACCGTCGCCCTCGCTGGGCAGCAACAGCGCGGAGGGAAGCCGCCGGTCGGTCAACTCGAGGAACCGGACGTCGATGGCCAGGCCCGGGGCGGCGGCGTGCGACGCCAGCCGCGTCGTCCGCGCTCCGGCCGAGACCACGTGCCGGGCATGTGGCCGGTCCGGCGTGGCGGTGGACACGACCGCGACCTCGCCCACGACCGTCAGGCCGTGCCACCCCTCGCCCTGGGTCACCGGTGTCAGCTCCCCGGTTGCGACCTGCACTCGGTATGCGTGCTGCTGCTGGGCATGCGCGCTCGCCGTGAACCAGACCTGCCCGTCGGCGACCTCGACGAGCTGCGAGACCTGCAGGCCGGCCGGCGTGATCGCGGTCCCGTCCACGACGACCCGTCGGGTGCCGTCCGGGTCGTCGTCGCCCGCGACGTCTTCGACCGTGACGAGCCGGCCGTCATCGAGCCAGCGTGGCGCCCCGTCGACCAGCTCGACCCACGCCTCGTCGTGGCGTTCGGCCACGGTCTCGGTCACCCCGGACGCCTCGTCGACCGTCAGCACCGCGATGCGGTCCTGCCTCCGCGTGACCACCTCCAACGTCAGCGGGTGGCCGTCCTGCCACACGACCCGCCCGAGGTACGGGAACGCATCGAGGTCCCACGTGACGTCCACACGACGGCGCTCGTCGTCGCCCGGCTCGACGTCGAACAGGCTCAGCGTGACCGCCGCATTCGGCCGCCCGGCCGCCGGGTACGCGACCTTGGTCGGCTGGCGGTCGGGGTGGGCGGGATCGCTGATGTACCAGTCATCGACCGGGGACTCGTCCACCCGGGCGGCGGCGATCCGTGACCCGTCGGGCGACCACCAGAACCCCCGGAGCCGGCTCATCTCCTCCGCCGCGACGAACTCGGCCACACCCCACTGCACGTCCGGGTCCTCCTCGCCGACGATGCGTCCACCTGGACCGGTCAGGTCGGTCGCGTACAGGTCACCGTCGGTGACGTAGCCGACCCGCGATCCGGTCGGGTCGATGCGCGGCCCGAACGCGCGACCGACGACCTCGAGTTCCTCGGTCCCGCCCCCCACGACGTCGGTCACGAACACCCGGCCCGACAACCCGAACACCACCATCGTGACGGCACGATCGGTGGTGTAGGTCACGATGCCGCCCGCCTGCTCGCGGGCGCGCTCGCGACGGCGTCGTTCCTCGTCGGGCAGATCCTCGTCGTCCCCGACGAGGTCGCGCGGGTCCACCAGGCGGCGCTCCTGCCCCGACGCGACCTCAAGACACCACAGGCAGTGGACCGGGTCGTCGCCGGCGTCGGTCCGCAGGAACAGGACACGCGCACCGTCCGGCGAGACGGTCAGCGAGCGCGGCAGGCCCAGCGTGAAGCTGCGCGTCCGCGCCTGGCGCAGCGGGAAGTCGGCGTGGCGGATCACGACACTCCTGGCGGGGTCAACGGTCTGCGGTCACGGGTCACGCCGCGTCTGCCGCGGACCGGCCCCCCACCTCCTCGGGGCTGGCGAGCTCCACGACGACCGGGCGGTGGTGGCTGGCGACGCCGATGGGCCGGGCGGACGGTACCCAGCAGCGCACGACGGCCAGGGACCGATCGATGAAGACGAGGTCGCGCCGCGCGCTGGGGTCGGGGTTCGGGTAGGTCTCGCCACGACCGTGCCCCGCGACCGCGAACGCGTCGACCATCACCTCGGCGAAGCGCTGCGCGACCGGGCCGGAGGCGGTCTCGTTGAAGTCGCCGGCCAGCACCGCCGGGGCATCGATGTCTGCCAGCGCACGCTCGAGGCGCTGGCCGTGGTCGGCCCGGACCTCCGGCCGCAGGCCGAGCTGGGCGGACACCACCGCCAGCCGCAGCCCGCCCGATCCGAGGATCGCCTTCGCAGCGATGCGGTCGGGAACGCCGTCCGGCGCAGGGAGGTCGATGGTCCCCCGGGTCAGCACGTGGACGGCATGGCCCGCCAGGATCGCGCTGCCCCGGCCGCGCTTGCCGCCACGGGCCACGACGGTCAGGTCGCACCGCTCGGCCAGGCGTCGCAGGGCCAACCGTCCTGGTGCCTCGGAGACGCACACGATGTCGGGCCGCAGGCCACGCAGCACCTCGGCCAGCGCCGTCGACTCGTGGCCGCCGCTGAGGTTGTAGGCGATGAGCCGGATCAGGGTGTGCGCTCCACGTCGGCGCGGTCAGGTCGGCCGTGAACGTACGCGCCCGGGTATCCCGCTCAGTAGGCGCTTCCGGTCACGTAGCCGGCCAGCGCCTCCTTCTCGACCTCGAGCTCGTCGACGTACGACTTGACCACGTCACCGATCGAGATCAGCCCGACGAGCTCGTCG
The DNA here is from genome assembly GCA_036396595.1 of Nitriliruptorales bacterium. Classification (GTDB taxonomy): domain Bacteria; phylum Actinomycetota; class Nitriliruptoria; order Nitriliruptorales; family Nitriliruptoraceae; genus DASWKO01. The sequence goes on along the minus strand of DASWKO010000159.1, from coordinate 12,642 downwards.
CCGTCCACGACCGGCACGTGCCGGATGCGTGCGGCGGTCATCACGCCCATCAGCCCGTCCGCGCTGTCGTCGGCTCTGCAGGTGGTCACGTCGGGCGTCATGATCTCGGAGACCTGGCGCGTGAGGCTCGCCGCCCCGTCGGTGGCCATGCGGCGGACGATGTCGCGTTCCGAGACGATCCCGACGATGTCGGTCCCGGTCGGCGAGACGACCAGCGCCCCCACGTTCTTCTCGCGCAGGGTCCGGATCGCGTCGCTGACGGTCGCATCAGGCGAAACCGTGAACACCTCGCCGCCCTTGCGGGCGAGGATGGACCGGACGTGCACGCTCACGGAGCAGCCTTCCTGTCGGGTACCTCCCCCAAGGATGCCAGGTTCACGCGCCGGGCGTGGTCGATCGGCGCTCGATCCGGTGCCGCGCCAGCAGGCCGGCACCGACCATCCCCGCGTCGTCACCCAGCTCGGCGAGCACGATCGGCGGCGGCTCGCGGCGTTCGTGGCCGAGCAGTCGCGGTCGCATCGCCGCGGTGGCGGCGGGGACGATGAACCCGGCGCCGAGCGTCGACGCCCCGCCACCGATGACCAGCAGTTCAGGGTCCAGCGCGTTGACGACGCTGGCCAGCGCCACGCCCAACCAGGTGCCCGCGTCCGTCAGGACGTCTCGCGCGAACGCGTCGCCGTCCAGTGCGGCGCGCGTCACCGCGCGGCCGTCCAGGTCCGGGCCCGCACCGACCAGCGTGGAGTAGACGCCGCCGTCGGCCAGCCGTTCAGCGGTGATCGCCCCGATCGAGGTCCCCGACGCATAGGCCTCGACGCAGCCGTGGTTGCCGCACGGGCACCGGCGCCCGCCTTCCTCGACGATGAGGTGGCCGAGCTCTCCGGCGTACCCGTGCCAGCCCTCGACGAGCTCGCCCGCCACCACCAGGCCGCCGCCGATGCCCGTCCCCAGCGTCACCATCGCGACGTCGCGGGCACCACGCGCGGCCCCTGCGACGAGCTCGCCCCACAACGCCACGTTGGCGTCGTTGCCCACCGTCACGGGCATCCCGATCCGCACACCGATCTCCTGGGCGATGGGGACGTCCTCGACCTGCAGGTTCGGGCCGACCACCAGACGGCCGTCGCGGTCGACGATCCCGGCGACGCCGATCCCGATGGGCAGGCCGGTCCCCAACTCGACCACGCAGCGCTCGATCGCATCGAGCAACCCGGCCGGATCGGCGACGGGACTGGTCTCGCGCCGGCGACCGACGATGGTGCCGTCCTGCGTGATGCCGCCGGCCACGAGCTTGGTCCCACCGACGTCGACGCCGACGGCGACCGGCTCGGCTGCCGTGGTCACGACGGGTCGTCGTCGAGCGGGATGTGCTCGAGGCCACGCCCCCGGTACCCGGCTGCCTGGGCATCGATGACGGTCTTGGCGGCCAGGGTCAGGTGGCGGGCAGCCTCGGCGAGGTGGACGAGCAGGTCGGGGCGGACCTCGCCGACCAGCCGTAGCGTCGAGCAGATGGGGCAGACCTGGCAGACGTCGCCGTCGCTGAGCGGCGGGAGGTGATCGTGCTCGCGGGGGCCCTCGTCGCGCGCCGCCGGACCGGGCTCGACCTCGGCGTCCGGGCCGGACCCGGACGACCACCAGGGGCGATCGCGATCGCTCACCGCAACGTCGCTGGTTGTCGAGCAGCGCCGGAGGCGACCTCGCGCTCGTGCGGTGCCACGAACCGGACCTCCAGCACGCCGTCCTGGAGACCGGCGCCGACGACCCGACAGCGTTGCACCGTGGCTGGGAGCGGAACCGTCCGCTTCACGCCGGCGACGCGCACGTACAGCTCGTGGCCCCGACGGTGCAGGTCGACGTCGTCCTTGCCTGCGAACGGCAGCGCGATCCGCAGCCGGTAGCCGTCCTCGGACCGCTCCAGCACCACCGGGCGGCTGGCTTGCAGCACCTCCGTCTCGTCCAGGTCTCCGTACAGCTCGCCCGCCAGGCGTCGCAGGCCGGCCCCGCCGACCAGCTCGTCGTCGAACAACCGGGCGGTCAGGATCGGGGTGGGCTCGAACGAGGTACGGACGGTCTCGAGGTGCTCGTGCTGGAGCTTCTTCCAGCGCTCGAAGTACGGGTCCGTGACCTCCTCGGGCAGCAGCCGGTTGACCACGACCGCGTCCACCGCGTACCCGAACAGCGACAGCGAGGTGGCCGTGCGCAGCGCCTCGCTGATGACCATCCGCTCCGGGTTGACCACCAGCCGGACGGTCGACACGTCGGTGTCCTGCAGGATCGCGTGGACCGCTGCGAGGTCGTCGTTGATGCGCTCGACGGCTCCGAACACCTCGTCCTCGGGGACCGGCGCCGTGTTCAGCCGCGACAGCACCGGGCGTGCGACGCGCGCGACGCGGCGTCCCGGGCGCAGCACGCGGTCGACGTACCATCGCAGCGCGTCCGGCAGCGCCAGCAGGCGCAGGGTCTCGGCGGTCGGGGCGCAGTCGACCACGACCAGGTCGTAGACCTCGGACTCGATGTGGTGGCGCAGGTCGACGAGGCTGAAGACCTCGTCCAGGCCGGGCAGCAGCACCAGCTCCTCGGCCTGGACGTCGCCGAGGCCGCCCCACGCCAGCACCTGCACCAGATAGTCACGGACCTCCTGCCAGTGCCGCTCGAGCCGCTGCTGCGCGTCGATCTGCTGGGCCTGCAGGCGTGGTGCCACCGGCGTGGGTTCGTCACCGAGCGGCACGTCGAGCGCGTCCGCGAGCGAGTGGGCAGGGTCGGTCGAGGTGACGAGCACGCGGCGACCAGCTTCGGCGGCACGGACCGCGGTCGCAGCAGCGACGGTCGTCTTGCCGACGCCACCCTTGCCGGTGAAGAGCTGGATACGCACGCGGAACCTGCACTCGAGGGCGGGGATCGGACGCGGACGGGGCGCGCTCGGAGGCTAGCGGAGGGCGCGCAGCCCACCACGCTCCGGGCCGTCAGCCGGGCTGACCGACAGCGCCGCGATCACGAACGTGGCCATCAGCAGCCCCAGCACGCCCACGACCAACCAGAAGAAGGCACGGCCCTCGAGCACCTGGCGTTGGACACCTCGAGCCGCGAGCACCGCGTCGTACGCGCTGCCGATCCAGACCACCAGCGCCCCCAGCAGCAGCGGCAGCGCCGGCAGCGCGCTCTGACCCGAGCTCGAGGCCTCACGCAATAGCACCCAGCCGCCCACGGCGAACAACACGTACACCGCCGCTCGGGCCACCCCCGTCGCCGTCCTGCCGGCCAGATAGTGGCCGGCGCCCGGCAGGACGGCGCTGGCGATGAGCGCCACGTTCTCGCCCACCTGCGGGACGACCTGCTCCTCGGGACCCCGCACGGTGCCGGCGAAGCTGTGCCCGCAGGTCGGGCAGTGCTGGAGCTCGATCGGGTTGAACCCGTCACACCGGCCGCACTGCCACTCCAGCGCCTGCCCGGTCTTGCGGAAGGTCGCGTGGCCGCGGCGCACGATCTGTGCCGGCTCCCCGGTCTGGACGTCACCAGGCTCGGGCACACGCTCGGGCACACGCTCGGGCTCGGGCTCCGGCGTGCGCAGCGATGCGTAGCACTGGGTACACCACTGCGCGGTGTCGGGGTTGAGGGCGTGGCAGTCGGGGCACCTCACGGGGCCACGCCCGCCGACCGCCGTACCTCGGACTGCAGCACGTCCTTGCAGGCCCACAGCCCCTGGCGCAGCGCGCGCCGGTAGGCGGTCAGCGCCCGGCGCGGCGACGCCCCGATCGCCTCGAAGCTGGCGAGATGGTGAACGACGGTGCCTCCCCAGCCCTCCTCGAGCCACCACTCCGCGCGGCCGTCGAGATCGCCCTCGATGCTCATGTGGAACCCGGCGTCATGACGCCAGCCGTTGGGGTGAACGATCAGCCGCAGCGGCCTCGACAGGCGCCCGGCGCGCATCGTCAGCCGGAACAGCTCGGCGCCGCCCCGGCCGACGGGCTGCATGGCCACGCCGGGCCACCACCGTGGGTACGCAGCCAGGTGGGTCAGGTGCGGGTAGACGAGCCTGACAGGGGCGCGTACGAAGGCATCGTCATCGACGTGGAGCATCTCGCGGAGCCTACCGACGGCCGTGCGCGCCCGACGGGAGGGCGCGCCGCGGACGGCGGGCAGGAACGATGGTGTCGCGTGTCGAAGACCCCCATGGACCCTTCGGAGGCACGATGTCGCCCCTCGACCCACACCGGGCATTGGGCGCCGCCATCGCGGTGCTCGTGGTCCTGCAGGCCGTCGTCGTGGCCACGCGACTGGACTCGGCGGCCGTCCCGCGGGTTGCGGCCCAACCGCAGGAGGTCGCCGCGCCTGACATCGTCTCGGCCGGCCCGGCGGCCGAGACCCGGGAGTCACCCGCCGCGCACGGCTACGAACGCTCAGCAGAGACACGTGGGCTGCGGGCCGCCACCCGCGCACCAGCCAGCCGCCCCCGGTCGGGACCTGCGCCCGACGTTCCGGCACAGCAACGGTTCGAGCAGCGCTTCCCCGGTCACGCCGCCGCACAGCAGGACCCGCGCGACCCCGCGACCACCAGATGGGCCGTGCTCGTCGGCATCAACGAGCATCAGGGCAGCGTTCGCGACAACGTCGGCTCCCGCCAGGACGCCGAGGAGCTGTGGCAGCACCTCGTCGAGCTCGGTTGGCGCCAGGACCAGGTGCTGCTGCTGACCGACGCCACCGCGACCTACGAGAACATCACCGAGGCGATCGCGTGGCTGGGCCGCAAGACCGACCAGCGCTCCGTCGCGGTGTTCCACTACAGCGGGCACACCAAGAAGTGGTACGGGCAGGACGCGGACGGGGACGGGGAGATCACCGACGAGGGCCTGTGGCCCAGCGACAACCGCTACATCATCGACTCCGAGTGGGTCCACCGGATGAGCGCCGTCGGTGCCGGCCGGCTGTGGATCAACATCGGCGGCTGCGAGTCCGCCGGGCTCAACGACCCCGGCCTCGAGCGCCCCGGCCGCATCCTGACGTTCTCGTCCACCGAATCGGAGAAGTCCTACGAGGATCCGGCGGTCGCGAACTCGGTGTGGGGCTACTACCTCGTCGACCAGGGCCTGCGTGCGGGACACGGCGACCTGAACGGTGATGGGAACGTCACCGTCGAGGAGGCGTTCAACTACGCCGCTCCGCGCGCGGCCCAGCGCACGCACGGCCAGCACCCCTACGGTCCCCAGCACGCCGTGGTCGTGGACCACCTCCAGGGTGACTTCGACCTGCGCATCCCGTCGCCGCCTCCACCCCCTGAGCCCGGGCCGGCACCCGAAGAGGACGGCGGGGACGGCGACGACCCGGGCTGCACGCTCCTGTTCTGCACGGGGACGACCCGCGAGCGCTGACCCGCCCGCCGTGTGGATCCGCACTGTTCAGTCGGTCACGCGCTCGATGAAGGTCAGCAGGGAGCTCGCGATCAGGTCGGCGTCCCAGTCCAGGGTCGCCACGTGGTACGACCGGTCGAGGCTGATCACCGTGACGTCGTCGGTCCCCAGCATAGCCTCGAGCGCCAGCGAGTTCTTCGGAGGCACCGTGTGGTCCTGGGGTGAGTACAACACCAGGACCGGGCACTGCACCTCGCGGAGCTGCTGCCGGATGCGCGGCAGCTCGCTCAGCATCGAGTTCGCGGCCTTGGCCGGCACCATCGTGTAGGCCCGCTCGTCACCACCCGGCTTGGCGATGTCGTTGGGGATCACGCCGGCAGCCTTCGCGGGGACGAACGGCAGCACCGGCGCCAGGTACGGGGCGAACCGGGCCAGCAGCCCCTCGCGATCGAGGATCGCGGTGTTGATCGGGGCGATGCCCCTGACCACGTCCTGCCGGCGCGACCCGACGTCCAGGGACAGCGTGCCCCCCATGGACAGACCGGTCAGCACGATCTGCTCGCAGTGTCCGGCCAGATCGTGCACCACCTCTTCGAGGTGCGCCCGCCAGTCCCCGTACCGGGTCTGGGCCATGTCCTTGTGGTGCGTCCCGTGGCCCGGCAGGCGCGGCACCTCGACGCGGTAGCCGGCGTCGGTCACCGCCTGCGCCAGTGGCCGCACCGAAACGGGGTTGCCGGTGAAGCCATGCGTGACGACGACGCCGATGCGTGCCCGATCGCCGCTCCCTGGGTGTGACCAGGGCTCCGCGCCGGGGATGACAGGGTGGGTCTGGCTGGCCACGCGCGCTCCGTGCTCGGGGACGTCAGCCCGCAGCATCGTCACTCGGGTCGGTCCCTCGCAAACCCTCCGGTCAGGTTGCGACTGCCTCGTCGTGGGCTGCACGGTTGGCCCACGACGCGACGATCACGACGACGACGAACGACACGACGGCGACGAGCACAGCCGTGGCGGCCTCGTGGGCCACCGGCGCACCCAGACGGACGTCATCGAAGCCCTCCTCGGCAGGCCACGGCCACAGCACGCGCAGCGAGCCTGCCATGAGCCCGATGAGGGCTGCGAGCACGGTGTCGCGGTGCTCGCGCAGCAGCCAGTTGAGGCCAGCCGAGAACAGGGCCAGCCCGATGACGGCGCCCGCGCCGACCGCCGCGACCGTCACGAGATCGCGGGCCTGGACCGCATCGAGCACGAGCTGATACATCCCGAGCATCACCAGGATGAACGAGCCGGAGATGCCAGGCAGGATCATCGCGCAGATGGCCACCGCGCCGGCGCCCAGGAACATCACCAGCGACGCGTCCTCCACCGACGCGCCCCGCACCCCCAGCAGGAAGAACGTCACGAGGCCAGCCACCACGCCCACGACGTACCGCATCCCGTCGCGCTGCTCCACTTCGCGCGAGGCGACGACGACGGAGCCTGCGATCAGGCCCACGAACACCGAGGCCATGATCACCGGCTCGTCTTCCAGCAGGTGCGACAGCGGGCCGGCAAGCACGACCACAGCCAGGCCCAGACCAGTGAGCAGCGGCAGCAGGAACGCCCAGTCGACCGATCGCAGCCGCTGCCACCCGGTCGCGAGGTCCAGCCTCACGAACGCGCCCAGCGCGAGCGCGCCTTGGCGCACCGCCAGGATGAGGTGCTCGTAGATCCCCAGCACCAGGGCGACCGTGCCGCCGGAGACGCCGGGGACGATGTCCGCGGCGCCCATCGCGAACCCGCGCGTGAGCTGGGCGAGGGCGGAGACGAGTCCCGTGACCGCTCCGGCACGCACGTGCTCGGCACGCGCCCGGTCTGCGGGCGCGTCGGACGGGGGCGGCGCGGAGGCGGTCACGGCGACCCCACCGTACCCAGCATGCGTGCTGACGGACCCCCCACGCCCATGCTTCTACCCTTCACCTCTGGGCAGTGAGCAGCCGGAGTGGGCAGCGAGGAGCCAGAGTGACGGGCGCGGCAGGGGGTCAGCGGGTTGCTCTTGACGTCGCCACGACGCTGGCCGCCGCGCTGGGCCTCGGGCTGTTCCTGGAGGTCCTGCGCCTGTGGTTCCCGGCGGTCGCGTTCATCTACGGCCGTGCGGGCTCGACCGACCCCCTCCAGCTCGGCCTGTTCGCGCTGGCGCCGTTCCTGCTCGCCTTCCTCGCCGCTCCCCTCATCCGACGCCGGGGGGCGCGCGACACGATGCTCGCGGCCGGAGGGGTGCTCGTCGCTGCGCGCCTGGTGGTCCAGGTGGCCGACGGTGGGCAGCTCCAGCTCTGGTCGGCGACGGCCGCCGCCCTCGCGGGACTGGTGCTCGTCGCTGCGGCCGCGGCCGGGGGGTTGGCGCGGGGCCCCCTGGCGGTCGGGCTCGCCGGCGGGCTCGCTGTGGACGCGGCCGTCGAGATCGCGCTGACGGGCAGCTCGCTGGACTGGACGGCGGGCCGCAGCGCAGAGCTGCCGGCCGTCGTCGCCGGCTGGGTGCTGCTGCTCCTGCTCCTCGCCGCGTTCGGGTACGCGCTCGTGCGATCGCAGCCGGCGGGCACGGTCCTGATCACGCGTGCCTGGCCCTGGCTGCTGCTCGGGCCGGTGCTCGCGCTGCACCTGGTCCTCGGCGGGCTGCAACCCCCGCTGGTCGCGGCGACCACCGCCCGCGTGGTGGGCGGCAGCAGCGCCCGGCTCGTGGCGGGCGGTACCGCACTGATCGTCGCGGCGGCCTACCTGCTGTCCGTCCGGTATGCGGCCGAGGCACGGCCGCGCCGGGGCCGTGCCTGGGGGCCCCCGCTGCTGTTGGTGGTCGGCGCCGGTGGCGCCATCGGGCTCCAGGGCGAACCCGCACTGCTCGGGGCCTGCATCGTGCTGATCCTCGCGCTCGGCGTCGCGGCGGCCATCATCCCGACCACGGCCGGGACGTCGACCCCCGCGCGGCACGCGACCGCTGCCGCAGGCGGCACGTTCCTGCTGTTCCTCGTCGCCTTCCCCTACTACGCCTCGTACGACCTGCCGATGGGGGTCGGCAACCGCACCTTCCTCATCCTGGCTGGGCTCGGCCTGGGGCTGGGGCTGTTCCTGGCCGGACGGCGCGGCACCGGGGTGCCGGCGGCGGCCCCACCCGGACCGCGTGCGACGGCCGTCGCGGTCGTGGTGGTCGCACTCGTCCTCGGCGCCACGGTGGCGCTGCGGACCTCGATCCCGACGGCGCCCGGCGGCGACGGCTACCCGGTCCGGGTCGCGCTGGCCAACCTCCATATGGGCTTCGACACCGAGGGCCGCTACGTCGGCGCCGTCCAGGGCCTGGCCCTGGGAGCCGTTGACCCGGACGTGGTCGTGCTCAACGAGGTGGACCGGGGGTGGGCCCTCAACGGCGGCCAGGACGTCCTGGCCGACGTCGCCAGGGGCCTGGACATGCCCTACGTGTTCGCACCGGCCGCCGACGACGTGTGGGGCAACGCCATCCTCTCGCGCTACCCGGTGCTCGGGACCGGCCAGGAGATCCTGCCGGACAGCGGGGGCTACATGGTCCGCAGCGCGGTCTGGGTCGTGCTCGACCTCGGCGGCGGACGCGAGCTCGGCGTGGTCGGCACGCACCTGCACCACCGCGGTGAGGACGCCTCCATCCGCCGGCCCCAGGCAGCCCGCGTGGCCGAGATCGCGGCCGCGCTGTCGACCGCCGGCCGTCCCGTCGTGCTGGCCGGCGACCTCAACTCCGGGCCACGCTCCCCCGACCTGGCCCCCATCGAGGCCCGGTTCCGGCACGCGGCGGGCCCGTCGGTGCCGAGGACCTACCCCTCGACCGGCCCCGACCGTGCCATCGACCACGTCTACCTGACGCCGGACCTGCATGCCGTCAGCTACGAGGCGTTCCCGGTCCCCGACCTGAGCGACCACGCCTGGCTCGTCGTGACCATCGAGCCCGCCGTTGGCTGAAGGTTCAGGCCTGGTCCGTGACGTCAGCCAGCAGGCCGCGGAAGCGGTCCGCGATGCGGTCCCACGCCCAGTCCTGCTCCACCCACCGGCGACCGGCGGCGCCCATGCGCGCCGCCCGCTCGGGGTCGGCCAGCAGCTCTCCCACCGCCCGGGCGACCTCCGCCGGGTTGGTGCCGTCGACCGTCAGGCCGGTCTCGCCCTCGCGCACCGCCTCTGGAGCGCCGCCGCTACGACCCGCGATGGCCGGCACCCCGCACGCCTGGGCCTCCAGGTAGACGATCCCGAGCCCCTCGACGTCGGTTCCGGCCAGCCGGGTCCGGCACGGCATCGCGAACACGTCCGCTGCGGCGTACGCAGCCGGTAGCTCGGCCCAGCTCACCGCACCGGAGATCACCACCCGCTCGAGCCCCCGGGCCGCGGCGCGCAACCGGCCCTCGAGCGGGCCACGACCGACGATCGCCAACCAGGCATCCGGCTGCGCCTGCGCCACCTGTGGCCATGCGCGCAGCAGCACGTCCTGGCCCTTGCGCGGCACCAGCCGCGACACGCACGCGACCAGCGGCGCCCCATCCGGCACGCCCCATGCGCGACGCAACGGTGAGCCGTCGACGCCCGGGTGGAACACATCGGGGTCGACGCCGGGAGGCAGCCGCACGACCCGGCCGGCACGCACGTGGGGGGCCAGCTTGGCCTCCGTGAAGTCGCTGATGGTGGTGGCCGCGGCCAGGGGCTGGCTCGCCCGGCGGATCAACCCGCCGAGGCCCACGCCGCACAGCCCGGCCTCCAGCCCGTGCGTCAGCGCCACGATCGGTGGTCCGTCGAGGCGTCGGGCCACCTCGCCGAGCGGCCACGACGCACCGAGCACGACCACGTCCGGAGCGTGCTCGGCGATCAGGTGGCGGACCTGCGCGACGATCGCGGGTCGTGGCACCACGCTGCCTGGAGCTCGCACCACCCGATAGGGCTGGGCTGCGTCGTGCGCCGCAGCTCCGGGCTGGGCCGGCCCCAGGACCAGCGCCTGCTCGGGCTCGACGCGGACCAGCAGGCTCTGGACGAACTGCTGTATCCCGCCGGTGCGGGGCGGGAGATCGTTGGTGATCCACAGCGTGCGCATCAGCGGCCCTGCACCTCGTCGAGCGCCGGCAGCGGGAGCCCGTAGCGCACCGCGTGGTCCACGGCCGCCTGGATGCGAGCCCCGGTCGGGGGGTGGGTTCCCCACAGGGCGGTCACCCAGGCCGGCGGAGTCGGGTCGGCCAGGTCCCGCTCGACGAACACGCGGTTGACCGCGATCTGGACCGCCGGCTCCCCCGTGAGCTCGAGCGCCCGGTGGTCGGCTGCCGCCTCCGCGCGGCGCGAGACCGCGTTGGCCAGCGGGGTGCCGACCCACGTCGCCAGGACCAGCACCACCAACGCGGCCATGGGCAGGAGCCGGGCCTGGCCGCCCGCGCTGGACCGCAGTGCCTCGACGCGCGGGTGCTCCCAGAGACGCCGGAGCACCCAGACCACCGGCACCGCAGCGGTGGCCGTCAACAGGATCCCACGCGGCAGGTCGCGGTGCTCCCGGTGGGCCAGCTCGTGCGCGACGACGTAGGCCACCTGGTCCGGAGGCAGCTCGAGCAGCGTGTCGTAGAGCACCACGCGACGGGAGGGGCCAAGCCCCGTGACGAAGGCGTTCACGCGGGTGGTGCGTCGCGATGCGTCCCCGACGTCGATCCCGAGCTCGAACTCACCGGCCGCGGCCAGGACCTCGGCGACAGCCTCGCGAACGGGCCCCGGTGACAGCGGCTCGGTGGACAGGAACAGTGGTTGGACGACCAGCGGCTGGAGCAGCACGAGCACGCCGACGGCCACCGTGGCCAGCAACACCAGCCAGTGCTGCCAGGTGTCGGCGGCGCGCGCGGCCAGCGCTCGCACCGCCACCGCCGCGACCACCGCGATCAGCACCCGCAGCACCAACCCCACCAGCCGGTCGCGCAGCCACAGCCTCAGGCTGCCGGCCGCGAAACCCCACTCGCGCTCGTGGAACCAGCCGATCCAGACGTCCAACGGCAGCGTGACCACGTCGATCGCGACCACGACCGCGACCACCGCCAGGGCCGCACCGATCGCCGGCCGCCCGCGCCGCGCCAGCGCCACGAGCCGCCACCGGGTCGCGGGGACCACCAGGGCCAGCACGGGTACGGCCACGCTCAGCAGCAGGGCGAGCAATGCCATGAGCCGCTGCGATCCACGGTAGGCCGCCACCCTCGCCAGCAGGTCCGGGTGGAACGCGGACAGCTCCGTCGGAGTCCCCAGCAGGGGCGGCGCGGTCGGGCGCCACAGGGTCACGACCAGGCCGGCGGCAGCCGCCAGCACGACCGCCGTCAGCAGCGCCCTCCGGGACCGTGCCGGCGGTGGGACCGCGCTCACGGCGTTGCCGCGCCGGACGGTCGAGCCGCCCACGCCCCGGCCGCCGTCTCGGAGGCCCGGTTGACCGACGCCGCCGCCTCCACCTGCGCATCACGGAAGCGCACGAACTCCCCCTGAGCCCCGGCCAACGGACCCAGCATCCGGCCCACGCGGACCTCGTAGGCCTGCACAGCCTCCTGCGAGGTGCGGTAGAACTCGTTCGCAGACACGAACGCGGCGCAAGCTGCGTGCACCTGCCCGTAGGTCGGCCAGTGACGCTGCAGGACCTGCACCAGCGCGTCCGTCCCCTCGGCGTAGCTGCGGACCGCCATCAGCACCTGGTCCTCCGCATCGAGGTACCGGCGTTCCCACGTCTGCGGCAGCGCCTCGCGCGCTCGGGCCAGCGTGACACGGGCCACGTCCACGTCGACCGCCAGCTCCACCAGCGACGCGCGCAACCCGGTCGGATCCACGCTGGTGTAGGCGGCATCGACCCGCGGCCAGGTGTCCTCCACGGACCGGATGCGCTCCGGGTCGCGCATCCCGGCGACGAACGCATCCAGTTCACGCACAGCCTCGAGCACGGGGCGCAGCCCGGCGGTTGCGTCCCGCTGGGACCGGGCCACGTCGGCCATCTGCTGGTTCAACCGGTCGATGCGCAGCGCGACCTCGTCCCCGGAGGTGGGTCGGGCGATGGGGTCCTGCGGCGTGCACCCCGGCAGGCTCGTCGCGACCACAGCCAGCATCGTCAGGGTCGCAGCCAGCACGCGGTCAAGGGACATGGCGGCGCAGGGTACGAGTGGCGTCGGACCTCCCGTCAGCCCGTGTCCGCCGGCTTCGGCTTCTGCTTGGGCTTCGGCTTCTGCTTCGGCTTGCGGAACCCGAGCTCGTTGGCCAGGTCGCTGGCCGGCTCGATCTCGCCGGCTCGCGGGTCGTAGGTCCAGGACGCGGTACG
>DASWKO010000158.1:0-8771 GCA_036396595.1 Nitriliruptorales bacterium | reverse complement strand
TCTACGAGGTCGATCGACTTGGGGGTCTTGTAGCCGGCGATCGACGCCCGGCAGTGCGAGATCAGGTCCTGCTCGGTCGGGGAGGTCCCGGGGCGCGGGACCACGACGGCGTGGACCGCCTCGCCCCAGGTGTCGTGCGGGATGCCGATGACCGCCACCTCGAACACGTCCGGGTGTGAGGCCAGCGCGTTCTCGACCTCGACCGAGTAGACGTTCTCGCCGCCGGTCACGATCATGTCCTTGGCACGGTCCACGACGAACAGGTAGCCCTCCTCGTCGAGGAACCCCACGTCTCCGGTCCAGTACCAGCCATCGCGCAAGGCCGCGGCCGTCTCCTCGGGGCGGTTCCAGTAGCCCGGCATCACGTTGGGACCACGGACCACGATCTCGCCCGCCTCGCGCGCGTCACAGGGCGTCCCGTCGTCACGCCGCACCTCCACCTCGACCCCGATGTTGGCCTGGCCGCCCGAGGTGATGCGCTCGTGGTCGAGCAGCTCCTGCTCGTCACGCAGCAGGGTCACGATCGCCGCGGCCTCGGTCATCCCGTAGGCCTGCATCATCGCGCACCCCAACTCGTCGGCCACGCGACGACACAGATCGGGCGCGATCGGCGCCCCACCGTGGATCACCAGGCGCAGGGAGGACAGGTCGGTCGTCGGGAGATCGGGGTGGGCCAGCAGGAAGTTGAGCACCGTCGGCACGGCGGCGAACGCGGTGATGCGCTCGTCCTGGATCGTCCGCAGCAGCCGGCCGGGCTCCACCTCGGGGACGAACACCTGCTCGACGCCCTGCCACACCGAGATGTAGATGCTCGCGATCGCGCCGAGGTGGAACAGCGGGAAGACGTACATCAAGGTGTCGCCGGGTTCGAGCCCGAGCCCGTAGCCGGTCACGATCCCGTTGGCCATGTGGTTGCGGTGCGTGAGCATCACGCCCTTCGGCAGCCCCGTGGTGCCGCCGGTGTAGTACAGGCCGGCGACGTGGTCCTCGTGGGGCGGGCCGGGCAGCGGCACGTCGTCGGCCGCGTCGATCAGCGCCTCGTACTCGTCGGGGATCCTGATCACCCGCGCGACGTGATCCGCGAGCTTGTCCGCCAGCCTCGCGTGCGCCTCGTCGACCACCAGCACCTCGGCCCCGGCGTCGTCGATCACCTGCGCCATCTCCACGACCGCCAGCCGGCTGTTGAGCGGCACGATCAGCGCGCCGATGCCGGGGATGGCCAGGTGCAGCTCCAGGTAGCGGTGCGAGTTCGTCAGCAGCGTTGCCACGCGGTCGCCGGTCCCGACGCCCCGAGACCGCAACCCGGTTCCGAGGCGGTTGCAGCGTGAGACGAGCTCGGCGAACGTCAGGCGGATGTCGCCGCACACCACGGCCGGCCGGTCCGGGAAGTGGCGCAACGCGTGACGCAGGGGCCAGGTCGTGTCGTGCATCGTCGCTCCGTTTCCCACTGCGGGCGCATGCAGCCCCTGCCATCATCGGGGCCTGCGGGCGTCAAGGTTTCGTGCGTGCGCACGGAACCGGGCAGTGGGTCTGGTGTGGGGCGCCAGCCGGTCAGTGGTCGCGGTAGAGGAAGAACTGGCCGGAGTACTGGTTGCAGGGGTCGTCGGGCGCCTGCTGGGCGGTCACGTCGCCGTCGGGCCAGCCGTCCACGAGGTAGCGGCGGCCGCCCTCGGCCATGCGCCAGCACCCCGAGTTGCTCGCTGCACCGGTCCCGAGGCTGTTCGGGCCCTCGGGGTCCCACCACCCTGCCGTGGCGTCCTTGACGCAGGTGTAGTCGCCGGGGTCGTAGTAGCAGGCGGGTACCTGCGGATCGGTGCTGGGCACGGGCGGGATCGCGTGGAACCCGCGGTCCATGGTCTGCGGGGTCAGCTTGGGCCCGGCGACCTGGATGCCGGTGAAGAGCTGGCGGAGCTGGGTGTAGTAGTTGCGGAACGTGCACAGGTGGGAGATGTCCTGGCGCCCGAGGTCGCCGTGCTCGGACAGCACCTGGGCGCACCGGGTCTCGAACACCGAACCGGTCTGGAGCGGCTGGATCGTGACCACCCAAGCGTGCTCCCAGACCTCCTGGTCCTGGTGGGTCTGGGGGGCGTAGCCGTCGTGGGCGCCGTCACCCGCCACGACCCACTCCGGCTCGTAGCCGAGCTGCGCGGCCGCCTTGGAGTGCTCGGCGTCGAAGCCCTGCGCCCAGACGATCGTGGTGACCCCCGCGTCCTGGAAGGCGGCCACGTTCTCGATCGCCTCGGTGTTGGGGCTACCGCTGTAGACCGAGCCGTAGTTCGCGAAGCGCGCGACGTGGGCGAACTCCACCCCGCACGCCTCGATCTCCTCTCGTGCGAGCTCCGCGAACCTCGTCAACGAGCCGGCTCCCTCGTGGTCGGTGAACAGCAACCCCAGGACACGGGACGCACCGTGATCGTCGTTGCCGCTGAACGAGACGGGGTGGGCTGCGACCTTGGAGCAGACGTAGCTCGCGAACTGGGCGACCTGTATCTCCAGCGACGGGCGGTAGCTCCACAGCAGCCCGGGGTGGCGGCGGTAGTGCTCGGCCTGGTTCTGCAGCACCGAGAAGTGCACGCGACCGGCGCCGGCCATCTGGTCGACGAACGCGTCCGTACTGCCCCACGAGATCTGGGTCACGTACGCGAACGGATCGACCAGGCCAACCAGGTTCGCCGCGTCCGCGCGCCGTTCCTCCGGGGAGATGTACTGGTCGTCGCCCGGGTGAGCGGCGCAGTAGAGGTGGATGCGCAGGGTGCGGTCGTAGGTCTGGAAGCGCTCGTTGAAGTAGTGCTGGAAGACCCGCAGCCCGCGGACGTCGGCCGGCTCGTCGTCCTGCGCCGGCTCGCCCAGGTCGTAGTGGCGACCGTGCTCGCACTGGTATTCGGTTCCGCGGCTGGTGATGTTGATGATGTCCCCGTCTGAGTAGACCAGGAAGTCGATCTCGTTGGCATCCACCCCTTCGTAGGTCGCACCCCCGTTGTCACCCTCGAAGTGCGCCACGCACGGCGGGGACATGGGGTCCTCGGTCTGCCGGGGCGGATCGCCGACGCACCGTTTGGTGACGGGTCTGGTGCCCTGACCCTCCGGGAGCGGGGGCGGGGGCACGTCCGGCGGTCCACCGGTCGCGCCCCCGGGGTCCGTGGGGCCCGCCGACGATCCCAGTCCAAGACTCGCGCTGTTGCCGCTCGGGGGCGGGGGAGGGATGTCGTCCTCGGGCGGCACCGGCGCGAACTCGAGCGTCTGAGACGGGTTGCTCTGCGGGACGTTCAACGCTGACGGCAGGACGAACGCCGCGAGCGCGGTGGCGACCAGGCCCCCTAGCAGAGGCGGGTAGCGCTGGCTCCAGCGTCGGTCGCCGTCGGACACGTCCGGGGGATCCCTTCGTCGGCAGGGCGGGCTAGGGCGGTGTCGCTCCCCATCGGACGACCGCGGTGGTGGAGGAAGCCTGGTACGGGCTGTGTCCCGCGAACGTGGCGGTCACGGTCGCCGACCGGCCGTGGTCAGGGACGTGGAGCGTGACCCTGGCCACGCCCTCGGCGTCGGTGATCGCGGTCGCCCCGGTGCTGTTGACGGTGAAAGTCACGGTGCGGCCCGCCAGCGGGGCGCCGTCCTCGCGGACCAGGCGTGCCGCAGCCGTGAAGGTGTCGCCACGGGCTCGCTGGTCGCCCACGTAGGTGAGCTCGGTCGGGACCGATAGGACCGGGGCGGCGCCCGGGACGCAGGGCTCACCCGCCACGGCGGCGGCGACCTCGGCGTCGGTGAGCGCCGACTGCTTGTACTCCCAGTTGACGTACAGGTCGTGCTGGTCCTGGTAGTGCGGGTTCTCCTGGCCCGCCAGGCTGATGTAGCCCGAGTTGCCGGGAGGTAGCACGCTGCACGACTCGGTGCGCGACCGGCCCAGCTCGCCGGTGCCGGACGGCAGGTCGACCCAGGTGTGGTGGTGGTTGAACACCTGGCGGTGCCACGCGGGCATCGCCGGCAGATCGCCGGGGAAGAAGTCCGATCCACGCTCGGTGCCCTCGACACAGAGGGACGGATCCGAGTCGCACAGCAGCAACAGGAAGATCGTGCTGTTCGAGGGGATGTAGTGCCGGCTCCCAGCGCCCTGCTTGGGCCACGTGCTCACGTCCGGCCCGTGGGACGCGACGAGCGCCGCGACCGCGGCCTCGAACGACTCGGCGGCGACCTGCTGCTTGGTCCGGCCGTTGAGCCAGTCGAAGGAAAGCGGCCCGGTGGCGTCCGGCGACAGGACCATCCACAGCTCGCTCTCGGGCGCGATGACCCCCGTGCCAGGGAGGTCGTCCGCGAAGACCGTCTGGATGGCGTCGGTCTTGATCCAGCGGTTGAAGATCCGCAGCGCGACGGACGGCGCGAGCTTCGTGCCGTCCCACTCGCGCAGGAGTTGTGCGGCGTCACGGGCCGTCTGGGTCGTCAGGTCCCCGTCGGGTGGGAGGGTGGAACGCCAGAACTCCATCGAGTTGCGGAAGTCGGCCATCCAGGCCGCGTACTGGAGGTTGCGCACGATGTCGCCACCGTCGCGCAGGCCGTCGCCGTTGGCATCCACCGGGCCGCCGTACGGCGTCGTGACCGTAGGGTCGGTGTACGTGCGCCCCAGCACCCCCTGCCGGTGCGTGCCCCGGAGGTGCCACTGTCCCTCGAAGCCCCGCGCCGACAGCCCGTTCCAGTTGACCATCCAGCCCTGTGCAGGATCGATCGCGTGCGGGACCTGCTGCGGAGCCAGCACGCCGCTCCAGTCGGTCGCCCCCGTGCTGCCGTCCAGCGGCAGCCGGATGTCGACACCGTCGGCGCGCCGAGGGTGGTTGGCTGCGGCCACGTAGGCGATGTGGCCCTGGTCGTCGGCGTACCCCATGTTGAACGACGACGGCACCAGGTATGCGGCGGTCAGCCAGTCCTCGATGCTCTTGGCCGCGTTCATGCCGAACATCGCGGTGACCCACTGGATCTCACGGTTGAACAGCCCGTGCCGGTACACGTAGGCCAGACCCTGGCTGACGTTCGTGCTCATCACGATGCCGTGACGGGTGCGGCAGATCTCGCGCTGCTCGTACGCGATGGGGGTCTCGCGGACGCGGTAGTCCTCGGTGCGGCAGTCCATCGGCTCGTAGCTGCCCTCGTAGAGGTAGCGGCGCGGGTCGGCCGGATCGAGCTGGACCACGAAGGTCTCGTTCATGTCGGCCACGCCGTTGGTCACCGACCACGCGTAGCCGGGCCCGTGCCCGTAGAAGAAGATGGGGCCGGCACCGAGCGCGGTCTGTCCGATGATGTCCCACGAGCCGTCAGCGGCGTGCATCGCCCCCTCCCAGATGTAGGCCGGGGCCTGGAAGTCGATCTGCGGTCCGCCAGCGGTCATGGCGTTGCCGTGAGCCGAGTGCTGCGCACCCACGAGCTGCCAGTAGGACCCGAACTTCGGGCTCGGGATCCGGTCCAGCGCGGCCTCGAGTGCCTCCCAGTCCGCGGCGGCCTGCTCCCACGAGTCGCTCAACCCGAGCTGCGCGAGGGTGCCGGCCGCTGCGGGGCGATCGGCGACCCCAGCGGGTGCCGGTGTCGATGTCGCGTCGGGCGGGAGGGAGAGCCGTGCGTCGGGCTCGAAGTCCTTGCGCGCGATCACCTCGGCGTCGCGGGCTCCGGACGGCTGGTTGCGCCAGTCGTGGTCCTCGGGCACGGTCGGCGGTTGGTCGGGGTGGTTGAGGTAGTGCAGGTCCTGCCACTTGGCCAGGCCCTCTGCCTGGCCGTACGCGGCGATGTACTGCTGGAGCCGGGCGGCGTTGTTCGTCTCACCACCGACGGCGCGACTGGACTGGAGCGCAACGAGGTCGATGACCGCCAGCGTGTCGTCGACCGTCCACTGCGGGATGGGCAGGAGCCCGAACGAGACGAACTCCTGCGGCATCAGGGTGGGGTTGAGCGTCACCTCCTGGACCCGCGCCTGGACGCCTGCGCTGAAGGCCGCGATCACGTCCTGCGCCTCCGGCGGGTAGGTGGCGAACTTCCGCGCCCGCTCCTGCTCGGTGTAGGTGTAGAAGCGCACCGAGTGGTCGGGATCGGTGGTGTTGATGGCGGGGAACAGGTGCGAGAGCTGACCCTTGGCCGTGAAACTGTGCACGGTGAGGTTGAACAGGTGGTCCTGGGCCTGCGCGTAGCCGAACCCGGCCGCGACGTCGACAGCCGTTGCCCCGTACACGTGCGGCACGCCGTAGGCATCCCGGACGAGCTCGAAGGCGTGTTCGCCGACCGTGTGTGGGGTGCCGGCCGGGCGCTCCGGCGCGCCGGCGACGTCGGGGACGGCAGGCGTCGCCGCCAGGGCGAGCGTGGCCACGAGCACGAGGACGGCGCCCTGGCCGCGACGCCTGCGGGGGCGGTCGGACCGCCGGAAGGCCTGCTTCATCTCGATCTCCTGTCGTGCCGGCCCCCGCTCAGAGCGGTGGGATCACGTTCTCCGAGCCTTCCAGCGAGACGGTGTAGACGCCCGCGTACGACGTGCACGGGTCGTCGGGGCCGCGCTGTGCGAGCACGTCTCCCTCTGGCCAGGTGCCCGCGAAGTACCGCTTGCCTGCCTCGGTCATCCGGTAGCACCCGGGGTTGCTCTGGCCGGGCGGCGGCGTGTCGGGGTCCCACCACATCGCCACGCCGTCCTTGACGCACGTGTAGTCGCCGGGCTCGTAGAAGCAGGCGGGGACGGTCGGGTCGTCGCTGGGCGCGGCCGGGATGGCGTGGAGGCCCTTGTCGACGTTCGCGACGGTCAGCCGGGGGCCGGCGACCTGGATGCCCGTGAACAGTTGGCGGTAGTCGTTGTACTCGTACCAGAAGTTGGTGCACACGAGCCGGCGGTCCTGCTCGTTCATGCCTGGGTCGCCCTCGGAGACGGCCTGGTAGCAGGGAGTCTGGTCGATAGCCGGGCTGAGCACCGTCGGGCTGATGGCCCACGCGTGTCGCCAGGCGTCCTGGTCCTGCTCCTGGGAAGCCTGCCAGCCGTCCAGCCGCGCGTCGCCCGCCACGACCCACTCGGGGTAGTAGTCCTGCTCGGCCGCCACCTTCGAGCTCTCGGAGTCGAAGCCCATGGCCCAGATCACGGTCGTGACCCCGCTGGCCTGGAACCGTGCCATGTTGTTCTGCGCCGCCGAGCGGTTGCCCGGCCCGACCACGAACGGCTGCGGCACGGTGCCCGCGTCCTCGAACCGGCCACCACAGGCCTCGACGCTCGTGCGGACCTGATCGGCGAACGCGTGCGCCTGGGAAGCCCCGTCGGCGTTCGTGTAGAGCAGCCCGAGCTCGCGCGGCTGCCCGTGGTCGCCGTTGCCGCTGAAGCTGACCGGGTGGGGGAGCACCTTGGTGCAGATGTGGTCCGCGAACAGCTTCGCGCGGATCTCGATCGACGCGGTGTAGCTCCAGACCAGTCCTGGTGCGCGGCGGTAGAACTCCTCGAGCCGCGTGCTGCTCTTGAACGTGACGACCCCGTTGCGGGAGGCCTCCCGGATGTAGTCTTCCTCGTAGGCGATGGGGTACATCATCGTCGCAAGCGGTTCGTAGCGGTCGATCCACTCGTTCATCTCTGCGCGGGCGGTCTCCGGCGTGGTCGGCTCGCTGTCCCGGTTGGTCCAGCACTGGTGGAAGTGCACGTGCCTGCCGTAGGTCTGGTAGCGACTGTTGAAGAAGTTCGAGTAGGCGCGCAGCGCGTACGTCAGCAGATGCCAGTCGCCGGTGGGCTCGGCGTCGATGTCGAAACAGACGTCGACCGGTCGGCGCTCGGTGCCGCGCGAGGTCACCTCGATGAACCCGCTGTCCTCGACCGCGAGGACGACGATCTCGTCGCCGGTGACGCCCGGCGCGGTCGCCCCACCGTTGTCTCCGTCGAAGTGCGCGACGCAGGGTGGCGACAGCTTGTCCTCGGTCTGACGTGGCGGATCGCCCACGCACCGCTTGGTCACCGGCTGCGTGCCGCTGCCCTCGGGGACCTCCGGCGGTGGGGGGAGCCCGGGTCCGTCACCGCCGCCGTCCCCGGCCTGGCCCGGTGGTGTCGTGTCGCTGCTCCCGAGGGACAGCGTCTCGAGGTTGGACGTGCCGGGGGGCGGTGGTTGGTCGTCCTCGGGTGGTACGGGTGCGAACTCGAGCGTTTGCGTGGGGGCGGACTGCGGGACGTTGAGCGCGGACGGCAGCACGAACGCGGCCAACAACCCCGCGAGGAGCAGCCCGGCCAGGGGCGGGTAGCGGTGGGCCCACGTCGCCGTCGACCTGCGAGCCATCCTCACCTCCCTGTCCGTCGGCGCTTCAGCTCCACTGGCTCCGGCCCGAGCGGCGGAACCACTCGACCTGCTCACCAGGGTTCAACTGGTCGTTCGCCAGCGGGTAGGGGTGCTTGCAGCCGACCAGCTCCGCGAACTCGGGCGGGTTGCGCTCGAGCATCTCGTCGGTGACCTTCAGCCGCAGGTCCTGCATCTGCTTGACGTACGAGCGGTTGAAGTACATGAGCGTGTTGATGCGCACGCCCGGCTCGGTCCGCGGCCACGCCCCGTGCCAGGTGTTGCCATGCCAGAAGACGATCGAGCCAGCGGCGGCCTCGATCGCGATCGGACGGAACGGCGCGTCCTCTTTGAGGAAGTCTTCCTCGTGGGGGAACGGGTGGCGACCGAAGCGGTGGCTGCCCGGGACGATCGCGACCGACCCGTTCTCCTTCGAGTAGTCGGTGTGGATCCAGGTGACGTTGCAGACCTGGGCGTACTGCGGCAACGGGGCGGGCATGCCGACGCTGTCGG
>DASWKO010000157.1:0-5285 GCA_036396595.1 Nitriliruptorales bacterium | reverse complement strand
ACCGATACGGCCCGTTCGCCGCGCTCGTAGGCCCCCACGACGCTGGCCTTCAACTCCCCGCCGCTGCGGCGTTCGACATCGTGCAGCGAGAGCCCCTGCTGCTGCCTGACGTTGCGCAGCCGGTCACCGAGTGCGACCGCGTACTGATCGTGTTCCTGCTCGTGGTCCTGTTCGTGCATCGCGGGTCCGCCTGCTGAGGGGCCGTTCTCGTGTGCCACCGTCGGTGGCCGACCTCGCGCCCAGCGTAACACCGCTCCTCCCCCACGAGGGCCAAACCGGCGCCGTTTGCGCCCCGGATCAGTCCATCCAACCCATCAGGGCCGCAATACCAGCAGAAGCGACTAGTCCGGCATGCTCGGTCCGCAGCACGCTGGACGAGCTCAAGGTCACCGCGACCCACCCGGCGCCATCGAACACGGCCAGCTCGTCATCGCTCCATCCACCCTCCGGACCGATCGCGATGCGGACCTCGTGGGGATCCGCGACCCTGCCCGCTCCCATCAGCGCGGTCCGCAGACCGGTCCTGGCGGCCACCTCCGCAACCAGACCGACCACCCTGTCGCCGACCCCGGCCGCGACCTCCTCGACGCTCACGGGGCCCTGCACCTCAGGCAGGTGGGCCCGCCTGGACTGCCCCGCCGCCGAGCGCGCGATGCTGTGCCACCGGTCCTGGACCTTGCGGGTCTTGGGGCCGCTCAGCGCGACCACGCTGCGGTCCGCCGCCACGACGGTCACCGCCGACACGCCCAGCTCGGTCACGGATCGGATGACCTCGTCGACCTTGCGGGACTTGGCCAGCGCCTGGACGACGTGCAGCCGTGGTGACCGCTCCTGCACGACCACGACGTCGCCCGTGAGAACGACGCCCTCGGCGGTGAGCCGCGCAGGCGCCTCGCGCCCGCGTCCGTCGGACAGCACCAGATCGGCGCCGACGCCGAGCCGCAGCACGCGTCGGACGTGGTGGTCGTCCTCGGGTGACAGCGGGGCCTGCTCACCACCGGCGAGCGCGTCGAAGGTCGACGGCGTGACGTGGACGTAGGGGTCGGGCACGCGGCTACCGGAAGGCGCGCCGGAGGCGCTCGAGCAGGCCCTGACCCTGCTCGGGCACGTCCTCGCCCCGCCGTTCGGCGAGCTCCCGCAGCAGGGCCTCCTGCTCGTCGTCGAGATCGGTGGGGACCGCAACCTCGATCCTGAGCTTGAGGTCGCCGCGCTGACCTCCACCACGAGCGGGCAGGCCCGAGCTGCGGAGAGTCAGCACGTCACCCGGCTGCGCGCCCCGGGGCACGGCGACCTCGACGGTCTGGCCGTCGACCAGGGGGACCTCGAGGTCGGCGCCCAGGGCGGCCTGCACGAACGGCACCCGGAGCTGGGACCACAGGTCGCGCCCCTCCCGCTCGAACACATCGTGGGCCTCGATGTGCAGCTCGACGTACAGGTCGCCACTGGCCGCCCCGAGCCGTCCGGCCTCACCCGCGCCAGCCACGCGGAGCCGATCGCCTTCGTCCACGCCGGGCGGTACCTCGACCGTGATCGTCCGCTTCTGCAGCCGCCGCCCAGCTCCGTCGCAGCGTGCGCACGGGTCCGGCA
This sequence comes from Nitriliruptorales bacterium, assembly GCA_036396595.1. Lineage (GTDB taxonomy): Bacteria > Actinomycetota > Nitriliruptoria > Nitriliruptorales > Nitriliruptoraceae > DASWKO01. Next base: position 3,698 of record DASWKO010000157.1, on the reverse strand, counting down.
CGGTCGCCCCGGTTCCCTCGCACCGTGGACAGGTCGCCGCCGTCGCGAGCTGGCCGAAAGCCGTTCGCACCACCCGTTGGACCGAGCCGCTGCCGCCGCACGTCGGACAGTTCGCAGCCGCGGCGCCGGTCGCCGACCCCGTGCCCTGGCAGGCATCGCACAGCACGTCGACCTCGACCTCGACCTTCCGGTCGACCCCGGTCGCGACCTCCTCGAGCGTGAGCTCGACGTGGACCAGCACGTCACGCCCCGCCTGCGCCGCACGGCGCCCGCCGTTGCCCGGGCCCGCGCCAGCGAAACTGCCTCCGAAGAAGGCATCGATCACCTCACCGATGCCGCCGAAGCCGCGGCCGAAGCCGAACGGCTCCCCGCCCTGCACCCCGGCCCGGCCCGAGCCGTCGTCGCCGAACCGGTCGTAGCGCGCCCGGCGCTCGGCGTCGCCCAGCACGTGGTAGGCGTGCTGGACCTGCTTGAACTGCTCCTCGTTCCCGCCCGCGTCGGGGTGGACCTCGCGCGCCTTGCGACGGTAGGCCTTCTTGATCTCGTCCGCCGACGCGTCGCGGGACACGCCAAGGAGTTCGTACAGGGCGGCAGCCACGTCAGTCGGTCCCATCGGCATGCCGGAGCGTCTCCTGCAGATGGTCCGCCACGGCCTTGACCGTCGACAGCACGGCCGCGTAATCCATGCGCGTGGGTCCCAGCACGCCGACCGAGCCGGCATTCACGGACCGGTAGCGCCGGGCGACGAGCGCCGTGGTCTGCAAGCCCTCCACCTCGTGCTCCTCACCGATCTTGACGACGGGCTCGTCGTCGCTCATCTCGGCCATCACCCGGGCCAGGGTCACGCGCTCCTCGAGCAGCTCGAGGATCCGGCTGAGATCCTCGCGCGGCATGGCCGACTCACCCGCCAGCGAGGCCGCACCCCCGACGTAGATGTTCTCGGTCGCGGGTTGCTCGAGCTGGGTCAAGGCCCCGGCGACCCCGGCCAGCAGCTCACGCAGCTCGTTCGGGGCTTCGTCGGTGACCTCGCGCAGCACCCCGTCCAGGTCGCGCACACGCTCCTCGCGGGCGCGGTCGTTCAGCGCCCGCCGGACCCGGTCGACGTCGATCTCCAGGACCGGCTGGCGCAGCTCGACCAGCCGCTTCTCGACGCGTCCCGTGTCGGTCACCATGACCACCAGCACTGCCTGCGGGGACAGGGCCACCAGCTCGACCAGCTTCAACCGCGTCTGGTCCACCCTCGGCGCGACCACCAGCGAGACCAGATGGGTGAGTTGGGACAGGACCCGGGTGGTCTTGCGCAGGACGTCCTCCAGATCGACGCCCTCACCGACCAGCTCGGCCACCTCGACCCTGGGCTCGACGACGCCCTGGCTCTGGATCTTGAGCTGCTCGACGAAGAACCGGTAGCCCTTGTCGGTCGGCACCCGACCGGCCGACGTGTGCGGCTGGTTGATGAAGCCGAGCTCCTCGAGCGCGGACATCTCGTTGCGCACGGTGGCGGCGGAGACGTCCAGAGCAGCGATCTCGACCACGCGCTTCGAGCCGATCGGCTCGGCGCAGCTCACGTACTCGGCGATGATCGCGCACAGGATGCGGGTCTTGCGCTCGTCCAGCTCCGGCTCGCGCGGCGGCGCGACCGGGTCGGGAGGCGTCAGTTCGTCGGTGGGGTCGGCCACGGGTGCTCCACCTCCTCGTCGCGGCGATGGTACCGGCGGCTGGCACTCGACCTCAGTGTCTGCCAACGCCACAGCCGATCGCGCCGGGGGGGGCGTGTTCGGTCAGCCTCGCAGCGTCATGTCGTCGGGCTCGGCCGGCAGGAAGCTGAACTGCCACACGTCGCGCATCGAGGCGATGCCGACCAGAGCGCCGCTGTCGTCGACGACCGGCAGGTGGCGGTAGCCCTGCTTCTGCAGCCGGCGCGACACCTCGGAGGGCAGCTCCTCGACGTCGATGGTGTCGGGGTTCTCGGTCATCCAGGCGCTGACCGGCTCCTCGGTGAGATCCTTGCCCGAGGCAGCCGCCCGCAGGACGTCACGTTCGGTGATGATGCCCACCAGGACACCGTCAGCCAGCACGCACGCCGAGCCCACGCCGCGGTCGGTCATCGCCTTGGCCGCCCCGGAGACGGTCACGCCCGGCGCCGTGGTGAGCACGTCCTTGGACATCACGTCGCGCAACTGCATCCGGCGCTCCTGCCAGTGGGTCCCCCGATGCTAACCGACGATCCGGGGACCCTACTCCCTCACTTCGGGACGGCCGGGGTGGCCGTCGAAGCCGTGGCCGCGCTTGGGCACCAGGACCTTGCGGGTGAACTCGCACACCACGGTGCCGTCCTGGTTGTAGCCGATCGTCCTCACCGTCACGATCCCCCGGTCCGGCTTGCTCTGGGACTCGCGCTTGTCGAGTACCTCGGTCTGCGAGTAGATCGTGTCACCGTGGAACGTCGGGTTGGCGTGCTTGAGCGACTCGATCTCGAGGTTGGCGATCGCACGGCCGGACACGTCCGGCACGGACTGGCCCAGCACCACCGAGTACACGAGGTTGCCCACGACCATCGCCCGGCCGGTGGGCGAGGCGGCCTGGGCATAGTTGTCGTCGCTGTGGAGCGGGTGCTGGTTCATCGTGATCGAGCAGAACAGGATGTCCTCGGCCTGCGTGATGGTCTTGCCGGGCCAGTGCTTGTAGACGTCACCGACCTCGAAGTCGTCGAGGTAGCGGCCGAAGTCCTCGGTTGGCATGTCCGCTCCAGGTGCGTGCTCGGGTGTGGGGGCGTGTCCGGGTGTGGGGGCGTGTCCGGGTGTGCGGCCCGATCACGGGGGCGCGCGTCGTGCGGTCTACGGTAAGCGCCGACGCCCCGGGCGCGGTAACCGTGACCGCAACCTTGCCTGCTCCCTCCACCCACGCAGTACACCAAGACAAGGCACCTCCGCATGCGCAGCCCCAAGGACTTCTTCCGCCCCCTGGCGATCGGCGCCCCCGAGCCCCCCCGCGAGATCCCGTTCAAGCCCTCGCGGATGATCCACTTCTTCGACCCGTCGAACCCGAAGATGGTCGCCAAGGTCCCCGACATGATCGGGAGCGTGGACGTGCTGCTCGGCAACCTCGAGGACGCGATCCAGGTCGAGAACAAGCAGGCGGCCCGCGACGGGCTCGTGCAGGTCGCCAGGGACAACGACTTCGGCGACACCCAACTGTGGACCCGCGTCAACGCGCTGGACTCGCCCTGGGTGCTCGACGACCTCACGACGCTGGTCACCGAGATCGGCGACCAGCTCGAGGTCATCATGCTCCCCAAGGTCGAGGGCGCCGAGGACATCCACTACGCCGACCGGCTGGTGGCGCAGCTCGAAGCACGTGCGGGACTCGAGCAGCCGCTGCTGCTGCACGCGATCCTCGAGACCGCCCGCGGTGTGGCCAACGTCGAGGAGATCTGCCTCGCCTCACCCCGCATGCAGGGCCTGTCGCTCGGTCCCGCGGATCTGGCCGCCGACCGCCGGATGAAGACGACGCGCGTGGGCGGTGGCCACCCCGGCTACCTGGTGCGGCAGGACCCGGGGATCGACGGGTCCGGCGACCCGGTCCTGGATGCCGGCACCCGCGCGACCGCGCAGCAGGATCTGTGGCACTACACGGTGGCGCGCATGGTCGACGCCTGCGTGACCGCGGGGATCCTGCCGTACTACGGGCCGTTCGGC
>DASWKO010000156.1:0-4329 GCA_036396595.1 Nitriliruptorales bacterium | reverse complement strand
CCGATCACCGAGCTGTTCGAGCGCGGCGCCAGTCGCGGGTACGTGCTGCTCTCGGAGCTGCAGGAGCTGTACGACCCTCTGACCCACGGCGACTCGTGGGTCGATGACACCGCCCAGCGTGCCCGCGACAACCACCTCCAGGTCGTCGACGACCTCACCGAGGAAGCCGATCGACCCGAGGCCGGACCGCTGTCGGCCTCCAACGACTCGGTCAGGCAGTACCTCAACGAGATCGGTCGCACCGACCTGCTCACCCCCGAGGAGGAGGTCGACCTCGCCAAGCGCTACCAGGCGGGATTGTACGCCGAGGAGTTCCTGCACGACGGGCGCAAGCTCACGCCACGCCGGCGGGCACTGCTCCAGCGCATCCGCCGGGACGGCGAGCGCGCCAAGGACCACATGATCCGCGCCAACCTCAGGCTGGTCGTCTCGGTGGCCCGCAAGTTCCGGGGCCGCGGCGTGGACCTGCTGAGCCTGATCCAGGAGGGCAACCTCGGGTTGATCCGCGGGGTCGAGAAGTTCGATCACACCAAGGGCTACAAGTTCTCGACGTACGCCACCTGGTGGATCCGCCAGGCGCTCCAGCGCGGCCTGGCCAACACCGGCCGCACGGTGCGCCTGCCCGTGCACGTGCACGAGCTGATGGGCAAGATCCGCTACGCCGAGTTCGCGCTGCTGCAGTCGCTGGGGCGCGAGCCGACCGAGAACGAGATCGCCGACGAGCTCGGTCTGACCCTCGACCGCCTGCGCGAGGTCAAGCTCGCCGCCCAGGACGTGGCGAGCCTCGACAAGCCCATCGGTGAGGACGGCGATGCGACCATGGGCGAGCTGGTCGCCGACGAGGAGGCCGACGACCCCGAGGTCATGGCCGCCGGCGTGCTCACCAAGCGCGAAGTCGAGCGCGCCCTGGCCGCGCTGACCGACCGTGAGCGCACGGTCCTGATGCTGCGCTACGGGCTGATCGACGGCGAGGAGCACACCCTCGAGGACATCGGGGCCCAGTTCGGCCTGACCCGCGAGCGCATCCGCCAGATCGAGAAGAAGACCCTCACCAAGCTGCGCCACCCCAGCCGGGGCTTCCAGCTCCGCGGCCTGCTCGACGCCGTCGAGGCCTCGAACTGAGCCCCGACTACGCCGGGATGAGCGCGATGATGGTGATGTTGTCGTAGCCGCCGTGGTCGAGGGCGGACGCGGTGAGGCGCTCCACGATGCCCTGCGCGTCCATCGGGGCGCCGAGCACGTCGGCGATCAGCGCGTCGTCGACCATGTCGGTCAGCCCGTCGGTGCACAGCAGCACCCGGTCATCGGGCCGCAGGTCCAGATCCAGCACCTCGGTGGCGATCTCCCCCCCGGTGCCCAGCGCCTGCGTCAGGGATCGACCGTAGGCGGCCTCCCACACGTCGTCGGTCGTGAGCTGGGTCAGCGTCCCGTCACGCAGCCGGTAGGCGCGCGAGTCGCCCACGCTGGCCAGCACGAGGCGCTGGCCGTCGCTCCAGCCGGTCACGATGGTCGTGCCCATGCCGTGGGTCTCGGGGCTGCGGCGGGTCTCGCCCGCGATCGCCTCGTGCGCCGCGTGGATCGCGGCCTCCAGGCTGCCGCCCGGGTCCTCACCCAGGCTGGCGGCGTCCAACCGCTCGTCGAGGGTCCGGACGGCGATGCGGCTGGCGATGTCACCGGCAGGATGACCGCCCAGGCCGTCGGCGACCGCGAACAGCCCACGGTCGGGCGCCAGCAGGTAGGCGTCCTCGTTCCGGCCACGCACGTAGCCCACGTGCGTGGCCGCGGCGGTGTCCACGTGCGCTCCCGATCGGCTGCTCGTCGGTCAACGTACTCTGGTCGCCCGACCGACGATCGGTCGATGACGGGGAAGGCGCAAGGTGCAACTGCAGTTCGTGGCGGGGCGTCGCAGGCGACGCTGGCCGCCCCTGACGGTGACGGCGGCGGTGGCCGCCGTGCTCGGGCTGGTCGCCCTGGCGGCCCCCGGCCTGGTGGCTCCCGCGCACGAGTCCGCGGCAGCGGGCACCACCGTGACGGTCCCGCACCACACGGTCACGCCCATCCCGAGCCCGCCACCTCCTGCGCCACCGCCTCCACCGCCGGTGGCGGCGGTCCACGAGGCGCCGGTCCCGGCCGGACGCGCTGCGCTCGTGGCGACCCTCGACGGCCTGCTCGCCGCCCCCGGTGTCCAGGGAACCCTCACGGTGGCGGTGGTGGACGAGCACGGACGCGCGCTCGTCGAGCGCGGTCCGGATGTGGCCGTCCTGCCGGCCTCCACCCAGAAGCTGGTGACCGCGGCCGCCGCGCTCGAGACGCTCGGGCCCGACCACCGCTTCCGGACCGCGCTGCACGCGACGGCGGTCCCGGTCCAGGGCGTGCTCACCGGAGACCTGGTGCTCGTGGGCTCGGGCGACCCAGCCCTGGCCTCGCCTCTCTACGGGCAGATGATCTACCCGGCACGCCCGCGCACGCCGCTCGAGCGTCTGGCCGACGCGGTCGTTGCCCTGGGCATCACCCACGTCGAGGGCGCTGTCGTCGGCGATCCGCGCGCCTACGCGACCTCGCCAGCGGCCGAGGGCTGGTTCCCTCGCTACTTCCACGACCTGGACGCGCGCTACGTGTCCTCGCTGACCGCCGAGGCCGGGCTCACGATCAGCTACGACGAGCCGACCGACGACCTCGAGGTCGAGCTGTCGCACGATCCGGTCCTCACCGCCGCGAGCGTGCTCCGCGACCTGCTCGACGAGCGCGGCGTCACCGTCGCCGCCGAGCCGCGGGTGGTCGGACCGATCGCGCCGAGCACCATCGTCCTGGCCGAGGTCGACAGCCCCCCGCTCGCCGAGCTGCTGCGGCACACCGTACGGCGCTCGGACAACCACATGGCCGACACGCTGTTGCACGCGGTCGCGCTGCACACGGTCGGCGAGGCCGGGTGGGCTGCGGGCGATCGGGCGGTCCGGGAGGCGCTGTCCCACCTGGACCTGGACTGGACCGGCGTCGTCCTGGCCGACGGGTCGGGGCTGTCGCGGTCGAACCGCTCGACCGCCGGGTTCCTCACGCAGCTCGAGGCGGCGATGTACACCTCGAGCAACGCGGCGACCTGGGGCACGTTGATGGCCGTGGCGGGCCACGAGGGCACGCTGCGCAACCGGCTCGTCGGCACCCCGGCCGACGGGCGCTTCACGGGCAAGACGGGCACCCTCGACGACGTCCGGTCCATCGCCGGCACCGTCCACGGGCCCGAAGGCGCTGCCTACCACCTCACCGTGGTCGGCAACGACCTGATCGATCCCGCCAGCCGGACCAACATCCGGGCGCTGATGGACAACCTCGCCCTGGCGCTGGCGACGGACCTGTACCGCGTGTCGTAGGGTGCGCCAATGAACCTCGCGACGACCCTCGCCGAGCTGCGGTCCTCCGGGTACCCGGACCGCAGCGTGAAGCAGGAGCTGCGTGACAACCTCGTCGACCGGCTGCGTTCGGGCCAGCCGTTCGTCACCGGCGTCATCGGCTTCGACGACACCGTGCTGCCCGCCCTCGAGCGCGGGCTGCTGGCCGGCCACGACCTGATCCTGCTGGGGGAGCGCGGCCAGGCCAAGACCCGGATCGTGCGCAAGCTCGTCGAGCTGCTCGACGAGCAGGCCCCCGCGGTCGCCGGCTGCGAGATCAACTGTCACCCGTACCACCCGACCTGCCGGCGCTGCCTCGAGTTGGCGGCCGAGCACGGCGAGGACCTGCCGGTCGCCTGGATCGCTCGCGATCGTCGCTTCACCGAGAAGCTGGCCACGCCGGACACGTCGGTCGGCGACCTCATCGGCGACGTGGACCCGATCCGCGTCGCCGAGGGCCGCTACCTGTCGGACGAGTTGACCATCCACTACGGGCTGGTGCCGCGGACCAACCGCGGGATCTTCGCGGTCAACGAGCTGCCCGACCTGCCTGAACGCATCCAGGTCGCGCTGCTGAACGTGCTCGAGGAACGCGACATCCAGGTGCGCGGCTACAAGCTGCGGCTCCCGCTGGACCTGCTGCTCGTGGCCACCGCGAACCCCGACGACTACACCAACCGTGGCCGCATCATCTCGCCGCTGAAGGACCGGTTCGGCCACCAGGTCCGCACCCACTACCCGCGCCGTCCCGAGGACGAGATCGCGATCGTCCACCAGGAGGCCACCCCGCCTCCAGCAGGGGTCGAGGTGCGCGTGCCGGCCTACCTCGACGAGGTGCTGGCCGAGCTGGTGCGCGAGCTGCGCGAGAGCAGCCACGTCAACCAGCGCTCCGGGGTGTCGGTCCGCTACACGATCGGTGCGCGCGAGACGATGGTCGCGGGGG
>DASWKO010000155.1:0-1788 GCA_036396595.1 Nitriliruptorales bacterium | reverse complement strand
CGCGTTGAGCTTCTCCGGCCGGTTCAGCGTCACCCGCCCGACCGCCCCATCACGCTCGTAGAGCACCCCTGCCACCTCGGCCTCCTTCACGCTCGCAGCGCACGGTAGGGGATGTCACTGTTCCGAGCAGCCACCAGGCCTCAGCCGGACCTCAGCCGGACCTCGCCGCTCGACTCGGTGGTCACCCAGTTGCGATCGAGGCCGGGCGCACGCAGCTCGACCTCCTCGCCCGCTCCCCGCAGGTACCACGTCAGGACCGCGACGTCGTCCTCCCACCGGACGCGGTAGCTGATCGTGCCGTGGTGGGTCGGGGCGTCGTGGACGGCCAGCGGCTCGCCTCTCCACTCCGGAGGCAGTACGCCGAGCAGCTCGAGCCCGCGACCGTCGCGGCGCTCGCGCACCAGCACCTGGCGGATCAGCGACAGGAAGTCGGCCAGCGCCCAGCCGTGGTGGCCGTCGCCCATGCAGCCGGTGCCCAGCCGCGGGTGGATCGCCTCGGGCCAGGTCCAGGTCGGTGTCGCGGCGTCGGCCAGCCAGCGCAGCCGCTCCCACGCGCGGGGGTCGTGGTTCTCCAGCTCCACGGCCGCGAGCTGCAGCGTGAGGTAGGTGCCGTACCCGGTGTGCGCGATGCCGTGGAAGAACGCCGGTCCGTAGCAGAACCGCTCGCGGATCAGATCAGCCGTGCCCTCGATCAGGGGGTCGTCCGCGTCCAGCAGCCGCAACGGCTCGCACGCGACCAGTGACCCGATCATCCCCTGGTCCTCACCCCGGCGAGGGCCGGCGGGGATGGCGCGACACCCCAGCCGTCGCGTGGCCAGCTCGATCGACCGGAGGATGTCGCGACGGAAGGAGACGGCGGTGGCGCGGAAGTCCGCGGCGGCCTCGACCGCGCCCACCTGGTCGGCGATGTAGGCCGCGTCGAGCAGGCCGCGCAGCGACCAGAAATCGTCCCAGTAGTACACGTCGAAGGGACCCAGGTGCTCCGCAGAGATCCCCGGAGGCAGCAGCCCGCGCAGGATCTCGTCGTCACGCCCGCGCTCGCGCCGCTTCCGGGCGATCCAGCGCGCACCGCGATCGACCGCCTTCCCCAGCGGCGGGAGGAACCCGGGGTCGCGGGTCAGCCGATGGTGTTCGGCGATGGCCCAGATCGCCGAGCCGTTGGCGTCCCACTCCCGCCACTGGCTGTAGAAGAACCCGTCGGCACGCTGGCGTTCGGGAAACGCGCGCAGCACGTCCGCCGCCTCCTCGTGCAGGCCCCACCTGTCCAGCGCCACCGACATGTAGGCCGCGTCCCGGAACCAGAACCGGTGGTAGGTGAACGGGCCCGGCGTGATGGAGCCCGGGTCGTGCAGAACCAGCAGGAACGCCCGGTTGGCATCGACCGCCTCCTGCAGGCTCGCATCGGGCAGCTCGACCCGCATCCCCCGCTGCAGCGGCACCTTCCAGGTCTGGGCGATGTCGTGGGCGCTGCGGGCGGACACGGCCCGCCCCCGGGCGGACACGGCCCGGTCGCGGACGCTGCCCGCCTGCTCGCCACCCGGGAGCATGGGTGCCAGCACACGGCGTGTCCCACCCGCCGGCAGGTCGTAGACCAGCGCCGCCGTGGCCAGCCCCGCGGGGTCGTGGACGCGGGTGCGCTCCGACCGGTCGGCACCTCGCCGCAGCGCGTCCGCGGCGTCGCCGTCGTGGAAGGTCGAGAGCGCGGCGCGGCGCGGCACGCCCGGCAGCACCATCGCGAGGTGGTCGCCGTCCACCCACACCAGGTCGCCGTCGAGCCTCACGTCCTCG
>DASWKO010000154.1:0-22859 GCA_036396595.1 Nitriliruptorales bacterium | reverse complement strand
CGTCGAGCTCGACCTGTCGTGGGTCCGCGAGGTGCTGCAACGGATCGCCGACCCCAACCTGGCGTTCCTGTTCATCTCGATCGGGACGCTGGCGCTGCTGTACGAGTTCGCCAACCCGGGCGTGGGGGCCGGCGGCACCGTCGGCGTCATCATGCTGGTCCTGGCCATGTTCTCCCTGAGCGTGCTCCCGGTGAACATCGCGGGCGTGGCGCTGATCCTGCTCGCCATCGCCCTGTTCGTGGGCGAGATCTTCGTGCCCGGCATCGGTGTCATGGCCGCCGGTGGCACCGTTTCGCTGATCGTCGGCGGCCTGCTGCTGTTCCAGCGGCCCACCGGCATCGGCGTGGATCCGTGGGTGCTGGTCCCGACCACGCTGGTGGTCGCCGGCCTCGGCCTCGTCATCACCCGCTTCGCGGCCGCGACCCGCACCCGGCCCGTCACCGGTATCGTCGAGCAGTACGTCGGGCGGCGCGTGACCGTCGAACGGGCCGACCTCGACCACGCACGGGCTCGGCTCGACGGCACGTGGTGGCGGCTGCGCGACGAGGACGACCGCACCCTGGCCGCCGGCGACGAGGTCCAGATCGTCGCGGTCGACTCCACGTCACTGATCGTCCGCCCGGCACCGCAACCCGCACATCCATCCGCTACCGAGGAGCACCCGTGAGCGCCGCAGTCGGTATCGGGATGGCGCTGGTCGTCATCCTCATCATCCTGGCCTCGTCCGTCCGCATCGTCAACGAGTACGAACGGGGCGTGATCTTCCGCCTCGGGCGCGTGATGGGCCCCAAGGGACCCGGTCTGTTCCTGATCGTCCCCATCATCGACAAGATGGTCAAGGTCAACCTCCAGACCGTCACGATGGACATCCCGCCCCAGGACGTCATCACCAAGGACAACGTCACGGTCCGGGTCAACGCCGTGACCTACTTCAACGTGACCGAGCCCGTGGCGGCGATCGTCAACGTCCAGAACTACCTGTTCGCCACGAGCCAGGTCGCCCAGACCACGCTGCGCTCGATCGTGGGCCAGGTGGATCTGGACGAGCTGCTGATCAACCGCGACGACATCAACGACCGCCTGCAGTCCGTCATCGACGAGCTCACCAACCCGTGGGGGGTCAAGGTCACGCTGGTCGAGGTCAAGGACGTCGAGCTGCCCGAGTCGATGCGGCGCGCGATGGCACGCCAGGCCGAGGCCGAGCGCGACCGGCGCGCCAAGGTGATCCACGCCGAGGGTGAGTTCGAGGCCGCCAAGCGGCTGTCCCAGGCGGCGACCGTGATGGCCGAGGCACCGGGGGCCATGCAGCTCCGCGTCCTCTCGACCATGCTCGAGGTCGCGGCCGAGAAGAACTCCACGCTCATCTTCCCGCTGCCGATGGAGCTGCTCCGGTTCCTCGACAGCGCGTCGAGCGCGATGGACCGACGGTGACGTGCGCGACCCTGGGACGACACGACCGCTGGAGGACCGCGTGCGCGCCGGCCGAGTCCGTCTGCACCGGATCGCCGTGGTCGGGCTCGGGACGTTGCTCGCCGCGGTGACGCTCCAGGCCGCCCTCGGAGGGCGTGCGGGCGCCCAGGAGACCGAGGTCGACCGGGGCGCGGGCATCTGGGCCACGCAGTGCGCCCTGTGCCACGGCGAGCTCGGCCGCGGTATGCAGGACAAGGGCCCCGACATCCGCGCGGCTGGGACCGCCGCCATCGACTTCGTGATCCGCACGGGACGGATGCCGCTGGAGGACGCGAGCAACCGCGTCCAGCGGTCCGAGCCACACCTCACCGCGGCTCAGCGCGATGCCGTTCTCGCCTTCTACGACCGAGCCATCCGCACCGGTGGACCCGACATCCCCCGGATCGAGCCCCGGACCGCTGACCTCGCGCGTGGCCGTGAGCTGTTCGTCCAGAACTGCGCGGCGTGCCACGGTCCGACCGCCGCCGGGATCGCCGTCGGTCAGCGCGACCTCGCCCCGTCGCTGGACGAGGCGTCGCCGATCGAGATCGCCGAGGCGGTGCGCATCGGGCCGGGCCGCATGCCCGTGTTCGGCACCGACATCTACACCGAGGACGACGTCGAGGCCGTGACCGCGTGGGTGTTGGACCTGCGTGAGCGGGCGGCGCCCGGTGGGGCCCAGGTCGGGCGCAGCGGGCCGGTGTCCGAGGGCGCGATCGCGTGGATCGTAGGGATGGGGCTGCTGCTGCTCATGATCTACCTGCTCGGTGAGCACGCACAGGACCCGCCGTGAGCGACCGCCAGGTGGACCAGTGGGAGCAGCGGCACGCCCGTACGGATCGGGCCGCCCGCCAGGCCGCCACCACGTTCTTCGTCGCGATCCTGGCGGCGATCGGCCTGTTCGTCGTGTACATCCAGGGCGGGCAGACCCAGCTCGAGGGGGTCCTGCTGTTCGTTGCGTTCTCAGGTGTCGGCGCCGGCATCGGGCTGTGGGCAAAGGTGATCCTCGACGAGCCGCAGGTCGTCGAGGATCGGCCGATGATGCGGTCGCCCAGGGAGTCCAGGGAGGCATTCGAGGCCGAGTACGACGAGACCGTCGGCGGGGGGCTGGCGCGGCGATCGTTCCTGGTGAAGCTGTTGATGGGCGCTGGCGCGTCGCTCGGACTCGCCCTGTTGATCCCGCTGCGCTCGCTGGGCCCGGGGCCGGAGAACGAGCTGTTCACCACCTCCTGGCGCGCGGGCGCACGGCTGGTGCTGCCAACCGGAGCGCCCATCCGTCCCGACGACGTCGGCCCGGACCAGATCGTCACGGTGTTCCCCGAGGGCGCCCGGACCGTCGAGGAACAGGCGGACTCGCAGGCGGTGCTGATCGGGCTCCGCCAGGACGCGATGGACCTACCGCCGGGGTCGCCAGCCACCGTCGGGAACCTGGTCGTCTACAGCAAGCTCTGCACGCACGCGGGCTGCCCCGTCGGGCTGTACCGCGCCTCGGCCGCCGAGCTGCTGTGTCCCTGCCACCAGTCGACGTTCGACGTCACCCGGGGCGCCGTACCGATCTCGGGACCCGCCGCCCGCCCGCTGCCACAGTTGCCGATCGGCGTGGACGACGACGGGTTCCTGGTCGCGCTGGGCGACTTCGAGGCACCGGTCGGCCCGACTTTCTGGAACCTGACCGACGAACCGATCGTGGAGGAAGCCTGATGCCCTCGGGCACCTCCGACCGCACGCACCGCGACGGGCCGATCGAGGCGCTCGCACGCTGGCTGGACGACCGCCTGCGGCTGGCCGGTGGAGGCAGGAAGTACCTCCGCAAGGCATTCCCTGCGCACTGGTCGTTCCTCCTGGGCGAGATCGCCCTGTTCAGCCTCGTCGTCCTGCTGTTCACGGGGACGTTCCTGGCGCTGTTCTACACGCCGAGCGCGCGCTCGGTGATCTACGAGGGCCCGTACGTCCCGCTGCAGGGGACGGAGGTCTCCGCCGCCTTCAATTCCACGATGCGGCTGAGCTTCGAGGTCCGGGCCGGACTGTTGATGCGCCAGGTCCACCACTGGGCCGCGCTGGTGTTCGTCGCGGCGATCGTCGTCCACATGCTGCGGGTGTTCTTCACGGGGGCGTTCCGCAAGCCGCGCGAGCTGAACTGGGTGATCGGCGTCGGCCTGCTGCTGCTGGCGTTCGGCGCGGGCTTCACCGGCTACTCGCTGCCTGACGACCTGCTGTCGGGGACCGGGCTGCGGATCGGCTACTCGGTGCTCCTCGGCGTGCCCTTCCTCGGCCCGCTGCTCGGCTTCCTGGGCCTGGGGGGCGAGTACCCGGGCACCGACGCGCTGGGCCGGCTGCACATCATGCACGTGATGCTGATCCCGGCCGGTCTGCTGGGGTTGGTCGGGGCCCACCTGGCCATCCTCGTGCGCCAGCGCCACACGCAGAAACCGGGTCCCGGCGCCCGCAACGACAACGTCGTGGGCGAGCCGCTGTTCCCGACCCAGACGATGATCTCGCTGTCGTTGTTGGCGTTCACGATCGCGATCCTGACCCTGCTCGGCGGCCTGTTCGAGATCAACCCGGTGTGGCTGTACGGGCCGTACGAACCGTTCTCGGTGTTCGCCCCCGCTCAACCCGACTGGTACATGGGTTGGCTCGAGGGCCTGCTGCGCCTGTGGCCCCCGATCGAGTTCACGGTGTTCGGGGTCACGATCGCGTCGACCTTCATCCCGGGCGTGGTGCTGCCGGGGATCGTCTTCACGCTCGTCGGCATCTACCCGTGGTTCGAGTCGCGGTTCGTCACCAGGGACCAGGCGGAGCACCACCTGCTCCAGCGGGCCCGGGACGTGCCGGCGCGCGCAGGGCTGGGGACAGGCGCGCTGACGTTCCTGCTGGTCATCTTCGTCGCGGGCAGCAACGACGTGATCGCGGCGGACACGGCGACCTCGCTCCAGGCGATCACCGGCATCCTGCGGGTGGCGGCGATCGTGCTTCCCCCGCTGACCGGGTTCGCGGCCTACCGCTTCGCGCAGCGACTGGGCGACGAGCCGAGCGTCCCCGAGCCGGCCAGCCAGCCGTAGGCACCGAGGAGCAAGCCACGTTGGACACGATCCACCTGTACGCCGGCTATGCCATCCCGGCGCTGTTCCTCGCGATGGCGCTGTGGGGGCTGACCCTCAAGCTCCTGCGGCGCGAGGAGGAGCCGGCCGCGTTCCGCGCGCTGCTGCACTGGACCGAGAACGTCCTGATCGCCCAGATCGTGGTCGGCATCGTCCTGCTGATCATGGGACGCCGCATCCTCGTGCCCGGCCAGAGCCTGGCCTGGCTGCACTACCTCTACGGCTCCCTGTTCCCGCTGATCGCGATCGTCGGGGGCCGCCTCGCAGGGCTGCGGCGTGAGCGGCAGGAGTTCGTCGGCATCGCGTGGGGCGCGTTCTTCGCGTTCGGACTCACGGCACGCGCGCTGATGCTGGGGCTCGAGCACGTCGGCTGACCGGCTCGTCAGGACTCGAGGTCGAGGACCCTCTTGGCCTGATCGACGTCATCGACCGCGAGCACCAGGCGCGTGGCCGTGGCCGTGCCCGTGGCGACGTAGGCCTGCTGGATGTTGATGCCCGCATCGGCCAGCTTCTGCGAGATGGTGCCGAGCACGCCCGGCTCGTCCTCGACGTCGATGATCACGACGCGACGCATGGCCTTGACGTCGAAACCGCCTTCGGCCAGCGCCTTGTGGGCCTTCTCCGGCTCGTCGACGAGCACGTGGATCACACCCTTGCCCTGGCCGGTGAAGGCGCTCAGGCCCTCGATGTTGATGTCGTGGTCGGCCAGCGCCTTGCCGATCCTGGCCATCACGCCGGTCGTGTCGTCAGGGATGATCACGAGGTCGCGGTACGGCATCCGAGGGGTCTCCTGGAGGTGGGTGCGGGAACGCGTTCGTCCGGTGCCGACGCTAGCACCGCTACACTCGTCCGCCGACCCCGCTCGGGGTCGGACGATCCGGGGTAGCTCAACCGGCGGAGCAGGGCACTGTTAATGCCAAGGCTGTGGGTTCGAGTCCCACCCCCGGAGCCACTCATCCTTCGACACCCCCGACCGTGGGCGCCTGCAACAAGGCCGCCATCATCCCCTTGATGGCTCGGATCGTGTACGTGCAGCTGTAGACGACGTGCGCACATCCGTGTTCGTGCTTCGTGCGGCGGACGGACCCGTCTGCCTTCGCGCGATAGGGCTTGGTGAACTGGTCGGAGGGGATACCGGTGATGTTGGACCAGTGCTCCACGGCCGCGCGGAGATCGAGACCTTCGTGCAGGTACAGGTGCAGCCGCAGCCTCGACTCATCGATGTCGAAGAACGTGCGTAGCCAGCGGCAGTAGAACGCGATGATGTCCGCGTTGCTGTTGGCGAAGCTCACCCTGCGCCCGCAACTCACGGGCGCTGGCGCGCTCGTCCAGCTTGCCTCGGTACCCCACGAATCCTCCTCCTCACGCCGCCACCCGCCAGTCTCGCACCGGGCTGTGACAGCGGTCAGGGGCGCAGGACCAGCTTGCCGAACAGGGTGCCCTGGTCCATGCGCTCGAAGGCGGTTCGGGCGTCGGCCAGGTCATAGGTGTCGTCGATCAGCGGGCGCACGCCGGTGGCGTCGAGGAACGCCACCAGCTTCTGCAGCTCCCGCCTGGTCCCCATGGTCGACCCGATGATGCGAAGCTGCTTGAAGAACACGCGGGTCAGCTCCGGATCGGGGTCGGCACCCGTCGTGGCCCCCGAGACCACGATCACACCGCCCGGCTCCAGCGCGCGCAGCGAGTGGGCCCAGGTCGCCTTGCCGACCGTCTCCATGACCGCGTCGACACGCTGTGGCACACGCTGCCCCGACAGCACGGTGACGTGCGCCCCCAGCTCTGCGGCACGTTCCAGCTTGTCCTCGTCGCGGCTGGTCACCGTGACGTGCAGTCCTCCCGCGCGAGCCAGCAACAGCAGGGCCGTGGCCACCCCTCCCCCCGCTCCCTGGATCAGCACGCGGTCCCCGGGCCGCAGCTCGCCCTGCGTGTAGAGCATCCGGTAGGCGGTCAGCCACGCGGTCGGCAGGCAGCACGCCTCTTCGAAGCTCATCCCCGCCGGCTTGTCGATCAGGTTCCGACGGGGCACCGCCACCCGCTCCGCGAAGGTGCCATCGTGTTCCTCGGACAGGATCGAACGCCCCGGGTCCAGCGTCTCGTCGCCCTCCGGGTCGGCGATGACGCTGTGCACGATCACCTCGCGGCCGTCCGGCGTCACGCCGGCCGCGTCGCACCCCAGCACGATCGGCAGGCGGTCCTCGGTCATCCCCACACCACGGAGGCTCCACAGGTCGTGGTGGTTCAGCGAGGCTGCACGGACCTCGACGACCTCCCACCCGTCAGCCGGTTCAGGGTCCGGATGCTCGCCGAGGGTCAGCCCGGACAGCGGGTCGTCAGGCGAGATCGAGGTTGCGGTGATGGCGAACACAGCAGGCTCCAGCGGTGTGGTGACGGGCCCGGCGAGACTACTGACCACCCCACGCGCGGCCATTCGACGCGCCGCCGACCGCTACCGTCCCCACCCCACGGCAGAGAGGCATCAGCGTGCTGGTGGTCAACACCGAGTACGTCCCCGGCCACGAGGTGGTCGAGCTCAAGGGGCTGGTTCAGGGCAACACCATCCGTGCCAAGAACATCGGGCGCGACATCGGCGCCGGGCTGAAGAACCTGGTCGGTGGCGAGCTCAAGGCCTACACCGAGCTGATGACCGAGTCCCGTCGGCAGGCGGTGGAGCGGATGACCTCGCAGGCGGACCAGCTCGGCGCGAACGCGATCCTCAACGTCCGCTTCACGACCTCGGCCGTCGCGGGAGGTGCTGCCGAGCTGTACGCGTACGGCACCGCCGTCACGATCCGCCCGGTCGATCGGTGACGGGGGAACTCTCATCGCCGTCGCGGCGCTGATCGTCCTGGGGTTCGTGTTCGGGCAGGTCGCCGAGCGACGCCACTTCAAGCAGCTCGACCAGCGCGAGTCGGCGTTGGCACGCTTCCCCGTCGTCGACGTCGCGCGCATCCCGGGCATCGACGGCACGACCGGCACGGTCGTGTACGGCGAGGTCGTCGTGGCGACCGACTACTTCAAGACGTTCCTGGCAAGCCTTCGAAACCTCGTCGGGGGCGAGGTCGGCTCGTACCAGAAGCTGCTCACGCGCGGCCGGCGAGAGGCACGCCTGCGGATGCTCGAGCAGGCCGGGAAGCTGGGCGCCAGCGCGGTCGTCAACGTCCGGTACGCGATGACCGACATCGGCGGTCGCCGCGCGCCCAACACCGAGGTGTTCTGCTACGGGACGGCGATCATCCCCGCGGGCATCGACGCGGGCGCGCTACCGGACTGGCCCGAGCACGTGGCGTGAACACCGACCCCACGCAGGGCATCGGCGACGAGCCGGCTGAGCCCGGCTTCGACGCCTCAACGGGGGTCGGTTGCGGCGATCATGTTCTCGACCGCGGTCGCCGCGCGAGCGGGGCCGAGTCGGAGCGCTTCCGCCGCCACCCGTCCGGCGCGGCGTCGCGCGGCGTGGTCACCGAGGGCCGCGCGCACGGCTGCCCCGAGCCGTTCGGGATCCAGACCCTGCCTCGGCACGCGCCAGCCGAGACCGGCGCGCGCAACCCTCGCGGCCGTCTCGCGTTGGTCGCCGTGCAGCGGCACGAGCACCAGGGTGACGCCCGCGGCCAGCGCCTTGGTGACCAGTCCGTGCCCAGCGGTCGCCACGACCAGGTCGACGTGCGGCAGCAACGACGAGTGGCGGCCACGACCCACCACCACTCGCCCGACGATCGGGTCCAGATCCTGCGAGGTGGTGACCACCCCACGTACATCGGTCACGTCGGCCAACCACGACAGCGCGGTGGCAGCGATGCTCCCGTCCACATCGCTGGCCGTGCTGTCGCTGACCAGCACGAGTGGACCGGTTCCGACCGGCGGCTCGAGCTCCGGCCATGACGAGGGTTCCCAAGCCAGCGGACCCACGACGAACGTCCGGCCCGGCCACGCGGCGCGCACCGGCTCGAGCACCGGCAACGTCGCGAGGAGCCGGCCGATGGGGCGCCCATCGCCACTCAGACCGAGTTCCGCTCGCACCTGAGCCGCCAGCTCGTCGCCCCGCGCGACCGAAGCCGCCTGCTGCCGGCGGATGCTCGCCTGGTTGAGCCGGCGGAAGGGGTCGCGCGCCGGTGCCGCGCCCAGTCCGATCGGAGGCACGAGCGGGTCCGGGTCGTACAGGAAGTGCGGCGCGATCTCGATCCAGGGGACTCCCAGCAGGTCGGCCGCGAAGCCACCGGCCCGCGTGAGCGTGTCCGCGACCACGACGTCGGGCGCGAACGCCTCCAGCCGATCAGCCAGCGGGCCCGCCATCTGGCCGGCCCGCTGCCACAGCCGGTACCCGACATCGGCGTCCCGCGGCGTCGGCGCCAGGAGCGGGATCTCGATGAACGCGAGCCCCTCGTCGCGCAGGTCGTCCTGCCATTGCGTGCCGGTGGCGACCAGCACGTCGTGTCCGCGGTCCCGCAGTGCAACAGCGATCGCGATCACCGGGAAGGCATGCCCGGCGTCCGGGCCGCTCACCAGCGCGACGTGCAGTGGACGGTTCACCCAGCCAGCCTACGGAGCCAGGTGGGATGGGTGCGTTCTACGCGATGTCAATGGCCTACGTCGTGATCACCCGGCCGACCTCGATCCAGCCGTCGCCGGTCTCGCGGGTCAGGTACCGGGTCAGGGGCGTGTCGGTCACGTCGATGTCGGGGAAGACGTTGCGACCGGTCCGCGCGTCGTAGCGGTAGAAGTGGATGGGGCACTCGATGCACCCGTCAGCCGTCAGCTCGCCCCGGCGCAGGGGCTGGAACGTGTGCGGGCACGCGGCCTCGAACGCCACCACCTCACCATCGGGCAGGCGCGTGAGCAGCACGGGACCATCGGGCCCGACAGCCTCGGTGAACGGCACGTCGATGACATCGTCCGCCCTGGCCGCTCGTACCCACGTCTCCACGGACCCGAGCCTACGGCCGCCGGTCACCCGGCCAACGGACCCGCGGTCGCCGCCAGCAGCGCGTCGCGCCAACCCGCCAACGTGCCGGCGAACGTCGGATCGGCCACGCGGATCAGGGCCTGCACCGCATCCCGGGCCGGCGCGAGACGCCAGCGGGTGACGCTGAAGCGGTCGGCTGGCAGGCCAAGGGCGCGCCGCCACTCGTAGCTGGCGCTATCGCCGGCAACCTCGGGACCGAGCTGGAGCACGACCCGGATGCGGTGCTCGTCCACGCCCGCGTGGTGCTGGAGCCAGCGGACGACGGCAGCTCCGATCTGGCGGTCCCGTGTCCCGACGATCGCCGCGTGAGGCGTCAGCTCGGCCAGCCCCGTGACCAGGCCCAGGCCGCGTGCAAAGGCGACGTCGGCTGCCAGGAGCTCGGCGATGTCGTGGCGCGCCTCGGCCCGTCGCTCCTCGTACACCCGCCACGCCCGGGTCAGCCGGGGGTTGGGTACGGGCTCCTCGCGAAGCGCCGGCTCCAGTGCGACGACCCGCCGTCGCGATGTGCGGGCCGAGCCGGCCACGTCGCCGCACCATGCGCGCGCCAGGACCTGGTCCACATCCAGCTCGGTCGCGACTGCCTGGACCGAGAGGCCGGCTCGATGCAGCGCCCGGGCCCGTGCCGGCCGCGTGTCCGTGGGGTCGTCCTCGAAGCCGTGCTCGAAGCCGTGCTCGGCGTCGGGCTCGTGGACGGGCTCCGGCACGACCTCAAGCGGCGGCAGGGACTCCGGGGCGACCTGGCGGCGCGCACGTGCGGTCAGTGCGAACGTGATGGGATCCTCGTCCGAGGCGGTGAACGGCAGCTCCGCCTGGGCAGCGTTGCGCGCCGACGTGCCATCCGTCGGCTGGACGGGGGTCCTGTCCACCTGGGTGCCTTCCCATCGCGTCCCAGAACGACATGTCTGGAAACGACATATCTGGAACGGCATGTCTGGAACTCCACACCTCGAGTCTGGACGGGGGGTGTGACAGGGACCGGGGCGGGGCGCCTCCGGATGCTCAGGACGTGCCCGTCAGTTCAGTGACGGGTCCTCGGCCGCGGTGCGGAACAGGCCGCCCTGACGGCGTAGGACCCGGCTCCACAGCTCCTCCGGCTCGTCGCTGAACGGGTCGTCGGGCTCGGCTTCGATGACGAACCAGCCGCCCGCGAGGATCTCCAGCTCGAGTTGACCGGCCGACCAGCCCGAGTAGCCAGCGAACACCCGGATCGAGGTCACGTCGGCGCCCAGGTCCTCCGGCGCCAGCGCCAGATCCAGCACCCCGGCCCCGTCGACGACTGGCTCGACCCCGTCGCCGTCGGCGCGGGTGCGCGCCAGCCCGATGACCGCGGTCTGCTCGACCGGCCCACCGACGAACACGTGCCGCGGGGGTGCCGCCAGCCGGTCCCACCCGCGCAGCCCGCTGACCATCGCCACCTCGCTGGGGCGGTTCACCACCACGCCCAGTGCACCCTCGTGCTGGTCGTGCGCCAGCATGAGAATCACCGTGTGCTCGAAGTTCGGATCCTCGAGGTCAGGCGCCGCCACGATGAGCCGCCCGCGCAACGACTCGCTCACACCCACCTCCCAGGCCACCGAGGACGCTAGAGGGCACACGCGACCAGCGGAAGGGGCCGTCGGCTCACTCCTGGAGGTAGCCCTGGAGGCTGTCCGCGAACGACGGGTGGCGCAGCTTGGCCAGCGCCTTGGCCTCGATCTGACGGATCCGTTCGCGCGTCAGCCCCAGCGCCTGGCCGACCTGCTCGAGCGTATGGGTCTCGCCGTCGCCCACCCCGAAGCGCATCTCGATCACCCGCCGCTCCCGGTCGTTGAGCTCGTCCAGCAGCTCACCGAGCTGGGTCTGCAGCAACAGGTACGCCGCGTGGTCGACCGGCACCACCGCGTTGGAATCCTCGACCAGCTCCCCCAGCGACGCGTCGCCGTCCTCGCCGATGGGCAGGTCCAGCGACGTCGGGTCGACCTCGAGCGCCTTGAGCTCCGCGACCCGGTCGGCAGTCAGCTCGAGCGCCTGTGCGACCTCGTCGATGGTCGGCTCGCGCCCGAGGTTCTGCACGAGCTGGCGCTCGGTGCGTGCGATCTTGTTCAGGGTCTCGACCATGTGCACCGGGATCCGGATGGTGCGGGACTGGTCAGCGATCCCGCGGCTGATCATCTGGCGGATCCACCAGGTGGCGTAGGTGGAGAACTTGTACCCGCGGGTGAAATCGAACTTCTCGACGGCACGGATCAGCCCGAGGTTGCCCTCCTGGATCAGGTCGGGCAAGGTCAAGCCGCGGCCGTTGTAACGCTTGGCGATGGAGACGACCAGCCGCAGGTTGGCCTCGACCAGGTGGGCCTTGGCTTGCTCGCCGTTGCGCTCCATCCGCCGCAGCTTCACCCGGACGTCGGGCGTCAGCGGCAGCTCGGAGTCCAGCAGCCGCGCCGCCTGCCGACCCGCCTCGACCCGCTTGGCGAGGTCGACCTCCTCCTCGGCCGAGAGCAGGGACACCTGGCCGATCTCGTTGAGGTAGACGCGCACCGGGTCCGAACTCATCACGTCGGGTCGCGACGGTTCGACCGCGTCAGCCCGCCCGTTCTCGATCTCCAGGACCGGCACGCCCGCGCGCTTCAGGTGACGGCGCAGCGACGGCACGTCACTGAGCCCCGTGTGCTCGTGGAACTCCTCGAGCTCGGCCGAGGTGACGAACCCGCGGTCCCGGCCGGCCTCGACGAGCTCGGCCAGCTCGTCGGAGGTGGCCAGTGCCTCGGGATCACCGATGGACAGGACGTGCGCCGTGGACTTGTCGCGCTCGGTCCGCGCCGCCTGCGTCTTCACGTGGTCGGTCGCCACCGGTACCTCCGTGCCGCCGGCCGACGATCGTCGGCCGGCCGCTCTGGCGATGCTAACGGCGCCCGGCGGCGCCCGCTGGCCGAACCCGCTCGGGATCGGTCCTCGCTCACGCGCGTGCGGTCAGTCGGGCCGTCGGTCGGGCGGTCAGTCGGGCGGGCCCCGACGTCCAGCGGTGAGGTCACGCAGCTCGGCCTCCAACGCCACCACCTCGCGGAACCGCTCGCGGTAGCCATCGAGGTCGTTGAGC
Source organism: Nitriliruptorales bacterium (assembly GCA_036396595.1). Taxonomy (GTDB): domain Bacteria; phylum Actinomycetota; class Nitriliruptoria; order Nitriliruptorales; family Nitriliruptoraceae; genus DASWKO01. Next base: position 10,273 of record DASWKO010000154.1, on the reverse strand, counting down.
GGGTTGCGGCGCTCCAGGGCGCGCTTTCGTCGCTTCAGCCGGTCCGCGACGCGACGTGCCGCGGCGTCGAGATCGTGGCGCTCAGTCACGGCCCAGCAGCTCCCGCCGGGTGCGTTCGAGCGCCTCGAGCTCCCGGCTCGCCTGCAGGTAGGCGTCGGGGTCGGTCGTGTAGTTCATCGTGCGCACCGCGCCCCGTCTGGTCTCGATGCGCTCCTCGAGTCGCCGCGCGACGAGGCGCTTGACCAGGACGTGCACATGCGGCTCATCCGGGTCGACCTCGACCTCGCGCAACGCCAGCTCGCGCAGCTTGCCACGCAGCTCGTCGTCGGGCGCCGCCTCGAGCACCGCCGACACGACGGTGCCCGGCCCACCGGCGGCCTGGAGCGCATCGAACACCGCGCGCGCGACCTCGTGCGTGAAGTCGTCGGACTCGAGCTCGAACCAGGTTTCAGGCAGCAGCTCAGGGCGCTGCAGCGCGATCGACAGGACGTCGCGCTCGAGCGCGACCTGGCGCCTCCGCTGCTCGACCTCACGGTCCGGTCGGGAAGTGCCGCCACGCCGAGCCTCCCCTCGAGGCCGGCCCCCGCCACCGGCTCGACCCGTCCCCCGCCTGGGCGGCTCGCTGATGCCGGGCACGTCGCCGCCGGCCTGCTCGACCTTGGCCGCGACGACCGCCAGGGAGACCCCCACCCGGTCCGCCACGAGCTTCTCGGCGTACTGGCGCCGCAGGGTCGCGTCGTCCACCTTCGCGAGCAGTGGCGCTACGGCGTCCACCGCCGCCGCCTGGCCCTCGTGGGAGCCCAGGTCGTGCTCGCTGATGCGCCGGTCGAGCAGGAACGGCGTGACGGGCGTGGCCCCCGCGACCAGCTCCTGCAGCCGGTCGGCGCCGTCCTCGCGTACCAGGTCCGCCGGGTCCTTGCCGGCCGGCAGGACCAGGACGCGCACGTCCAGGTCGTGCTCGCGCGACAGCTCCCACGCGCGCTCGGCCGCCTTGGCCCCGGCCGCATCCGAGTCGAACGCCAGCACGATGTGCTGGGCGTAGCGCTGCAGCAGCCGCAGGTGCTCGCCGGTGACCGCTGTCCCACAGGTCGCCACGGCGTTGGTGTAGCCGGCCTGGTGCAGCGCCATCACGTCGGTGTAGCCCTCACAGATCAGGACCGTGCCCTCCCGCACGATCTGGGGTCGGGCCCAGCTCGCGCCGTACAGGACCTTGGTCTTGCGGTACAGCGGCGTCTCGGGGCTGTTGAGGTACTTGGGCGGGTCGAAGTCGCCGTGGTCCAGCGCGGGCAGGATGCGGCCTCCGAACCCGATGGGGTCGCCGGCCAGGTCCAGCACGGGGAACACGAGCCGGCCGCGGAACCGGTCGCGCAGCCCGCCACGCTCGTTGTTGACCGCCAGTCCGGCCTCGATCACACGGCGCTGGTCGTAGCCCTCGCTGATCAGGTGGCGGCTCAGGGCCTCCCACTCGTTGGGAGCGAAGCCGAGCTGGAACCGCTCGGCATCGGCACGTCCGAAGCCGCGCTCTTTCAGGTAGGCGCGCGCGACCTCGCCGTCAGCGCCGAGCAGCGAGCCCTGGAAGAACGCCAGCGCGGCCTGGTTGACGTCCACGAGCACGCTGTGCTCGCCGAGCTGGCGCCGCTCGCCCGCGGTCATCTCCTCGTACTGGAGCGTGTAGCCGACCCGGCGGGCGAGCTGTTCCACGGCCTCGACGAAGCTCAGCCCCTCGACCTCCTGGAGGAACGTGTAGACGTCACCGCCGACCCCGCAGCCGAAGCAGTGGTACATCGACTGCGCGGGATCGACGCTGAAGGACGGCGTCTTCTCCTGGTGGAAGGGGCACAACCCCTTCAACCGCGCGCCCGAGCGCGTCAGCTTGGTGTGGTCGCCCACGATGTCGGCGATGTCCACGCGATCCCGCAGCGCGTCGATGTCGTCCTTGCGGATGCGTCCGGCCACGGCAGGCGATCACCTCGAGCAGGGTCAGTCGACGGGGTGGACCAGTCGGTGTCGGCGGTGCGCGCCGACCGTACCTCCGGACCGTGACGGGGACGAGGGGCCACCTCCCAGAGGTAGCCTCCGGACGTGCACCCATGAGTCAGGGGGACCGTGTCCGACGCACTCACGTACGACGTCGACCTGGGGGGTCACGTCCAGCACCTGGTGACCGTGACGCTGCACGTGCCGGCAGACCTGGCCGATCACGCCCGGCTCGTGCTGCCCACCTGGACACCCGGCAGCTACGTCGAGCGAAACTACGCCCGCCACGTCCAGCAGGTGCACGCCACGGACGCCGACGGCACGCAGGTGCGGGTCACCCTGGACGGCCACACCGCGTGGCGGCTGCCAGCCGGCACCAGCACCGACGTCGACGTGATCTTCGAGCTGTACGCCAACGAGCTGACGGTGCGCACCAACCACGTGGACGACCACCACGCGCTGCTGGTCGGCGCGGCCACGTTCCCGTTCGTCGACGGCGCGACCGACCGGCCCCACCACGTGAGGGTCGCGGCACCCGACGGCTGGCGGGTCTGGTCGCTGCTGGCCGGCGACGAGAACGGCGACTACCGGGCCGAGGACTACCACCACCTGGTCGACAGCGCGTTCGAGGCGGGCGAGCACGCGGAGGTGGGCTTCGAGGTCAGCGGGGTCGAGCACCGGTTCGTGTGGACCGCCCACGGCGGCCGCCCCGACCTCGATCGGCTGCGCGAGGAGGCCCAGGCGGTGTGCTCCACAGCGGTCGAGCTGATGGGCGGTGACCTGCCGGTGGAGCGCTACACGTTCCTCTGCACCGGCTGGGACCGGGCCGGCGGGGGCGGCGGGCTGGAGCATCGGGACGGATCGGTGCTGATGATGCCGGTCACGATCTGGGGCGCCGAGCAGGATCGCTACGCCGGGTTCCTCTCGCTGATCGCCCACGAGTACTTCCACCTGTGGAACGCCAAGCGCCTGACACCGCGGGCGCTGGTCCAGCCGGACTACGAGCACCCGACCCACACCGAGTCGCTGTGGGTGGCCGAGGGCTGGACCACGTACGTCGACCACCTCGTGCCGGTCCGCGCCGGCGTGTGGGACGTGGATCGGTTCCTCGACCGGCAGGGCAAGCTCGCCATCGAGCTGCGCGAGTCACCCGGGCGGCGCCTGCAGTCCGCCCGACGAGCCAGCCACGAGGCGTGGACCAAGCTGTACGTGCGCGACGAGAACAGTGTCAACGCCGGGGTCAGCTACTACCGCCTCGGGCACTACCTCGCGTGGTGCCTGGACCTGGAGTTGCGGCGGCGTGATCCGCAGGGCGACGGTCTGGACGCGGTGCTCCGGCTGCTGTGGGAACGGCACGCCGGTGACAGCGCCGGGTACACCGAGGACGACGTCCAGGAGGCGGTCGCCGAGGTGGCCGGCCAACGGATGGACGACTTCTTCCAGGCCCACGTCGGGGGCACCGAGCTGCCGGACGTCGATCCTCTGCTCGACGTCGTCGGGCTGCGGTGGAAGGACGACGAGCCCGACGACCCGGCGCCCCCGTGGCTCGGGGTCCAGACCTCCGACGACGACCAGGGGGTGACGTGCACGAGCGTGCTCCGCGACGGCCCGGCCTGGAGCGCCGGCGTCACCGGTGGCGACCGCCTGGTGGCCATCGATGGCCTGCGGGTGGCTCGCGACGAGTTCACGGCGGTCCTGCGGCCCTACCAGCCCGGTGACACGGTCCAGGTCACGGTCTTTCGAGGGCCACGGCTGCTGACCCTTCCGGTGACCCTCGGGGAGCCCGTCCCCGCACCCAAGCTGGTGCGCACCGACGAGCCCACCGATGCCCAGCGCGACGCGTTCGAGCGCTGGCTGGGCCGCCCGTTCGCGGTCGACGACGACGCCGACGGCGAGCACGACGGCGCCTGACTCCGGGATGGTCGCCGACGCGGGTCAGAGCTGGCGGCGGATCTCGTCCAGGCGGCGGCGCACCCGGGCCAGCCGGGCGGCGGCGCGATCGACCTCGATCTCGGCGATCTCCGGGCGATGCAGCCGCTCGGTCAGCACGCGCACCTCGAGGGTCAGCAGCTCGACCTCGGTCTTGACCCGGGCGACCACGTCACGGGTCCCGAGCGGCCGTGCGAGGATGGCCTCGTGCAGGACCTTGATGGCCCGATCGTCCGTGCGCAGGAAATCCTGGCTGATCCCGGCCTGGTCCAATATCACGCCGAGGTTCGGCAGCGCGCGGTCGTACGGGTAGGCCAGCAGGACGTCCTCGAGCCTGCCGAGCATCTCGTCGAACTGGAGTGCCGGCGTCAGCTCGGGGCGCCCCGGGTCGCCTGCCGCGTGCGCAGCGCGGCGGTCGTCCTCCACGTCGCACCTCCTCAACCCGAGCACCCCCATCGTACCCGGTCACCGCCCGCGGATCGCCGATGCCCGACGGGGCTCTCGGACACGATCGAGGCCGGCCGGACGGGTATCGGCGTCGCGCGTCACCGACCTATGGTCTGGTGGACCACACCTCGCACTCCCGACACAGGAGTTCCACGTGGCGACTTGCACGGCCACCGAAGGCCTCGGCGGGCAGGACGCGGCCGAGCTCCGGGAGGCGGGCATCAAGACCACCCAGAAGCGGCTCGACCCCGTCGTCGAGCACTGACCCACCTGTGGAGCAGATCCCGACCCCCAAGGACCTGCGTGGCGCCGCGGCTGTCGCGCAGACCCTGGCCTACGCGGTCGGACTGGCGGGTGTCCTGGCCGGAGGCCTGCTGTTCGGGCAGGGCGAGACCGCGTTCGCGGTGATCACCTGGGTGGCCACGTTCGCCGCCGGGGCCGTGCTCATGATCGCCGCGTTCCTGACGCGCGCCATCGCGGCGCTGCTCGGCCGGGTCGCCAGGATCGAGAGCGACGTCTCGATCCTGGTCGCGGACGCCGGGCGGGACCGGGCGCCCGACCCCGAGCGCGATCCCTGGACGGGCCACCACCCCCGTTTCTAGATGGTTGTGCCCTTCTGGGCCGGGTCCCGGTGCCACTGTGCGACCAGCGCACGCACGAGAGGTCCAACCCGAGTCCGAGTCTAACTACTTAGCGTAAACTTGTGCTACTCTGTGTAGTATGTTCGGACTAGTCCACCCGAGGACCGCGTGATCTCCCACCGCCGCACCACCAGCACGTGGCACAGCCTGCGGGCCGTGCTCGTCGCGCTGCTGGCCGTGGTCACGGCCGCGACGAGCGCGGGGGTCAACGGGGACGAAGGGGTCACCTGGGAGTACCAGCCCGGGGACGCCGAACTGATCGTGGGTCTGCGGGTCGGCGCCACGGCCACAGACCTCGACACGGGGACGGTGGTCGGCGACCTCGATGCACTCGGCCTGGCGTTGGTGCGTAGCGCCGACCCGGCCACCCTGGCCAACGACCCCGACGTCGCGTTCGTGTCCAGGGACCGATCGCTGCTGCCGACCTCGTCCGACTCGACGATTGCGCGCGCCAACCGTTCGGCGGCCGACGAACTGCACGCCACCGCCCTGTGGGAGGCCGGCTTCACCGGCGCGGGCCAGACGGTCGCGCTGATCGACACGGGCATCAGCGAGCACGCCGATCTCGCGGGCCGGGTCGTGCACGGACCGAACCTGGCGGGCGACCGCACGTCCGAGGACCGCTACGGGCACGGCACCGTCATGGCCGGTCTGATCGCCGGCGACGGCACCGCGAGCCAGGGACGCTGGACCGGGGTCGCCCCGGACGCCACGGTCCTGTCGGTCAAGGTGGCCGGAGCGGACGGGGCCACCGACGTGAGCCAGGTGCTCGCGGGTCTGCAGTGGCTGGTCTCCTGCCACGTGGACCACGCGGGGGGCGCCTGCGCGACGACGCACGACGCGAGCGTGGTCGTGCTGGCCTACACGACCGACAGCACCCAGTCGGCGACGATCGACCCCCTGGCCTACGCCATCCAGCGGGTCCACGCCGCCGGCATCCTCGTGATCGCATCGGCTGGCAACGACGGGGACGGCCGCCGCGGCACGGTCGACGGCCCCGGCGCAGCGCCGTGGGCCTACACCGTCGGCGCCTTCGACGCCAGCACGGGCTGGCAGGCGACCTTCAGCGAGTACGGCCGGACCGTCGACGGCATCCAGAAGCCCGAGGCCCTGGCCAGCGGGGTGAACCTCGTGGGCCCCGTGGACACCCGCTCGACCATCGCGCGGCGCGCACCGCACGCGCTGCGTGACGGCGGCTACATCCGCGGTTCGGGCACGTCACAGGCCGCCGCGGCGGCCGGCGGCCTCGCAGCCCTGGTGCGTCAGGCTCAAGCCGGCGCCGATGCGTCGCACGTCCGGGCCCTGCTCAGTGCCTCGACCGCGCCCGTGCGGGGCGGGGCCGCAGGACGTCTGGACGGCCGGCTCGTTCCCGAGCAGCTCGTCAGGAGCAGTTCGCCGTGGCTGCGCGGCGACGGGACCGGCACCCTCGACGGCGCCCGTGGATCGGTCCGCGTGTTCGCCCGGATCGACGGGCGAACGGTGCTGGTCGACGGCGAGTACACGGCGACCGGTCAGACCTGGGACGCTCGGGCTTGGGCGGGCTCCACCTGGGACGGCTCCACCTGGGACGGCTCCACCTGGGACGGCTCCACCTGGGACGGCTCCACCTGGGACGGCTCCACCTGGGACGGCTCGACCTGGGACGGCTCCACCTGGGACGGCTCCACCTGGGACGGCTCCACCTGGGACGGCTCCACCTGGGACGGCTCCACCTGGGACGTTGCTGACTGGGAGTGACCGATGGGACGTGACGAGCTACGCGCTGCGCTCTTGGAGCTGACGGCGAGCCTCACGGCCCAGTCCGAGAGCGACGAGCAGACCGACGACGTCCCCTGGGACGACCAGCCGTCGTCCGAGGAACGGGCTGCCCGGCTCGAGCTGCTGGAGGAGCTGCGCGGGCTTTGAGAGGTGCGGAGGTGGTCACGTCCTGCGGGGCGTGACCGCTTCCGCCACACCGGTCGGCAGGCTCAGCGGTGCGGCAGCCGGTCGGTCAGGTAGCGGACGAGCTGCTCGACCCGGACCCTGTCCTGGTGCATCGAGTCGCGGTCGCGCACGGTGACCGCGTCGTCGTCGATGGTGTCGAAGTCGACGGTGACGCAGTAGGGGGTGCCGATCTCGTCCTGGCGGCGGTAGCGACGACCGATCGACTGCGTCTCGTCGTACTCGGTCATCCACTCCTGCTTGAGGATGTCGAACACCCGTCGCGCCGTCGGACGCAGCTCGTCCTTCTTCGACAGCGGGAGCACCGCGACCTTGTACGGGGCCAGTCGCTTGTCCAACCGGAGCACGGTGCGCTCCTGCAGCTTGCCGTCCGCGTCGGGGGCCTGCTCGACCCGGTACGCGTCGTACAGGAACGCCAGCGTTGCCCGGGTGGCACCCGCGGCCGGCTCGATGACATAGGGGTGGTAACGCTGGTCGTTGAGCTGGTCGTAGTAGGCCAGATCCTGCCCACTGACCTGCTGGTGCGCCTTCAGGTCGAAGTCCGTGCGGTTGGCGATGCCCTCGAGCTCGGACCATCCCATCGACGGGTCCGGGAAGAAGTACTCGACGTCGACGGTGCGCTTGGCGTAGTGGGACAGCTCGTCGGCCCCGTGCTCGCGGATCCGCAGGTTCTCGCGCCGCATCCCGAGCTCGGTGTACCAGTTGGTCCGCTCGTCGATCCAGTACTGGTGCCACTCCTCGTCGGAGCCCGGCTCGACGAAGAACTCCATCTCCATCTGCTCGAACTCGCGGGTCCGGAAGATGAAGTTGCCAGGCGTGATCTCGTTCCGGAACGACTTGCCGAGCTGGGCGATCCCGAACGGCACCCTCATGCGTGACGACCGCTGCACCGTCGGGAAGTCGACGAACATCCCCTGAGCGGTCTCGGGTCGCATCCACAGCACAGCCGAGTCGTCCTCCAACGGACCGTGGAACGTCTTGAACATCAGGTTGAAGTTGCGCGGGTCGGTCAGCCCGCCCTTGCAATCGGGGCAGTGGTAGCCCTCGATCGTCCCGGCCTCGACCGCCTCGCGGAGGTGGTCCTCGCGCCAGCGCCGGTGGCACTGGGTGCACTCGACCAGCGGGTCGCTGAAGTTCTCCAGGTGCCCGCTGGCCTCCCAGACCTGGGGCGCCATGAGGATCGCCGACTCCAGCCCGACGATGTCGTCACGTAGCTGCACCATCGAGCGCCACCACTGGCGCTTGATGTTCTCCTTGAGCTCCACGCCCAGCGGTCCGTAGTCCCAGGTCGAGCGCAGTCCGCCGTAGATCTCCGACGACGGGAACACGATCCCGCGCTTCTTGCACAGCTCCACGATCGTGGGCAGGTCAGCCTCGACGGACGGGGCCTCGCCCTGGTCGTTGCGGTTGGTGGTGTCGCTCACGGTGCAAGCCTCACGGAGTGGACAGGGTCGTACGCCTGGCTGGCGCACGTGCGAGTGGCCCGATCGGGCGCCGCGAGGGTAGCGCGAGCCCCCTCGCCACCCGTTCGTCAGCGCTCGACCTTCACGTTGTCGATGAAGGCGCCCTCCTGGTTGACGAGCTGGTCGGTGGAGAGCGAGAACCGGATGAACACCTGCCCCGCCGGGGCCACGAACTCGAACTGCTCCTGGTCGAACAGCGGGTACGCCGGGTTCATGCCCGACCAGCCCTGGATCCCGTGGAAGACCGCGCCGTCGCTGGACCACGTCACGTTCACGAAGTCGAAGCCCTCCTCGGTGTTCATGCGACGCGCGAACGAGAGCCGGACCGAGCCACCTGCATGCTCGATGGCCGGCGACGTCATCACGGCGCTCGACTCGTTGTTGTAGACCGGGATCCCGGCGCTGGTCGTGGAGCCACCATCGCCAGGAGGCACGGGCTCCCAGGCCGTCACGCCGGTGGGGTCGGTCGTCTCGGCGGTCCAGCCGTCCAACGAGCCCTCGAAGCCGTACTCCGCGAGCACCTCGCCCTGGATGGGCGTGGGCTGCGGCGGGGGCACCGGCCCGGCCGCGATGGCGCCCCGGATCTGTACCTCCGCGTTCTGTGTCACGGCGGCGTCGCCACCGAGGATCGTGACCACCTCCACGTCCTCGGAGTGCTCACGCAGGTAGTCGATGGTCACATCGGCCAGTCCCTCGCCGTCGACCAGGAGCAGCACCCCCCCGTTGGCGGTGATGGTCGGCCCCGCCGCGAGCGCGTCCGGCCAGTTGCGCCCGGTCGCCACCCACACGCGGTGGTCGGTCAGTCCCGCAGCCTGCGCGACCGTCGCCAGCCTGGCCGAGGTGTCGTAACGGTCTTCACCGGCGATGCGCCGGACTGTTACGTCCTCGGCGGCGATGGCGTCCTCGACCGCGGCTGCGACCGCGGCCGGCCCACCCACGATGGTCGCCTCCGTGATGTCGAGGTCCCCGAAGGCGGCAGACGTGGCCGGCGGCAGCGCGTCCCGCGTCACCAGCAGCACCGGGTTGCCGTTGTAGGCCGCCAGCGGCCCCACGGCCAGCGCATCCGGCCAGCCACGGTTCGGGTCGCTGTTGCGACCCTCCACCACATAGGCGTGATCGGTCGCAGGCAGCCTCCCGGCGATCATGGCCGAGGTGGCGAACCGGTCGGCGCCGCCGATACGGACCACGTCCGCCACGCCCGCTGCCGCGATGTCGGCGACGACCTGGGCGGACAACGCCGCCTCGCCGCCGAGCACGTAGACGGTGTCCACGCCCAGACGTTCGATCTCGGTCCCGGTCACCGCATCGAGCCGATCACGTCCAGTCAGCAGGATCGGGCCGTCCTCCCACCAGGCCAGCGGCACGCCCGCGAGCGCATCGGCGTAGTCGTCCGCGCGGGCGATCACCGCCGACCGCGCGGTGCCCTGCGGAAAGCTCGACTGCGACACCTGTGCTGCGGTGTTCACGCGGGTCGCACCGGCGTGGCGGGTGTAGGCCACGACGGGGATCTCGTCGTCGAACTCGTAGGTCCACACGCCGCGCCCGAAGGTCGCGATGACGACCGTGTCGGGGTCGTGCGGCTTACGCTCGATGGTCGAGATGATCGTGTTGGGCACGCCCTCGAGCGGCGCCCACATCGGCGAACCGTCGCTGGCGGAGGCGAACGCGCCAAGGTCGGTCCCGACGATCATCTGCCGGGCGCGGGTCTCGATCCAGTTGGCGGAGACATCCGGCAGATCGCCCGAGACGTCCACGAAGTTCTCGCCGGCGTCCACCGACTTGAACACGTGACCCTCGCCGACTTCCTGGTTCACGTCGTGCGCGGTCCCGGGGCCGAGCCAGCGACGGCTGTAGCCACCCAGGGTCACGTACACG
>DASWKO010000153.1:0-7621 GCA_036396595.1 Nitriliruptorales bacterium | reverse complement strand
GACCGTGCACCTGGGCGTACGCGCGGTGGGCGATGTCGCCCCCGTCGACCGGCAGCAGGGTCTGGACCACTGGCGCGGCCTCGATCAGGTGCTGTACCGCCTGCTCCTCCCGGCAGGGGTAGCGCCAGCGCTGCCCATCGTGGATCCACCAGTCGATCGACCAGCCGTCGAACCACGGGGTCACCAGCCCCCGCGGGTCGACGATCGCCTCCCACGGGGACCAGAGGTTGCCGATCGCCGTCCAGTTGCGGTGCGTGAGGTTCTGGGTGAGCGCGATCATCCCGCGTGGCACGAACGACGGCGACTCCGGGTCGAGCTGCTGTTCCAGCCAGTAGGGCCACACCCAGTTGGGACGGATCTGGGGGGCGGCGCGGCTCCGCAGCGCGCGGACGACCGTGCGAGCCCCGACCGGCAGCAGCTCCTGGGGCGCCTCGATCTCGAACGCCTCGCCCAGCCGCTGGAACGTGCTCAGGTGACGCAGGATGTCCTCACCGATGTGCAGGCGGCGGGCGAGGTGCCGCAGCAGCCAGTTGCGCGCGTTCGCCATGCGGGTGCAGGTCCTCGTGGTTCGGGTCCACCCCAACGTAGGTCGTGGTCACACCCGGCGGGCAGCCTGGGAAACCTGAGGCTTGGTCACGAGTTCGGCAGGCAGGTCCACGCAGAAGGCCGCACCTCCGTCGCTGGTGTCCTGTACCCAGGCGCGCCCGCCGTGCAGCTCGGCGAACCGGGACACCAGCGACAACCCGATGCCGGTGCCCGGCTGGTGCCCGGTCCGCAGCGGTCCTTGCCGGAAGGGCTCGAAGATGACCTGCTTCAGGCCGTCCGGCACCGGCACGCCCTCCTGGCGGACCTCCAGCCGCACCCCGTCCGGCGATGCCGCGACCACCAGGGTGATGCGGGTCCCGTCGGGTGTGTGCTTCACCGCGTTGCCCAGCAGGTTCTCGACGATGCGCTCCACCTTGGGGCCGTCGACCCACGCCGTGACCTCCTCGACATCGAGGGTCAGCCGCCGGGTGCCGGTCTCGATCGTGTCGGCCAGTTCGCAGGCCAACCGGCCGACCTGCACCACGCTGCGACGCGGCTCGAGGATGCCGCGCTCCAGGCGGTCGACGTCCAGCAGGTCGTTCAGCAGCCGGTCGAGCTTGTCGGCGTTGGCGACCAGCCGTTCGAACAGCAGATCCGCACCCTCGTCGGTCAACGAGTGGCGGTGCCGCCCGAGCGTCGCAGCGAAGCCACGCACCGAGGTCAAGGGGGTGCGCAGTTCGTGGGACACGGCCTGGAGGAAGCTGTCCTTCATCGCGTTCAGCGACTCGAGCCGCTCGTTGGCCTCCTGCTGGCGGCCCAGCAGTTGCTCCAGCTCGGCCTGATGCTCGTGTTGCGAGGTCACGTCCAGGGCGATGCCCAACGCTGCGGTGATCGCCCCGTCCGGCCCCATGACGGGCTCGACCTTGACCGAGTAGGCCCTGCCCTCGAACTCGAGCTCGAAGATCTGGACCTGCCCGTTCAGCGCAGCATCCACGCTCGCGATGACCGGGTGCTCCGGGTCGTCGGTGCCGAGGTACTCCTCCAGGCGGGTACCCACCAGCTCGCCCTCAGCCAGCCCCAGGCTGGCCAGTCCCCCGCCGATGGACAGCTCGAAGCGGTGCTCAGGGGTCACCCGGTACACGATGGCCGGCATCTTGGCGACCACGTGCCGGAGATCGGCCTCACGCGACCGCAACTGCGTCGCCAGGTGCGCATGGTCGTGCTGCACCGCGCGTAGCTGGCGCAGCACGTCGCGGTACCGACCGATCAGCGCACCCAGGAACGTGATCAACGCCCCGGCGGCGAGCGACACGGGTCGCCACCCGACCGGCATGCCGCCGAGCTCGAACAGCAGCAGGTTGAGAGGTACCGCGAGCATGCCGGCAACAGCACCGGCACGCGCCCCGTAGGTGCCGGCGAGCACCACGACCGGCACGACCGCGAAGGCCGCCACGAACTCGCCCAGCACGGAGAACAGCAGCGGGAACGCCACGACGTAGACCCCGGCCGTGACGATCGACGGCAACGCGCGCCGAAGGGGGTCCCGAAGGCGTGGTTCGACGTCCATCTGCGCTCCGTACAGGCCGTTCGTGGCCTGTAGCCACCCCGTCGGCAGCAACGGCCGCTTCTGAACCTGTCGGGACGGACCGCCCCTCGCGCGCGGCACACTGCGTGCGCCCCAGGAGACCTCGTGTCCGATCCGCTCCACTCCGCGACCCGTCCGAGACTGCCACCGACGTCCGCGGGGACCAGGTCCGACGCGTTCGGACCGACGGAGTGGGGACTGCTGGCTGCCATCGCCGTGATCTGGGGCTCGTCGTTCCTGTTCATGGCGATCGGGCTCGAGGCGTTCGACCCGGCCGTCATCACGTGGGCACGGATCGCCCTCGGAGCGCTCGCGCTCGCGTTCGTCCCGCGAGCCAGGCGCCCCGTCGACCGCGGCGACTTGCCTCGGGTCGCGCTGCTCGGCGTCGTGTGGATGGCCGTGCCGCTGACCCTGTTCCCGATCGCCCAGCAGTGGATCGATTCGTCGGTCGCCGGGATGCTCAACGGGGCGATGCCGCTGGCGACGGCGGTCGTGGCGGCGATCCTGCTGCGGAGGCTCCCGCGCGTGCAGCAGGCGACCGGGCTGAGCATCGGTTTCCTGGGCATCGTCGCGATCTCGTGGCCCAACGTCCGGGACGCCGATACGACAGCGCTAGGGACGGTCCTGGTGCTCGTCGCGATCGTGATGTACGGGATCGCCGCCAACGTCACGGTCCCACTCCAGCAGCGCTACGGCTCGCTGCCGGTCCTGTTGCGCGCGCAGCTCGCCGCACTCGTGCTCGTCACGCCGTTCGGGGTGTACGGGCTGGCGAACTCGACGTGGTCGGCGCCGGCCGCCGCCGCCATGGTCCCGCTCGGCGTCCTCGGCACGGGGCTCGCGTTCGTGCTGATGAGCGTGCTCGTCGGCCGCGCCGGCGCGACCCGCGGTGCGGTCGCGATCTACTTCACCCCGCTGGTCGCCATCGTCCTCGGCGTGGTCGCGCGGGGCGAGCGCATCGAGGCGATCGCGCTGCTCGGGTCGGCGCTCGTCGTGAGCGGTGCGTGGCTCACGAGCCGCCGGGAGCGGCCGTAGCCGCGGACCGGTCCTCGAGCGCCTGCTCGACCCGTTCGCGCTTGCTCGCCAGGCGGCCGCCGGGATCGCCGACGCGGTGGTCGATCTTGACGACGACGCTCACGCGCGGGGCCCGCTCTGCGACGTGGTCGACACACGCCCTCACGACGGGCATCACCTGGTCCCACTCGCCCTCGACGTTCGTGAACATCGCGTTGGTCTCGTTGGGCAGCCCGCTTGCACGCACGATGCGCACGCAGTCGGCCACGAGATCACCCACGGAGTCACCTGCACCGAGGGGTGTGACGGAGAATGCAACGATCACGGACGGGCCTTCCGGTTGGCGTGCCATCCCCATCCTGCCACCTCGCTCACTCCACGGTGACCGCCTCGAGCACGTCGAGCTTGGCCGCACGGCGAGCGGGGAAGGCCGCCGCGACGACACCGGCGAGCGCGGCCGCCACGACGTAGACGACCAGCCGCCCACCAGGGATCACCAGGCTGCTGAAGCCCTCGTCCTCGAGCGAGCGCACCAGCGCCCACCCGAACAGCGTTCCGACCGCGACACCCATGACCGCACCGAAGACGGCCACGATCGACGACTCCCAGCGCACCATCGCCCGGACCTGGCGGCGGGTCATGCCCACCGCTCGCAGCAGCCCGATCTCGCGGGTCCGCTCGAACACCGCCAGCGCCAGGGTGTTGGTGATGCCGAGCAGGGCGACCAGGATCGCCAGCGCGAGCAGGACCGTCATCAGCCCGAGGACCTGGTTCACCCCGTCCTCGATCACCTGCCGCAGGTCCGCGCCGTCGTACACCTCGACGTTCGGGTATGCCGCCAGCACGTCATCCAGGACGGCTCGGGCTTCCTCGGCCTCCACGCCGGGCGCCAACCGCAGGAACAGGAACGAATCCTGGGGGTTGACGACGTGCTCGGCGAAGGTGTCCAGTGACGTCATCACCGCGGCGCCCAGGATCTCGGGGTTCTCGTAGGTCCCGATGATGCGCAACCGCTGCTCCCCCGTGCGCGTGAACGCCACCGGGATGGTCTGACCGATCTGCCACCCCTCGCCCTCGAACAGCTCCCGGTGCACGAACACGGTCGGGCCTCCCAGCATCGCCGGGTCCCCGGTGAGCTCGCCCAGCCCGACCACCTCGGTGATCTCCGCCGGCTCGACGCCAGCGATGCCGGTCGTTCGCTGGCCGACCAGCAACGTGCTGAGCCGGACCCGCGAGACCGTCGCGAACTGGTCGCGGTGCTCGAGGTCGTCACCGATCGTCGGAGGCAGCCCGATGATCGCGGGCTGGTTGGTCGCGACCGACAGATCCGCGGTGAACTGCTCGTCGATCGAGGCCGCCGCGCTCTGGGTCGCGGACGCTGCGAAGATCGTGGCGAACGTCACCAGCGCCAGGCCGATCATCAGCGCCGAGGCGGTCACGGCCGTGCGGCGCCGATCACGCGCCGCGTTGCCCCGGGCCAGCTTGCCAGCCGTGCCGAACCGTGCCGGCAAGCCACCCACGACGTGCGCGATGGGACGGGCCAGCGCAGGGCTGAGCGTGGCTACCCCCAGCATGATCACGAGCGCCCCCAGCCCGACCCACAGGGCCGCGTTGGCAACGCCGCCGAACGCACCCAGACCGAAAGCGGCCAGCCCCGCAAGGAGGATGGCGCCGCCGACCGACGTGCGCCGGCCCAGCCCGCGCTCGTCGCCGGTGGCAGCGCCGCGCATCGCCTCGACGGGCGCGACGCCTGCGGCCCGTCGGGCCGGGAGGTAGCTGGCGACCAATGTCACGCCGATGCCCACGACGAACGACCACACGATCGTCCGTGGAGCCAGGATCGTCCCCCCTGTGGGGATGCCCAGGCCGAACGCGCCCAGCAGCGAGGTCAGCCCGCGCGCGAACCCGACGCCCAGGACGAGTCCGATCGAAGATGCCAGCAACCCGACGATCAGGGCCTCGCCCCGCACGGCGCGCTTCACCTGCTTCGCGCTCGCCCCGACCGCGCGAAGCAGCGCGAACTCACGGGTGCGCTGGGCGACCACGATCGAGAAGGTGTTGGCGATGATGAAGGCGCCCACGAACATCGCGACGAACGCGAAGCTCAGCAGCGCGCTGTTGAGGATCGTGAGGAAGCCCCGGATGTCCTGCAGCCCCTCCTCGTTGGAGGTCTGCGCCGTGACGACCTCGATGCCCTCGGCCACGGCGTCCTGCACGCGCTCGCGCAGATCCTCGACCGCCACGCCCGGCTGGGCCCGGATCGCGATCTGGTCGAACCGGTCCGGCTTGTCGAACAGTCGGCGCGCCTCCTCGAGCTCGAAGGCGGCGATGCTCGCACCCAGCAGGTTGTCGCTCTGGCCGAACCCCGCGACGCCCACGAGCAGGAACCACTCGGCGCCCGAGACGGTGATGACGGGCACCTCGTCACCGAGTTCGTAGCCGGTCGTCTCGGCCGTCACGGCGTCGATCACGACCTCGCCGGCTACGCGGGGTTCACGTCCGAGCCGCAGCTCGAGCGGTCCCGAACCGCTCCACGAGAAGCCCAGCACGGGCGGGCCCTGCCCACCGACCGGCTCGCCGTCGGGCCCCACGATCTGTGCGAAGCCCTCGACCCACCCCGTCGCCACCGCGACACCTTCGACCTCGGCGACGGTGTGGGCCAGCTCGGCAGGCAGCGGCTCGCGGCCGCTGACCCAGGACTGGGTGACGTCGTCGCCCACCGTGGCCGCGGGGCGCACGTACAGGTCGGTCCCGGCCGAGGTCTCCTCGAACAGCCCGGCGAACGCGTCGTCGATCGAGTCGGTCAGGATGAAGCTGCCGGCCACGAAGCTGACGCCGATCACCACGGCAAGGGCGGTCAGCACGAACCGGACCTTGTGGGCCAGCAGCCCCTTCAGCGTCACGCGCAGCACCCTCAGGCCTCCAGCCGCTTCATACGATCGAGCACGCGCTCGGCCGTCGGCTCGGCCATCTCGTCGACGATGCGGCCGTCGGCGAGGAACAGCAGCCGATCGGCGTGGGCCGCCGCCACCGGATCGTGGCTCACCATGACGATGGTCTGGCCGAACTCGCGCACGGCGTTGCGCAGGAACGCCAGCAGCTCGGCCCCGCTGTTGGAGTCCAACGCGCCGGTCGGCTCGTCCGCGAACACGACGGCCGGCCGGCTCACCAGCGCGCGTGCGGCAGCGACGCGCTGCTGCTGACCGCCCGACAGCTCCGCCGGCTTGTGGCTCAGCCGGTCCGTCAGGCCGAGCGTTCCCACGACCTGCTCCAACCAGGCTCGGTCCGGGTCCCTGCCCGCGAGGTCCAGCGGCAGCGTGATGTTCTCGCGCGCGGTGAGCGTCGGGACGAGGTTGTACTGCTGGAAGATGAACCCGACCTGCTCACGACGCAGCAGCGTCAACTGCTTGTCGTCGAGCGTGGACAGGTTGGTGCCGTCCAGCTCGATGGTGCCGCTGGTGAGGTGGTCCAACCCGGCCAGGCAGTGCAGCAGCGTGGACTTGCCGGATCCCGAGGGCCCCATGATCGCGGTGAACGCACCGCGGTCGATGTCCACGGTCACGCCGTCGAGCGCGTGCACGGCATGCGGCCCGACGCCGTAGGCCTTGCGGGCGTCGATCGCCCGCAGCGCCGTCGTGGTCCGGGTCGGCGCGGGCGAGCTGGACATGGTGGGCAACCTCGGGTGCGAGGGCAGCGGAACGTCGACGCGGACGTTACATCGGACCACGCGGGGGCACGTGGACGGACCTCGCGCCGACGCCTGCCAGCACCGCGGGCCGCCAGGTGCCAAGATGGGGGTGATGGCCTGCTCCCGAACCACGTCCGTCACCGCGAGGCGCCTGCGCCTGGCGACGCTTCTGGTCGCCGGTCTGGCGCTGCTGCTGGCGACACCCGCGACCGGCCAGCCCGGTCCGACCGTGGCGACCACGCAGGTCCGTGGGCCGATCACCCCCGTCATCGCCAATCACCTGGCCGACACCATCGCGACCGCGGCGGAGGCCGGTCACGAGGCGCTGATCGTGCAGCTCGACACACCGGGTGGGCTGGTGACGTCGACGCGCAGCATCGTCCAGACCTTGCTCGAGGCCCGCATCCCGGTCATCGTCTACGTCTCGCCCCGCGGCGCCGACGCCGGGTCGGCTGGCACGTTCGTCACGCTGGCCGCCCATATCGCGGCGATGTCCCCGGCCACGACCATCGGCGCCGCCACCCCCATTGACCTGGAGGGTGGTGAGATCAGCGACAAGGTGATCAACAACGCGGCCGAATTCGCCCGGGCGATCGCCGAGGAGCGTGGTCGCGACGTCGAGTTCGCGGTCGCCTCCGTCCGTGACGGCATCTCGATCACCGCCGACGAGGCGCTCAAGAACGGCACCATCGACCTCATCGCCTCCGACCTCGCGGATCTGCTGGCCGAGGTCGACGGGACGGTCATCGAGCTGGCCGACGGGTCGGTCGTGACCCTGGCGACCGCCAGCGCCCAGGTCGTCGAGCTCGACC
>DASWKO010000152.1:0-8821 GCA_036396595.1 Nitriliruptorales bacterium | reverse complement strand
AGACGACGTTGGTCACGTGGTCCGGAGCACCGGCGGGCAGGTCCTGGTCGCCGACGTGACCGCTGCGCAATGCGGCATCACACACGACCACCTGGCGGACGACCTCGCCGGCGGTGAGTTGCCGCCGGAAGCCGGCCTGCCCGGTCGCGCAGAACGGACAGCCCATCGCGCAACCCGCCTGAGTCGAGACGCAGACGGTCGCGCGTCCCTGCTGGTCGCCCTTGCCGGGGTACAGCATCAGCACGGTCTCGACCGCCTCGCCGTCTGGCAACCGCAGCAGGATCTTGTGCGTACGTCCCGCGTCGGCGACGACGTGCTCGACGAGCTGCGGTCGGCTGGTCCCGAACGCCTCGCTGAGCTCGGCGCGCAGGTCCTTCGGGAGGTTGGTCATGTCCACGGGATCGTCGACACCGCGGACCAGCCAGTCGCGGACCTGGTCTGCCCGGTACCGGGGCTGTCCGAGCTCGGCGAACAGGTCGACCAGCCCGTCGCGCGTGAGCGCATAGGGGTCGACGGCGAACGTGGAGGAGCCAGAGGCGGACATCGCACCGAGCGTACCGGCGGCTGGTCAGCTCAGGATCTGGAGCGCGTAGTAGCCGACCGGCAGCGACAGCAGCAGGCCGTCGACCCGGTCGAGGACGCCGCCGTGGCCCGGGAGGATGTCACCGAGGTCCTTGACGCCGAGGTCGCGCTTGAACATCGACTCGACCAGATCGCCGACGAACCCGGCCAGTCCGGCCAGAACCGCCACGAACACCGACGTGACAGCGTCGTAGTCGCTGATCTGCGGGAGCACGGCCACGGCCAGCGCAGCGGTCAGCGCGAGCCCGCCAATGAGGCCCTCCCACGACTTGGCCGGCGACACGGTCGGAGCGAGCTTGTGGCGCCCGAACGGCACACCGAACGCGAACCCCCCGATGTCGGTGAAGATCACGCCGCCCCCGACGGCCAGCAGCGCCTCCGGGGTGTGCGGGCCGGCGCCGCCACCAACCAGCAACACCGCGAACGCCGCGTTGATCGGGACCCACAGCCCGAGCATCGCCGTGAGCGACACGTTGCGGACCACGCCGGTCCGGTCCGCGTTCGCCAACTCCCAGGCCACGGCACCGAGGAACAGCACCACGACGCCGACCAGGATCCCGGCCTCACCGACCTGGTAGGCGCCCACGAACGCAATCAGCGCCGTGACCAGGAGGACCGGGGTTGCCACCTCGATCGCGTGGCGCTCGCGCAGGACCCGTGCGGCCTCGATGAGACCCACCACGACCAGGCTGCCCGCGACCGCGCCGAGGGCAGCCGCGTGCCAGAACAACGACGCCAGGAACGCACTGGCCAGCACGACGCCCGAGGCGATCGCCAGCGGCAGATCACGCCCCCCGACCTCACGGCGCGGGTTGCCCGCTGTCTCGTCGCCGTGGTCAGCGGTCACGAAGGCCTCCGGCGGCGTCGCGTCAGACCTCGAGCAGGTCACGTTCCTTGTGCTCGAGCAGCTCATCGACCCGCTTGACGTGCTTGGCGGTCAACTCCTCGAGCTGCTTGGCGTGGCGCATGTGCACGTCCGCGCCGACCTCGCCCTCGTCCTCGAGCCGCTGCATCTCGTCCTTGGCGTGGCGCCGGATGTTGCGGATCGCGATCTTGCCGTCCTCGGCCCTGTCCTTGGCGACCTTGATGTACTCCTTGCGGCGCTCCTCGGTCAGCTCGGGGAACACGCAGCGGATGATCTGTCCGTCCGACGAGGGGTTCAGCCCGAGGTCGGAGTCGCGGATGGCGCGCTCGACGTCGTCCATCGCACCCTTGTCGTACGGACTGACGATCAGCATGCGCGGCTCGGGCACGGCGAACGTCGCGAGCTGTTGCAACGGCGTGCGCTGGCCGTAGTAGTCGACCTGGACCTTGTGCAGGAGCTGCGGGTTCGCACGCCCGGTGCGGATGCTGGCGAAGTCCTCCTGGACCTTCTCGACCGAGGCGTCCATCTTGTGCTCGGCGTCGGTCAGGATCTCGTCGAGGGTGGCCATGGGTCGCAGCCTTTCCGTGTCAGGTCGTGGCGGGTCGTGCCCCTGAGGGGGCCAGCCCGTGTGCGTCAGGCGGCATCGGCGGGCTCGACGCGGGTGCCCACGTTCTGGCCTTCGACGATGCGCTGGATGTTCCCGGACTTGAGCAGCTCGAACACGATGATCGGCAGCCGGTGGTCCATGCACAGCGAGATGGCGGTCGAGTCCATCACCGCCAGCCCCCGGTTCAACACCTCGAGGAAGTCGACCCGCTCGTAGCGGGTCGCAGCGGCGTTGGTCCGCGGGTCGTCGTCGTACACGCCGTCGACCTGGGTGCCCTTGAGCAGCGCCTCGGCGCCGATCTCGAGGGCCCGCTGGGCCGCCGCGGTATCGGTGGAGAAGTACGGCGCGCCCAGGCCGGCGGCGAAGATGACGATGCGACCCTTCTCGAGGTGCCGCAGCGCCCGGCGGCGGATGTAGGGCTCGGCGACCTCCTGCATGCTGATCGCGGTCTGGACCCGGGTCTGGACGCCGGCCTTCTCGCACGCGTCCTGCAGGGCGAGCGCGTTGATGACCGTGCCGAGCATGCCCATGTGGTCGGCGGAGGAGCGGTCCATGCCTTCCTTGGCGAAGGCGGCACCGCGGACCGTGTTGCCGCCGCCGACGACCACGCCGACCTCGGTGCCGTGCGCCTGCTTGAGGGCGACCAGCTCCTCTGCGATGCGGCGCACGGTCGAGGGATCCACCCCGGACCTGGTCTCGGGATCGGCGAACGCCTCGCCGGACAGCTTCAACAGGATGCGCCCGTAGCGCGGCGTCGCATCACCCACGGTGCTTGCCTCCCGTCGTCCCAGCCAGCCGTGCGATGCTAACCGTTCGACGGGGAGACCCGAGGCCCCGGGTCCGGACGCCTGACGCAGTCAGGCGCGGATCTCGCCGGTGGCGCGGACGAGGCCCCCAGGGCCGAGGAGCACGCACGGCGGACGCCTGACGCAGTCAGGCGCGGATCTCGAAGCGCTCGAAGCGGGCGACCTCGATCTTCTCGCCGGTGACGGCCTGGACCTCGGAGACGAGTTCGCCGACGGTCTTGGAGTCGTCGCGGACGTAGGGCTGGTCGAGCAGCACCGACTCCTCGTAGAACTTCTTGACCTTGCCCTCGACGATGCGCTCGACGATGTTCTCGGGCTTGCCCTGCTCGAGGGCCTCCTTGCGGGCGAAGTCCTTCTCCTTGTCGAGCGTCGTGGCGTCGACGTCGGCCTGGCTGACGACCAGCGGCTTCATCGCGGCGACGTGCATGGCGATGTCCCGGCCGAGCTGCTGGAACTTGTCGCCCTTGGCGACGAAGTCCGTCTCGCAACCGAGCTGGAGCATCACCCCGACCTTGGCCGGCAGATCCGGGTTGGGCGTGTGCAGGTAGGCGAAGATCGCACCCTCGGACGCGGTGCGCTCACCGGCGCGGGCGTCCATCTTGGCGCCGGTGCGCTCGCGGACCAGGTCCGCGGCCTTCTGGAGGTCGCCGTCGGCTTCCTCGAGCGCCTTCTTGCAGGCCATCATGGGCGCGTCGGTCAGCTCGCGGAGCTGCTTGACCTGCGCTGCGGTGATCGGTGGCACGGGCTACTCCTTGCAGGTCGAGCCTGGCTTGCGGCGCGTTGGGACAGGGTGGGGCGGGACCGGGGCAGGCGGGCCCCGCCCGCCCGGTGGTCGTCAGGTCTCGTCGCCCGGTTCCTCGGGCTGCGCCTCGGGCTGAACCTCGGGCTCGGCCTCGGGCCCGGCCTCGACAGGCTCGGCCTCGACGGGGGCCTCCTGGGCGGGGGCCTCCGCGGCGGACGCGCCGGACTCGCCGCCGACTCCGGCGACCGCGGCCTGCTGGGCGGCCTGCTGGCGCTCGAGTTCGATCTCCCACTCGGCCTTGGGCTCCGAGACGCCGAGTCCACTGCCGCTACCCGCGGCGGCCTGCATCGCTTGCATACGCAGCTCCTCGTCGGGCGAGCGCGACGCACGCAGCAGCAGCCCGTCGGCGCAGGCGTCCGCGACGATGCGGGTCAGCAGCGCCACCGAGCGGATGGCGTCGTCGTTGCCGGCGATGGGGTACTGGACCACGTCGGGGTCGCAGTTGGAGTCCAGCGGTGCGATCACGGGTATGTGGAGGCGGTTGGCCTCCTTGACCGCGATCTCCTCGATGACGGTGTCGACCACCCACACCGCGTCCGGGAGCTTGCTCATCTCACGGATGCCGCCGAGGTTGGTCTGCAGCTTCTCGTGCTCGCGCTGGAGCTGCAGGACCTCTTTCTTGGGCAGCAGCTCGAAGGTGCCCGACGACTCCATCGCCTCGAGCTCCTTGAGGCGGTTGATCCGGCCCTTGATGGTCTCGAAGTTGGTGAGCATCCCGCCGAGCCAGCGCTCGGTCACCCACGGCATCCCGACGCGCTGGGCCTGGTACTGGATGGCATCCTGGGCCTGCCGCTTGGTGCCGACGAACAGGACCGACCCGCCGTTGGCGACGAGGTCGCGCGCGAACGTGTACGAACGCTCGATGTGCTCGACCGTCTGACGGATGTCGATGACGTAGATCCCGTTGCGCTCGCCGTAGATGAAGCGACGCATCTTGGGGTTCCAGCGCCGGGTCTGGTGCCCGAAGTGCACACCTGCCTCGAGCAACTGGCGCATGGTGACGACAGCCACGTGTGTTCCTTGTTGTGGTTCGGTTGGGCCTCCGCCCGCGTCGACCGGGATGTGACCCACCTCGCGCGGGGCGAGGCACCGGGGTCTCCCGTCAGCGGACGTGTGAAGTCGAGGACGAGGCAGGTCGCCTCGATGCTCGGTGAGGATGGACGATGGCCCGCTGGAGCGGGCCGCGCAGCAGCGTACGGCGCCGCGCGTGGCCCGTCCACCGCACGCGACTCACGGCCAGGGGATCCGTCGCACGACCAGGGGGGCGACGTAGCCGACGCCGCGCTCGATCCCGCTGACGGGGTAGGACAGCCAGTGGCCCAGCCCACCGGCCTGGCCCGGCGGCGGCTCGCCGGCGAGAAACGCCCGCAGCACGATGCGGGCGGCCTGCGTGTCCAGGACGCTCGAGTGCCCGCCGGGCAGGACGACGTGCTCGATCCCGGGCAGGTCGGACCGGTGCTCGGGCACGACCAGATCCCGGGAGCCGCCGACGGTGAGCACGCTCGTCCCGGTGGCCAGCGGTCCACCGTAGAGATCGGTCTGCGCCTGCGCCCACGCCTCGGCGAGCGCGCGCAGCAGTGCCGACCCCACGGCCAGGTCCCGCGTGCTGGGCCCGGTCGCCTCCCGCCACGCGCCGATCAGACGCAGCACGGCCTGGCTGAGCAGCCCCGCACTGACACCGTCGGCCAGGTTCGCCAGCGCCGCGCCCTCGAGCGGGGACGCGAACGTGGCGACGTGGGCGATCGGCGGGAGCGTCGGGTCGGCTGGGTCGTGCATGGTGAGCAGGTAGTGCAGCGCGACCACGCCGCCCATGGAGTGGCCGACCAGGTCGACCGCCTGGCCCGGGTGGGCGGCCGCGTGAGCGCGGAGCTGGTCGCGCAGCCGCCGTGCCAGGGTGTCGATGCCGACGAACGTGTCGTCGGGTCCGTACGGGAACTGATCTGCCGGATCGGACCCCGCGCGCCCGGCGTGGCTCAGCTCGGTGATGGCTGATGCGGGGTAGCCGAGGTCGGTCAGGTCGAGGTGGAAGCCTCCCGACTCGCTGCCGAAGCCCGCGATCACGATGACGTGGTTGGGGTTGGGAGGCAGGAGCCAGCCCGGCCCTGTGGCATCCGGCGATCCCGGGACCAACCCCCACCGGTGCTCGCCGTCCCACGACCCGTACGACGGGACGTCGGGCAGGTCCGTGACCGCCCACTGCCCCGGCCCGAGCAGCGTCGGGCGCCACACCGGCGGGCGGACCAGCGTCGCGGGGTCCAGGTAGCGGCCATCACGCCGGGCCGACCAGTGCAGCGCCGAGCGGCCGTCGTGATCACCGAGCGCGAGCCCGATCGCGTCCCCGCGCGCGACCCGCTGGCCGCGACGCACGAGCGCGCGATCCAACGGCCCGTAGCTGGTGCGGACGCCGTCCGGGTGGTCGAGGCTGACCCACCGCACCCCGACGACCACGCCGCTGAACGCCACGGTCCCGCCAGCCGCGGCCCGCACCTCGGTACCCGGTACGGCCGCCAGGTCCACGCCGCGATGGCCGGCGCTGTACGGACTGCTGCCGGGGTCGAATCGACGCACCACCTCGCCGTCGACCGGCCAGCGGTAGGTCGTCGCGGCGGCGGCAGGCGGCGGGGCCAGCGCCCCGAGCGTTGCCACGACCAGGATGCACGCTGCCAGGCGGGCTGGCAGCAACGCGCACGCCGGCACATCGGCGGCCGGTCGGGTGGCATGGGTAGGCACGGCATCGGCTCCCCCGCCCCCGGGGTCGTCAGGTCCGTGGCCACCCTACGGGCCAGCTCACGCGTGTCACCTCCGGCGCGGGTCGACCCTGTGGACAGACGAGCTCGCAGGTCTCAGACCTTGAGTCGGTCCTCCAGCTTGGTGCGCAGGGACATCACGGCCTTGGTGTGGATCTGGCAGATGCGCGACTCCGTGACGCCCAGGATGTCGCCGATCTGGGCCAGGGTCATGCTCTCGAAGTAGTACAGGCCCAGCACGGTCTGCTCGCGCTCCGACAGGCGCCGGATGCACTGGGCCAGCAGGTCCTTCATCGCGGCATCCTCGAGCATCCCCTCGGGCGTCGGGAACGCGTCGTCCTCGATCGAGTCCCTCAGGGGTGTGCGCTCGCCGTCTTCGGAGGTGAAGCCCTCGTCGAGCGCCAGGACCGACGTCATCGAGACCTGCGACAGCATGTCGGCGAGCTGGTGGAGGCTGACGTCGAGCTCCTGGGCGATCTCCTCCTCGGTGGGGCTGCGCTTCAGCCTGGCCTCGAGGCGCTGGATCGCGCCCTGGATGCGCCGCGACTTGGTCCGCACCGAGCGTGGCACCCAGTCCACCGAGCGCAGTTCGTCGATGATCGCGCCGCGGATCCGGGTGATCGCGTAGGTCTCGAACTTCACCCCCTGCGACAGATCGAACTTCTCGATCGCGTCCATCAACCCGAACATGCCGTAGGACGTCAGATCCGCGTGCTCGATCGTGTTGGGCAGGCCGACGCCCACGCGGCCGGCGACGTACTTCACCAGCGGCGCGTACTGGAGGATGAGCCGCTCGCGGATCTGCGGATCACCGGTGTCCCGGTACTCCTCCCACAAGGCCTGGATCTCGGGTTCCAGCCCGATGCCCTTCCGTCCGTGAGCGCATGGTAGGTCAGCGCGCCAGTCCAGAGCGTCACGGTGCGCGCGTGAGGCGGATGCCATCGGGCGCACGGACGACCTCGCCGGCGACCTGCGCCCGGGTCAACGCCGCGAGCAGCGCACCGGTCGAGATCCCGGCCTCCTCGGCCAGCACGTCCGCCGGGACCGGGCGCGGCCACCGTCGGGCCAGCGCCGCGACGACGGGGCCAGGAAGCGTGGAGGTCGTCGGCGTGCTCGCGCCATCGCCGGGTTGCGCGGCGGCCCGGCCGAGGACGGCGAGCAGGTCGTGGGGGGATGCGCACGGCGCAGCGCCTTCGCCCAGCAGGCGGTGCGGGGCTGCCGAGCCCGGCGCCCGGACGTCACCGGGGACCGCCAGGACCGGGACACCGAGGTCGGCCGCGCACGCAGCGGTCCGCAGCGCTCCCGAGCGTGCGCTGCCCTCGACCACGACCACGGCATCCGACAGCCCCGCCACGATGCGGTTGCGCGCAACGACCATGGCGGGGCGTGGCTCGGTCCCGGGGAGCAGCTCCGAGACCAGCCAGCCGCCGTGATCGAGCACCCGGTCGAACAACCCCCCGTCGCGCGCGTGCTGGCGCGGGTAGGCCACGTCGGGGCCGCAGCCCAGCACGACGAGGGTGCCGCCCGGCTGCTCGAGGGCGGCGGCATGGGCGGCCGCGTCGATCCCGACCGCCCCGCCCGAGATGACGAGTGCGCCCGCGCGAGCGACCGACTCGGACAGCCAGGCCGCGACACCGCTGCCGTAGGGGGTGGCGCGGCGCGCCCCCACGATCGCGACCGAGGACCCGTCCTGCGGCGGCGGGCCGCTGCCACGCCAGGCGAGGACGAGGGGCCCGCCCGACTCGGGCCACCCCGCGGTGAGCCGGCCCGGGAAGGCGGGATCACCGACCACCGCGGCGCGGACCCCCCACCGGGCCCACGTCCGGGCCACGCTGGCCACGGCCTCGCGAACGGTGCGACTCAGGTGGGGCGCGACCCGATCGACCAGCTCGGTCCCGCCGAGCCGCTCCTCCGCCGCCCGCTCGATCGAACGCCGTGCGACGCCCAGCGGCCCTCCGGAGCCCGCCACCGCTCCCACGACGCGAGCCAGCCGCGCCGGCTCCGTGCCCTCGGCGGCGACTTCGGCCCACCGGCGAGCGTCAGCGCCGGTCACGTCGTGACCAGCGCTGGTGCGAGCTGGTAGGCCACTGCCTCGGCGACGTCGTCGGGCGCGACCAGGTCGTGACCCGCGAGGTCCGCGATGGTCCGCGACACCCGCAGGACGCGGTCGAACCCGCGCGCGGACAGGCCCAACGAGTCCACCGCCGTTGCGAGCTCGCGCATCGCGGACGGACAGGCGGTGTCCCGGACCCGCTCCGACGACGCCCCGGCGTTGGTCCGTCGTCGCCCCCACCGGTCGGCCGCCACCAGTCGTGCCCGGGCGACGCGGTCTGCGACGGTCGCGGAGGACTCGCCCTCGGCCGGTCCCAGCAACCGTTCCCGGTCGACCGGCCGCAGCTCGACCTGGAGGTC
>DASWKO010000151.1:0-7226 GCA_036396595.1 Nitriliruptorales bacterium | reverse complement strand
CCGCCCGGCCCACACCCCATCGAGACCTGGGAAGGAGAGACCGTGACGGCCGGCACCACCTTCACCGCCCGCGGGGGCATCGGCGGCCGCACCACGGCCACGCTCGACCGCCCCGCCACCACCCCCGCCGCCGACCACACCACCATCATCCTCGACCGCCCCACCCCCACGCCCACCCAGCCCGCCCCCATCCTCGACCAGCCCCTCCCCGGCGGCCCGTTGGCCGCACCCGAGATGGCCCTGCTCGATCCCTACGATCTGATGGCCCGGCCCCCTGCCGCGCGTCGGTCGTGGTGGCGCCTGGTCAACGGCATCGTGCGGCTGCTCACCACGTTGGCCATGCTGGTCCTCGTGGTCACCTTCACCGCGGTCGCCGCGATGCCGGCGATCGGAGCACGGGCCATGATCGTGCTGTCGGGCAGCATGGAGCCGCTGGTATCCGCCGGGGACGCGGCCATCATCCGCGACGTCCCCGTCGAGGACCTGCGCGTCGGCGACGTCATCACCTACCACGGCATCGGCGAGGACAAGCGGCCGACGACCCACCGCATCATCGGGCTGGTGCCGCTGGACAGCGGTTTGCACTTCCAGACCCAGGGCGACGCGAACACCTCGCCGGACCCCAACCTCGCCCCGGCCAGCAACGTGGTCGGCCGGTACGACGGGATGATCCCGTACGGCGGCCGGGCGCTGCTGCTGCTCAGTCGGCCGGAGGCCAAGATCGTCCTGGTCGCCCTGCCGGCCCTGCTGATCCTGATGGGCGAGCTGCGCACCCTGGTGTCAGTGATCGCCGCACGGGTCGACGGTCGGCGGTCAGGCGAGCGCCGCCGACTCGTCCTGGCTGGTCTCGCCCTGCTGCTCGCGGGCGCGGTGGGCGTGACCGCCACCGCCGCCACTATGGCCGTGCTGACCGACACCGGAGCAGTCGACGACAACACCTTCGCGACCTCCGCGACGTTCTGAGGTCACCGGCGTTCTCCAGCGGCGCTCAGCCCGGAGCGCCGATGATCCCCTGTCGCATCGCGGTCGTGACGGCCTCCAGCTTCGAGTGCACCCCGAGCTTGGTGATCACGTTCTGCACGTGGTTGCGCACGGTGCTGATGCTCACGACGAGCTGATCGGCGATGGCTCGGTTCGACAGGCCCTGCGCCAGCAGCCCCAGCACCTCGAGTTCGCGCGGTGACAGCGCCCCGACCGAGCTGCGAGGCGACCGCATCCGCGGCAACAGCTTCGCCAGCATGGCCGCGGGCACGGTGACCTCGCCGCGGCTGGCGGCCCGGACCGCCGTCACGACCTCCTGTGCGGCCCGGTCCTTGGTCACGTAGCCGGTGCAGCCGGCCTCGATCGCGGCGGCAAGTACGGTGTCGTGATCCGATGCGGTGACCATCACGATGGCGATGTCTGGCTGCTGGGACCGGATCCGGGACGTGGCCTGGGCGCCATCGCCGTCCGGCAACCGGTAGTCCATCACGATCACGTCCGGTTCGAACCGGCGGGCCCCCAGCTCGGCCTCCTGGACGCTGCGAGCCTGGCCCACCACCTCGATGTCGCCCTCGGCCCCGAGAACCTCGGACAGTCCCTGGGCGACCATCACGTGGTCGTCCACGATGAGCACACGGATGCGGTCGGACATGACCGCAGGCTACTGCTACGGCGAAGGACTGGTGGGCGAAGCACACGAGTTGCTGTCTGAGGACGCCCCCCTGATAGAGAGCTTGGTGGCCTGCTCAGTCGACGAACTCGGCGATTGCTTGGCTGCCGCACGCGGTTGCGGTCCCGCCTTGGCTGCACTTCTGCAGGTCCAGATAGGAGGAGAGCTCGAGACCCTGCGCAGGATCCGAGTGCAGAACCCGTGGATCACCGATCTAGATGTGCGCCCTGTCGATGGGCAGACGGTGGGCTACGGACGTCTGCTCCACGCCTCGGATGATCTGCAAGGCGACCCGAGAGAACGCGCAATCGGCCTTGGCAAGGTGCTACTGCGCTGCTTACCCCTGGTGCCAGACGACGCCTCACAGTCGAACAGAAGTGTGGAGTCTGGGGTTCGACATCGAGGCAGGTCTGAAAGCGGCTGCCGCTGCCGAAGGCATCACCTGATTCGAGGAATGTCGCGGTGATGGGCATATTGGGTCCCTCGCGACGGCTTCGGCTCGTCGTGGTCGGCGACCTTGGTGACACGGTTCGGCCGCCGCCCTGACCAGGCTGGCGGGGTCGTGGTTGCTCACGTCGCGGCGCGCAGGCTACGTTGTCGGCGCCTGAGTCTGACTCGGGCGCCACGAGTGTCAGCGAAGTCCGGTCAGAAACCGGCGCTGTCCCGCAACTGTGAGTCCCGCCGCGCTGCGGCGAGATGAGCCAGGTCGCCTGCCTCGTGGCCACGGATACGTCCTCGGAGGAAGGGCACGTCGTGCGGCAGGGATCCCGCCAACGTCTCTCCCTCCTCCTTTCTGGAGGAGGCACTCATGAAGCACGCCATCGGGTGGGCCCTGCTCGCCCTGTTCTCAGTCCTGATCACAGCATGCGGCGGTAGCGGCGACACCCCCGACCTCGCCGCCACCACCTCGACCCCAGACCAGACCCAGACCGAAGGCCCGACGCCGACCGACGTGTTCCCCGTGACCGTCGGCAGCGGCGACGCCGCCGTGGAGATCCCGGCAAGGCCGAAGCGGATCGTGTCGCTGTCGGCGACCGCGACCGAGATGCTCTTCGCGATCGGCGCGGGCGATCAGGTCGTCGCCGTCGATGAGCACTCCGACTTTCCCGAAGGCGTACCGACCACCGACCTGTCGGGGTTCGAGCCCAACGTCGAGGCGATCAGCAGCCACGACCCAGACTTCGTCGTCGCGTCCTTCGACCCGGGCGAGCTCGTCTCGAGTCTCAGCCAGGTCGGCGTGCCCACGCTGATCCACCCCTCAGCGGTCACGCTCGACGACACCTACACCCAGATCGAGCAGCTCGGGGTGGCCACCGGCCACGTGGCCGAAGCCGCTGCGCTCGTGGCCGAGATGCAGTCCGAGATGGACGCCATCGTCGCAGAGGTCCCGCAGCGTTCCGAGCCCCTTACTTACTACCACGAGCTGGATCCCAACTTCTTCTCGGTCACAACCGAGACGTTCATCGGCGAGCTGTACGGCCTGCTGGGGATGCGAAGCATCGGCGACGAGGCCGGCGACGGCAGCGGCGGCTACCCGCAGCTCTCGCCGGAGTTCATCGTGGACGCCGACCCGGACGTGATCCTGCTCGCCGACGCCGAATGCTGCGGCATCACCGCAGAGGAGATCGCCAAGAGGCCTGGGTGGGACCAGCTGACCGCGGTCCGCGAGGGCCGGGTCGTCGAACTCGATGAGGATCTCGCGAGCCGCTGGGGTCCGCGGGTGGTCGAGTTCCTGCGGGCGATCGCCACCGAGGTCGCGGCGCTCGAGCCGGTGGGGTGACATGACCCCGCCGGTGGCATCCAGCGAGATGGTCGGGCCGTCCGTCCCGGCGGCACCCAGCGAGGCGGTGGGCTCGACCGCGCCGCTGCGGCCTGTCCGGCTCCCGCGGCGATGGCTGCTGGCGTCCCTGGCGGTGCTGGCCGCCGCGGTCGTGGTCGGGGTCACGGTCGGGCCGGCCGGGCTGCCGTGGCACGCCGTGCTCGCCGACATCGTCGGTCTGCTGCCCGGTATCGACATCGGCGGCGGCCTCGACGGACGCGACGCCGCGATCCTGTGGCAGTTGCGTGTCCCACGGGTGGTTCTGGGCGCCCTGGTGGGTGGGATGCTGGCCATCGCCGGGGCCGGCTACCAGGGCGTGTTCCGCAACCCCTTGGCAGACCCCTACCTGCTGGGGGTGGCGGCGGGCGCGGGGCTCGGCGCGACGCTGGCGATCGTGTCCGGCAGCGGTCGGGCGCTGCTGCCGGTGGCGGCGTTCGCCGGGGCTGTCGTGGGGGTCGCGGCCACCTACGCCCTCGGCCGCAGCGTCGGGGGCCGCAGCACCGACTCGCTGATCCTCGCCGGCGTCGCGGTCGCCGCGTTCCTCACCGCGATCCAGACCTTCGTCCAGCAGCGCCACGCAGACACGCTGCGGGAGGTCTATGGCTGGATCCTCGGGCGACTCCTCACCGCCGGTTGGAGTGACGTGCGCGCGATCCTGCCGTACGTCGTGGTGGCTGCGGCGGTGATCCTCGCGCACCGTCGCCTGCTCGACGTGCTCAGCGTGGGGCCGGCCGAGGCCGACAGCCTGGGGGTCCACGCCGCGCGCGTGCGCCTCCTGGTCGTCGTGGCGGCGACGCTGGGGACCGCGGCCGCCGTCTCGGTCAGCGGTCTCATCGGCTTCGTCGGCATCGTTGTGCCCCACACCGTCCGCCTCGTGGCCGGGACGTCGTACCGGATCGTCCTGCCAGTGTCCGCCGCCGTCGGCGCCGCCTTCCTCGTGACGGCGGACGTCGTCGCCCGAACGCTCGTGTCTCCCGGGGAGTTGCCGATCGGGGTCGTCACCGCCTTCGTCGGCGCTCCTTTCTTCATCTTCGTGCTGCGCACCAATCGGAGGGTCCGGTGAGCACGCTCACGGTGGATCGGGTCAGCGTCGACCTGCTCGACGCGCGGGTGCTCCACGATGTGAGTCTGACGGTCGAGTCCGGGAGCTGGGTCTCGCTGATCGGTCCGAACGGCGCCGGCAAGACCACGTTGCTGCGGGCGATCGCCGGGGCCGTCGTCCACGCCGGTGGCATCGAGCTCGACGGCGTCGCCCCGGCGCGGCTGCGGCAGCGGGATCGCGCGCGGACCGTGGCCGTGGTTCCCCAACAGCCCAGCCGTCCCGAGGGGATGACCGTTCTCCACTACGTGCTGCTCGGGCGCACCCCGTACGTGTCCTACCTGGGCGTCGAGTCGATGGCGGATCTCGCCGTCACGATGGAGCTGCTCGACACGCTGGAACTGCGCACGCTCGCGCCTCGACCCGTGCGCTCGCTGTCCGGGGGAGAGTTCCAGCGCGCGGTGCTCGCTCGGGCCCTGGCCCAGCAGGCCCCCCTGCTGCTCCTCGACGAGCCGACGACGTCGCTGGACCTGGGCCACGCGCAGCAGGTGCTCGAGCTCGTTGACGAGCTCCGTCGTGAGCGCGAGCTCACCGTCGTCAGCGCCCTCCATGACCTGACGACCGCCGCCCAGTTCTCCGACCGCCTGGTGCTGCTCGTCGCCGGCCAGGTGGTCGCAGACGGCACCGCGGCCGAGGTGCTCACCGAGGAGCTGATCCTGGCCCACTACGGCGCGCGCGTGCGGATCGTCGCCTCCCCGGAGGCGGCCGTGGTCGTGGTGCCGCTGCGCGCCCGGGCCAGGCTGCTCGCGGGCGGTGGACCGTGACCGCCGGCGCGGTCGTTGTCGCCGGGGTCCTCGACGCGACGCTGCGGGAGCCCCCGCTGGTAGCGCATCCGGTGCGGGTCGTCGGCTGCTACCTGGAGGTGGCACAGCGGGGCGTGCCCTCGGCTCCGCCGCTGCACGCGGCGGCGCTGGGTGGAGCGGCCTGGACGCTTGGGGCGGCCGTCGCGACCGCGCTCGGCGTGGCGGTGGAACACGCCGTGTGGCAGGCGCCGGCGTGGCGCCGGTCGTTGTTGCTCGGGATCGCACTGTGGCCCCTGTTCGCGCATCGGCTGCTCCTCGACGAGGTCGAGGCGGTCGAGACGGCGCTCGCCGACAACCTCGAAACCGGCCGAGCAGCCGTCGCGCGCATCGTCAGCCGTGACGTCAGCGTCCTCTCGGAGGTCCAGGTGCGCGAGGCCGCGATCGAGTCGCTCGGCGAGAACCTCGCCGACTCGGTCGTCGCGCCCCTGCTGTGGTTCGCCATCGGAGGACTGCCGGCGGCTGCCTTCTACCGCTTCGCGAACACGGCGGACGCGGTCTGGGGCTACCGCACGCCGCGCTGGCGTCACGCCGGCGCCGTCGCCGCCCGCGCCGACGACCTGCTCAACCTCCTGCCCGCCCGCGTGACCGGACTTGCACTGGCGGCTCCTTCGGTGCACCCCAGGGTGCTGCTCCGGGAAGCACGCAAGACGCCGTCCCCGAACGCCGGCTGGCCGATGGCCGCCCTCGCGCTGCGTCTGGGCGTCCGCTGCGAGAAGCCCGGGGTGTACACGCTCAACCCCACGGGGCGGGCGCCGACCGCCGCGGACACCGAAGCGGCGCTGCGCCTCGCGCGCCGACGCGGCTGGGCACTGACGGCGGCCTGCGCGCTGCTCGCCGCAGCACGGGCCCGCCGGCGACGGGGGGTGTGAGGTGGTCGCGCTGATGGTCCAAGGCTGCACGAGCTGGGCGGGCAAGAGCTTCGTGGCCACGGCGCTGTGCCGCTGGTTCGCCCGCCAGGGCGTCCCGGTCGCGCCGTTCAAGGCGCAGAACATGTCGAACAACGCGCGCGTCGTCGCCGGCGGCGAGATCGGCGTGGCGCAGTGGCTGCAGGCGCGCGCCGCTGGCGTGGAGCCCGACGTGCGCATGAACCCCATCTTGCTGAAGCCCGAGGCGGGCGGCAGCCAGGTGGTGCGGCTGGGGCGGGCGGACCGCGAGCTGTCCCGCCGGCCCTGGCGCGACCGTTCACACGCGCTGTGGCCGGCCATCGAGTCGTCGCTCGCCGACCTGCTCGACGCGTTCGACGTCGTGGTGATCGAGGGTGCCGGGAGCCCGGCGGAGATCAACCTCGCCGCGAGCGACGTCGTCAACATGCGCGTCGCTGAGCGCGCCGCTGCCCCGGTGCTGCTGGTGGTCGACATCGACCGCGGCGGGGCGTTCGCGCACCTCTACGGGACGTGGACGCTGCTCGAGGAGCGACATCGGGGCCGCGTCGAAGGCTTCGTGCTCAACCGCTTCCGCGGGGACGTCGCGCTGCTCCCGCCCGGGCCGCAGCAGCTGGAGCGGCTGACCGGGGTCGCCACGATCGGGGTCCTGCCCATGCTCGACCACGACCTGCCCGACGAGGACGGCGCAGCCCTGCACGCCCCGCGACGCGGTGGCCTGCCGCAGGTCGCGGTCGTGCGCTACCCGGCCGCATCCAACCTTGATGAGTTCACGCTGCTCGAACAGGTCGCCGACGTGCGATGGGCCACCGCCCCGTGGCATATCGACGGCGTGACCACCGTCGTGCTGCCGGGCTCGAAGCACGTGGCCGCCGACCTCGCGTGGCTGGCCTCGACTGGTCTCGACCGCGCGGTGCGAGACGCCGCGGCAGCTGGGGTCCGCACGCTGGGTATTTGCGGCGGCCTGCAGCTG
>DASWKO010000150.1:0-3801 GCA_036396595.1 Nitriliruptorales bacterium | reverse complement strand
AACAGATCCTCGTCCAGGGTCATGCCCTGGGGCACGACCCCGATGTGCGCCTTGACCTCGCGCGGCTGGACGAGCGGGTCCATCCCCAGCACGCGCAGCGTCCCGGACGTCGGCGGGGACGCGCACGCCAGCATCTTCATGGTGGTGGTCTTGCCGGCGCCGTTCGGCCCGAGCACGCCGAACGAGATCCCCGTGGGGACGTCCAGGTCGATCCCGTCGACCGCCCGCACGATCGAGCGGTCCGCCGACGTGTAGAGCTTGGTCAGCCCGCGGGCGACCACGGCGCGGCCGGCCCCAGCGGCGAGCGGCGCGGTGCCAGCCGCCACCGGTCAGAGCGAGACGATGTTGAGGTTGGTGACCCGCTGGTCGTCCTGGTCACCCTCGACCTCGAAGCGGACGCGCTGGCCGATCCGCAGGTCGAGCAGCCCCGATGCCGCGAACGCCTCGGTGTCGACCGCGAGCTCCTTCAGGCTGTCATCCAGGACGACGGCGCTGTGGCTCTCGGGATCGAAGCTCTTCACGGTGCCCTGTGGCATCCCGGCTCCTGGTGGCGTGACGGGCCGCGAGGGTAGCGACGCGAGTAGGTTGGTGGTCGACCAAGGAGGCCGGCGTGTCCGAGCCAGACGCAGCCCGAGGAGACGGCGCGGCGCAGCCACCTGCCGGTCAGGACACCGACGCGGGCACGCCCCTGACCCAGCAGGTGGGCCGGGTCGTGCTGGTCGTGGTGGCGCTGCTGTTCCTCGTCTTCGCCCTGGCCAACGCCCAGTACGTCACCTTCGCCTGGGTGTTCGGCGAGACCAAGGTCGTGGAGGTGGCGGGCGAGCGGGTCAGCGGTGGTGTCCCGCTGATCGTGCTCCTGGTCGCGTCGTTCGGCTTCGGGGCGGTCGTGGCCGGGCTCGCCATGCTGCGGTCAGGGCGGCGCAGGCGCAAGGTCCAGCTCGAGGGCGAACGCAAGGGCGAGCGCACGGGCGAGCGCAAGGGCGAACGCGAGGGCGAGCGCACGGGCAGCGGCGAGCCGAGCGAATGAGTGGACGCGGCCACCGTCGCCGTCCGGCGCCTCACGAGCCGCGGATCGCGTCCGCGATCGCGCCGACCATCTTGTAGCTGCTGCTGAGCACGCTGACGTCGCCCATGTAGCTGATGTTCCACAGGACCACGTGCTGCAGGCCTTGGGTCCCGAACGCCTGCAGCTCCTCGGTGATGGTGTCCGGCGTACCGCACAGCATGGCGCTGCGCAGCACCTCGATGGGGACCTTCTCGGCGGCGGCCAGAGCCTGCTCCCTGGTCCACCTGGACGGGACGTAGTCCATCAGCCCGTACCAGTCGTCGCGGACCGGGTGCTCGTAGCCGGCATCGGTGAAGAGCTGCGCGGGCCCCGTGAGCGCCCAGAGCCTCATGATCGGGTGCGACAGCAGACGGTCGACCTCGTCCTCGCTCTCGGCGACGACGACCTGGGCCCACAGGCCCGCCTCGATGGCGTCGGGGTCGCGGCCGGCCCCGGTCGCCGCCGCGCGGATGGTCGCGTACTTCTCGTCCCACGCCTCGGGGCCGCCGCCGTAGGTCGGCAGCCACCCGTCGCACAGGGCGCCGACGATCCCCAGCATCCGTGGCCCGTGCGCACCGGACCAGATCGGGGGGTAGTGGCGCGTCCCGTCGTCGTCGACCCGGTACGGCGCCAGCCCGACGACCGCGTCCTTGAGCGTCCAGAACTCGCCGTCGAAGTCGACCGGCTCGTCGTGCTCCCACAGCAGCCGGATGATCCGCACTGCCTCCTCGAACCGCGAGACCGGCTTGCGCCACGGGATGCCGTAGGGCTCGATGTTCTCGGTCTCGCCCGAGCCGATGCCGAGGATGGCGCGGCCCTTGCTGAGGTGGTCCAGCGTGAGCCACTGCTGGGCGATCATCGCCGGGTGGCGGCGGACCGGTTCGGTCACCGAGGTGCCGAGCGAGATCGACTCGGTGGAGACGGCGCACGCGGCGATGGACGCGATCGGATCGACGTACTCGTGGGGGTTGCGCATCCCGTGCACGAGGTCGGTGATGTCCGGTGTCCACACGGACTGCGGATGCCACCCCATCAGGTGGTCGGGCCACCAGATCGAGTCGTAGCCGAGCCGCTCGGCCCGCTGGGCGCCCCCGACGATGCTCTCGACGGGTGGGATGATGGTGCCGTTGGTCCCGACCTTCATGCGTCGCTCCTCGTCCTGGCTCGGCTCCGAGCCTACGCCGAGGGCCGCTCGATGCCGGCGTCGGCGTCGGCCCCGGCCGGTGGCAGTAGGTCGATCCACGCATGGATGCGCGCGCCGATGCCCGAGCGCTCGAGGTAGCGGGAGGTGGCCAGGCCCAACTGCCCGCCCGTGATGCCGGCGAGGTCGGCCGGGGTGTCCACGTCGTGGTTGAAGCCCTCGACGTGTGCCATGGCCGCGGTCAGGCCCGCCTCGCGGGCCAGCCGCACGTGGTGGGCGGCTGACCTGGGTCCGTACGCCGTCGCGATCGCCTGTGGCGGGCGCCGCAGGAGCCCCCCGGTGCCGCCGTCGTTGGTCGGGGCGACGACGACGTGCTCGTTGTGATCGAGCAGGGCGTGGACGTCACGGGGCGTCAGCCGGGGCAGGTCGGCGGCCACGACGAGCAGGGCCGCCTCCCGTGCCAGCGCGGCGGTCCCCGCCGCCACCGCGTCATCGAGGGTGTGGTCGCCCGGTGGGTCGTGCAGCACGTCGACGTGAAGCGCGGCGGCTGCGGCGGCGGCGTGGGGGCCGTCGGCGACGACGATCAGGCGCGCGAGCCCGGCCCCGCGCAGTGCGTGCACGACGTCGGCCAGCATCGCCCCCGCGAGCGCCGCCCGTTCCTCGACCGAGAGCACCTCGGCCAACCGGGTCTTGCCCCGCCCGGGGGAGCGGAGCGGGACGAGCGCGACGGTGGGTGTGGTCATCGCCGGCAGCGTAGCGGTGGCCTCTTCCCGCCCTTGCTGACCGACGGACTACGGTCGGGCCGAGCGAGCAAGGGAGTCGCACGTTGGTCGAGGTCGCGGTGATGGGTGCGGGGTCGTGGGGGACGGCCTACGCGATGATGTGCCACGATGCGGGGTCGCGGACCTCGCTGTGGGCGCGCCGCGGTGCGGTCGCCGACGAGATCACCGGGCAGCACAGCAACGCCGACTACCTGCCGGGCATCACGCTGCCGGACGGGTTGCGTGCCTCCGACGACGCCGCCGAGGTGCTGAACGGCGCCGACGTGGTCGTCCTGGCGATCCCCTCGACCGGTGTCATCGAACAGCTCGACGAGTGGGGCCCGGTCATCCCCGGGGACGCGACCCTGGTGAGTCTCATCAAGGGTGTGCAGGTCGACACCATGCGGTTCGGCAGCCAGGTGATCACCGACTCGCTCGGGTGCGACGAACAGCGCGTGGTCGTGGTCAGCGGGCCCAACCTCGCCAAGGAGTGCGCCCAGCGGCTCCCTGCGGCGACCGTGGCGGCCGGAACCGACACGTCGCGCTGCGAGCAGGTCCAGCAGTCGGTCATGACGCCGTACTTCCGCGTGTACACCAACCCCGACCGCATCGGGGTCGAGGTCGCCGGCGCCGTCAAGAACGTGATCGCCCTGGCCAGCGGTATCGCCGCCGGCATGGGCTTCGGCGACAACACCCGCGCGGCGGTCATCACGCGTGGCCTGGCGGAGATGCAGCGCCTCGGGGTGGCGCTGGGTGGCCAGCCGCTGACGTTCTCGGGCCTGGCCGGTGTCGGTGACCTGGTGGCGACCTGCACCTCCGAGAAGTCCCGCAACCAGACCGTGGGCCGCAAGCTG
>DASWKO010000149.1:0-33823 GCA_036396595.1 Nitriliruptorales bacterium | reverse complement strand
GTTGCGGGCCGCGGTGCGGGTCAGCGGTGTGGATGCCTCGTGGCGCAGCGTCAGCATGGTCTCGCGCAGCCAGCCGGGCGGCACGTAGGTCCTGGTGCCCACGCCGATCGCGCGTCCCAGGTCGTCGATGACGACCATGCGCAGCGCTGCGCCGGCGTCGTTGACCAGCCGGCGTGCGGTGGCGGCGTCCACGCGTAGCCGCCCGCCGATGAGCCGGGTCAGGATGTCACCGGGGAGGTGCGAGAGGCCCAGCAGGCTCTCGAGGGTGATGGTGCCGATGAACAGGGGCCGGGCCGCAGACGGCTCGTCGTGGGGATGGTCGCGGTCGGTGTGGCGGCCGGCGAGCCAGTCGGCACACACCTTGACGAGCGCGTCCGCACGGGCCTGACCCAGCCGGACCCGGTTGCGGGTCCGGCTGGTGTCGTCACGGGAGGCCTCGAGCCCGTCGGGGCGCCCCATGGCCTCGGACAGGGCCTGCTCGACGATGCCGAACGCGATCGCGTCGTACAGGTCGGCGAACAGCGTGCCGCCCGGCCCGTCGGGGCGCGCCTGCAGCACCGCGACGTCACCGGCCGGGTCGGGGTCGGCGTCCAGCTCCTCGACCGGCTCGTCGACCCGGTCAGCCGCCAGCAGCTCGTCCACGAGCTGGTCCACCCGCCACACCAGCTCGTCGGGCTCGCACGACACGAACCCCACCGCGGCCATCGCGATGTCGTCGTCGAGCTGGGCCTGTTGGGCGACCTTGAGCTTGCCGACCGATGTCACGATCGCACGGACCTGGGACCACGACAGGGCCCCGTCGCCGAACGCGGCCAGCGTGGCCGGCATGCGGGCGAGCACCCTGGCCGCCCGGGCCAGGAACCGCCGGTCGGTGCCGGTCACCCGGCCGAGCTGGGACAGCCAGGCCTCCACGCCCAGCCCGGTGGCGTCTGCGATCTCGCCCGTGCCGTGGTGGCGGACCACCAGGCGGAGCATCCGCGCCATCTGACGGTCCACGTCCGCGGTGATCGTCAGCATCTCGCGCAGCCCAGGCGGCAGCTCGACCAGCTCCGGTGCGACCGGCGCGTCCGGGTCGGGCGGCGGGGGCACGCACGCGGGAGGCTGCGGCTCGGGGTGCACGGTGTAGCGGCCCCGCTCCTCGGCGGTCAGGGCGCGGTGTGTGATGGTTGCGGTGGTCACCGGCGCCTCCTGACTCGGTCGGATGTGCGGACGCTAGCGCACCGGCAGCCATCAGTCGAACGCGTGTTCGTATGGCGCGCTTGTGGAACGTTGTGTGCACATCGGGACACCCGTCCGACGTGCGTGACCCCTCCGCTACCGTCGCGCCTGTCCCCGCCCCGCAGACAGGCGCCCCGTGGATCAGAGGATCGTCATCCTCGGTGGTGGCCCGGCCGGCTACGAAGCCGCCCTCGTCGCCGCCGAGCTGGGAGCCCACACCACCATCGTGGCGGACGAGGGGTTGGGCGGGAACTGCGTGCTGTGGGACTGCGTCCCGAGCAAGGCGCTCATCGTGGCGGCCGAGGCGATGGGCTGGGTGCACACGGCGGAGTCGATCGGAGTCAGGATCCCCGACCTCGGGGCCGACGACCGGGCCGTCGTGGACTTCCCCGCGGTCTCCAAGCGGGTCCTGGACCTCGGGGCCGACCAGTCGGCTGACATCGAGGCCAAGGTCACGGCCTCGGGTGCCGCGCTGGTCCGTGGCCGCGGGCGCATCTCCGGCTACCACGAGGTCACGGTGGACCTGGACGACGGCGGTAGCGAGCTGCTCGAGGCCGACTATGTGCTGGTCGCGACCGGCTCGAGCCCACGGGTGCTGCCGTTCTTCGAACCCGACGGCGAGCGCATCCTGCTCGGCAAGCACGTCTACGACCTCCCCGAGGTGCCCGAGGAGCTGATCGTCGTCGGCTCCGGCGCGACCGGCGCCGAGTTCGCCAACGCGTTCGTCCAGTTCGGTGCACAGGTGACGCTCGTGTCGTCGCGTGACCTGATCCTGCCGACAGAGGACCCCGACGCGGCCATGGTCATCGAGGACGTGTTCGAGCGCCGCGGCATGACCATCCTCCGCGAGGTTCGCGCGGTCAGCGCGGCCACGACCGGCGCCGGCGTCGAGGTGGGGCTGAACGACGGCTCGACGATCCGGGGCACCCACGTGCTGTTCACCGTGGGGCAGGTGCCCGTCAGCCGGGGTATCGGGCTGGATCAACCCGGTGTCAAGATCAGCGAGTGGGGCGGCATCGAGGTCGATGCGGTGGGTCGGACGAGCTGCCGGTGGATCTACGCGGCCGGTGACGTGGTCGGTCGCGTGATGCTGGCCAGCGTCGCGGCGATGCAGGGCCGTACCGCGATGTGGCACGCCCTGGGTCAGGCGGTGCAGCCGATCCGGTGGGATGCGGTCCCGTCGACGATCTTCACCGACCCCGAGGTCGCGGCCGTCGGTCTGACGCCGGTGGAGGCCGAGGAGCTCGGGATGCGCTGCGAGACCCGCAAGCTGGACTTCAGGGGCAACCCCAGAGCCAAGATGGCCCGGGTCACCGACGGGTTCGTCAAGGTCCACGCGATGCCCGGCTCGGGCATCGTGCTGGGTGGCGTGGTGGTCGGTGCCCACGCCAGCGACCTCATCCAGCCGCTGGCGGTCGCCGTCCAGCAGCGGCTGAGCGTCCAGCAGCTCGCGCAGACGCTGACGGTCTACCCGTCGATGATGGGCTCGGTCGCCGAGGCTGCGCGCCTGCACATGGCGAGGTAGGTCAGTCCCCGGCCTCGTCGTCCACGGGCGGTTCCTCTGGCTCACGACCTGATCTGGCTGGTCCCACCGAGCCGTACAGCACGCCGAGCACGATCATCACGACCACCACGAGGTAGGGCATGAGCGTGCCCAGCGCGATCACGCTGTAGGCGATCAGCAGCAGCGCCAGGCCGATGCCGGCGACCAGGCCCCAGATGGCGCCCCTGATCGGGTGCTTGTTGACGCTCGCCTGTGTCGTGCTCACCGTCAAGCCTTCCACGTGATCGCGGGACGGGCGTTGAGCAGCAGCCCGATGAGCCCGATGCCGCCGAACAGCGCCCCTGCGATCCCGACCGGTGTCGAGATCCCAGGGGGTCCGATGAACTTCACGAAGCCGGTGCCCTCGCAGTCCGCACCGTTCTCGGAGGTCAGCGAGCCGGTCACCTTGACCGTTCCCGTCAGCGGGAAGGGCAACTGCTCCCCGAGGTTGGCCTTCCCGGCGTTGCGGTTGTTGGCATCGGGGTTGTCGTCCCCGCCTGCATCGAGGCTGATGCCGCCGGTCTTGATCGCCCAGGTGTGGTTCAGCGGCCCCTCGCCCGCACTGTTCTCGAGCTCGCCGTAGTAGACGACCTGGCCCTCGCTGTCGATCACCAACGGGTTGCTGGAGGTCATCCCGAGCCCCAGCCCCGCCTCACCGCCGGTGAAGTCCACGATCGGACCGCCGTCGATGTCCCGGAAGATGCCGTCGATCGGGTTGCCCTCGGCGTCGTAGCTGACGACCCAGCCGCCGCAGCGCCCCTCGACCTGGCCGCCCTCGCCGCTCTCCTGGAGCTGCTCGGCGCGCTCGACCGACTGCTTCAGCTCGGCGCTGATCTGCCCGCCGGTCTCGACGTCGAGATCGCCGGGAAACCCGAGGGGCGGATCGGGGACCCCGTCGCCATCGACGTCCGTGAAGGTGCCCGGTCCCTGGGCCAGCGCCCCCCCCGCGAACAGCAGGGTGCCGATGAGGCACGTCCCGATCACCAGCAGCATCCGCCGCATTGTCCACCCCTGCCCTGTTGGCCCACGCACATCGTACGTACGAGAACCCACCGGAGCCCGGTTGTCAAGGACGAACCTCGCGCCACGCCGGCCAGAGCCATTCACGTGTCGCCAGCCCGGTCCAGCTCGGCGCAGCGGTCGAACACCGCAGCCAGCCGGTCCAGGCCCGACGCGGGATCGTGGGTCAGGGCGGCGGCTGCCTCAGTCGCGGCCTCCCGCAGCTCGGGATCCTGCACGCCCGGTGCGGCGGCGACGAACGCGTCGATCGACGCCTGGCTCGGTTCCCCGTCCTCCGTGACCTCGGCCGCCATGGCGATCGTGGTCTCGCACAGGGTCTGCGCGGCCGGCTGGGCACACGCCGTCGCGAGCGCCGCGACCGAGAACGTGAGTAGTCGGCCGAGCGGGCGCCGGACGATCATCACCCGGCTGCCTCGATGTGTGCCAGGACCGCACCCGCCTCGACCGAGTCGCCAGGGGCGAACTCCAGCGCGGTGACCGTGCCGCTGCGGTGGGCGTTGATGTGGTTCTCCATCTTCATCGCCTCGAGGACGACGACGAGCTGTCCCTCGTCGACGGTGTCGCCCACGTCGACCGCGTACTTGACGACCGTGCCCTGCATCGGGGCGGTGAGGTCCTCGGCGGCGGCCGTGCCGCTCGCACCGGAGCCCGCGGCCCGCTTGCGACGCTGCGCCGTCGGCGTGGACGTGGCGGCGGCCCCACCGGCCGCCAGCTCACCGTAGACCCTGACCTGCATCCGACGGCCACCGACCTCGACCACGACCTCGCGTGACGGGCCCTCGTCCTCGTCGCCCGTGGCCGGCAGGCCCTGAGGCCGGAGCGACGACAGGTCCCACTCGCGCTCGACCGAGTTCGTGCAGTGCTCGGCGGCGGCGAACTGCTCGTGCTGCATGGCGAGCCGGTGGAACGTGGCCGTCGTGGGGATGCCCTGGATCACGAGCTCGTCCAGGGCCCGGCTCATGCGGTTGCGCGCCTGGTCGCGGTCCTCGCCCCAGACGATCAGCTTGCCGATCATCGAGTCGTAGCTGCGGGGGACCTCCCACCCGGACTCGGCGGCCGCGTCCATCCTGACCCACGGGCCCTGGGGCGCCTCGAAGCGCTCGACCAGCCCCGGAGTGGGCACGAAGTCGTTGGCCGGCTCCTCGGCGTTCAGCCGGACCTCGATGGCGTGGCCACGGAGCTGGACGTCGTCCTGCGTCAGCCACAGCTCCTGGCCGGCCGCGACGCGGATCTGTGCGTGCACCAGATCGATGCCGGTGACCAGCTCGGTGACGGGGTGCTCGACCTGCAGGCGGGTGTTCATCTCGAGGAAGTAGAACGTCTCGCGGTCCTCATCGAGCAGGAACTCACAGGTGCCGGCGTTGTGGTAGCCGACCTCGCGCGCGATGCGGGTCGCGGCTGTCCCCATCGCCTGGCGCACGTCCTCGGACATGCCCGGGGCGGGCGCCTCTTCGACCAGCTTCTGGTGCCGGCGCTGCAACGAGCAGTCGCGCTCGCCCAGGTGGATGACGCTGCCGTGGGTGTCGGCCAGGATCTGGATCTCGACGTGCCGGGGCCGCTCGAGGTAGCGCTCGACGTAGCACTCGCCCCGGCCGAACGCCGACTCGGCTTCACGGCGCGCCGAGTCCAGCGCATCGGCGACGTCGGCGGGGTCCCGGACGACCTTCATCCCCCGCCCACCGCCTCCGAACGCGGCCTTGATCGCGATCGGGTAGCCGTGCTCGGCCCCGAAGGCCCGGACCGAGTCCGGGTCGTCGGTCGGCTCGGTGGTGCCCGGCACGATCGGAGCCCCGGCTGCGATGGCGGCCGCGCGGGCCGACAGCTTGTCGCCCATCTTGCGGATGGCCTGCGCCGGCGGGCCGATGAAGGTCAGTCCCGCATCCTGGACGGCCTCGGCGAAGTCGGCGTTCTCGGAGAAGAACCCGTAGCCGGGGTGGATCGCCTGGATCCCGGCCTCACCGGCGACCTCCAGGAGCCGTCGGGTGTTGAGGTAGCTCTCGGACGCGGCGGCCTTACCGAGGAGGTGGGCCTCGTCGGCGTAGCGCACGTGTGGCGCGTCCCGGTCGACCTCGGAGTAGACCGCCACCCCGCGGATGCCGAGCTCACGGCACGCCCGCAGGATGCGGATGGCGATCTCGCCACGGTTGGCGACCAGGACGGCGTCGAACACGGCGACCTGCCTCTCGGAAGGTGGAGGGACGGAGGAAGCTTGCGACCCGGGGGGAGGGTAGTCCGGGCCTTGCCGGCACCCCTCGGCCGGTTGTACCGGACCCCGCTCCCGGGCTCGTACGATGGGCGGCCACCCGGACCTTCCGGGACCCGAAGGGACCCCACCATGTCACGCATGAGTTTGATCCTGCTGGTGCTCGCGACGCTCGGCCTGGCGGCCTGCGGTGGCGACGGAGGCGACGGCGGTAGCGACGGCGGCAGTGCCGCGTCGGTGACGATCGTCGCCGGTGACCTGTTCTTCGAGCACGACGGCACCTCGACCGAGGACGGTGCGCTGACCGTCGAGGTCGCGGCCGGGCAGGTCGAGGTCACCCTGGACAACCAGGGCTCCACGCTGCACAACTTCGTCATCGAGGAGCTCGGGGACCAGAAGCTCGCCGAGGCCGAGGGCG
Organism: Nitriliruptorales bacterium; assembly: GCA_036396595.1. Lineage (GTDB taxonomy): Bacteria > Actinomycetota > Nitriliruptoria > Nitriliruptorales > Nitriliruptoraceae > DASWKO01. The sequence goes on along the minus strand of DASWKO010000149.1, from coordinate 27,421 downwards.
GCGGCTCCGACGCCGGCACGGTCACGCTGGAGTCGGGCAGTTACACCTTCTACTGCGACATCGAGGGCCACCGCGAGGTGGGTATGCAGGGCACTGTCACGGCCGGGTAGCCTCCGCGCCGTCCGGAACGCGACAAGGAGACCTCCGGCCATGCGCAAGACCGGCGCGATCCTCGCTGCTGCCGCCCTCGTCCTCACGGGTTGCGGCAGTGCGAACCAGGACGCCATCCAGGCGAGCGGGCTGGCGTGCCCCGAGGGCTCGGACTGCTACGACGAGGTCAAGCCCCCGGGTCCCGGGGACGAACTCGAGATCGAGGCCGGTGACCTGTTCTTCGTGTACGAGGGCGTGCGCTCCGACCAGGACGACCTCACGATCCGGGTGGTCGAGGGCGAGCTCGAGGTCACGCTGGTGGACAACGGTGCCGCGGTGCACAACTTCCGCATCGACGGAGCGGTCGCCGACAGCGTGGCCGGCAAGAAGGTCGAGGCCGCCGGTGGTAGCACCGAGACGGGTGTGCTGCCGCTGTTCGCGGGTTCGTACCAGTTCTACTGCGACATCCCCGGCCACCGCGCGGCCGGCATGGAGGGCACGATCGACGTCCTGACCGAGGACCAGGTGGCCGAGGCCTGAGCGCTGGCTCAGGCGATGCTGCGGTGGTAGCGGTCGAGGTCGGTGTAGCTGGCGAACGGCCGGAACCCGACCCCCTCCAGCAGGGCCGCCCGCTCCCAGCTCGCTCGCGCGATGTCGTCGTCGACGGGCTGCTCGGCGGCGACCGAGACCAGCGCGACGGTCAGGGCGGCCAGCTCCTCGGGCGTCGGCTCGCCCCCGCCCACGATCTCGATGCGCGCTGGACTCATAGAGGGATGTTGCCGTGCTTGCGGGCGGGACGGCTCTCGCGCTTGCCCTCGCACAGGCGCAGTGCGCGGATCAGCTCGATGCGCGTCTGGCTCGGCTCGATGACGTCGTCGATGTAGCCGCGCTCTGCGGCGCGCCACGGGTTGGCGAGGTCGCGCGCGTACTGCTCCTCGAACTCGGTGTGGAGCTGATCGGGGTCGTCGGCGTCGGCGAGCTCGCGGCGGTACAGGATGTTGACCGCGCCCTTGGCGCCCATCACGGCGATCTCGGCGGTCGGCCAGGCGAAGTTCACGTCCGCGCCGAGGTGCTTGGAGCCCATGACGTCGTACGCGCCTCCGTAGGCCTTGCGCGTGATCACGGTCAGCTTGGGGACGCTGGCCTCGGCGTATGCGTACAGCAGCTTGGCGCCGTGGCGGATGATGCCGCCGTACTCCTGGTCCGTCCCCGGCAGGAAGCCGGGCACGTCCACGAACGTGACGATCGGGACGTTGAACGCGTCGCACGTGCGGACGAAGCGCGCGGCCTTCTCGGAGCTGTCGATGTCCAGCACGCCGGCCAGGTGCTGGGGCTGGTTACCGACGATGCCGACGGGGTGCCCGTCGAGGCGCGCGAAGCCGCAGACGATGTTGCGGGCGTAGTGCTCGTGGACCTCGAAGAACTCGTCCTCGTCGACGACGTGGCGGACCACGTCGCGCATGTCGTAGGGGACGTTGTTGGAGTCGGGGATGAACGTGTCCAGCTCGGGGATCGCGCGCATCGGGTCGTCGTGCGTCGGCATCACGGGCGGGCGCTCGAGGTTGTTGCTCGGCAGGAAGCCCAGCAGGTACTTGATGTCATCGAGGCAAGCCTTCTCGTCCTCGACCGCGAAGTGGCTGACGCCGGACCTGGACGCATGCGACATCGCCCCGCCCAGTGCCTCCATCGTCACATCCTCGCCGGTGACCGTCTTGATGACGTTCGGGCCGGTGATGAACATGTGGCTGGTGTCCTTCACCATGAACACGAAATCGGTGATGGCGGGCGAGTACACCGCCCCACCGGCGCACGGACCCATGATCGCGCTGATCTGCGGGATCACGCCCGAGCTCTTGACGTTGCGCAGGAAGATGTCGCCGTAGCCGCCGAGGCTGACCACGCCCTCCTGGATCCGGGCGCCGCCGGAGTCGTTGAGCCCGATGACCGGCACGCCCATCTTCTCGGCGGTGTCCATGATCTTGACGACCTTCTCGGCGAACACCTCGCCGAGCGAGCCCCCGAAGATCGTGAAGTCCTGGCTGAACACGCACACCCGGCGCCCGTCGATGGTCCCGTACCCGGTGACCACGCCGTCACCGAGGTAGCCCTTCTCGTCCATCCCGAACGCGGTCGCCCGGTGGACGGCATAGCGGTCGGTCTCGACGAACGAGCCCTGGTCGAGGAGGTGGTCGAGGCGCTCACGGGCGGTCATCTTCCCGCGGTCGTGCTGCTTGGCGATCGCATCGGGACCCCCGCCCGCGAGCGCCTCCTCACGCCGTCGGTGCAAGTCGTCGAGCTTGTCCTGGGTCGTCTTGGCCACGCGACGTCCTCGGGTCGTGCCGGCGGCGACAGCGTAGTGTGGGACCGCTTCCACCTCCGACGCAGGACGGCCCCTTGTCCGCAGGACCTGACCTCACACCCAGCTTGCAAGCCCTGCTGGATGGGCCGGCGCGCTGGCACACGATCGACCTGGTCGAGGAGGTGGGCTCCACCAACGACGTCGCGGTGCAACGCATCCGCGAAGGGTTCCCACCGGGGCTGGTGGTCGTGGCCGAGCGGCAGACGGCCGGGCGTGGGCGCCGGGGGCGGACGTGGGAGAGCGCCCCGCCGGGTGCCACGTCACTGCTGGTGACCGCGACCAGCGTCGCGCCTGCGATCGCGACGCTGGTCCCGTTGGCGGCGGGTCTGGCGGTCCGGGCCGCCGCCCGTCGTGTGGGAGCACGCGTGGATCTCAAGTGGCCGAACGACGCCGTCGTCGGCGCAAGCAAGTGCGCGGGTGTGCTGGTCGAGTACCACGAGGGCGTCGTGGCCGTGGGCATCGGGATCGACGTGGACTGGCGTGGCGCGGACCGATCGGGCCAGCGGATGGCGTGGACGTCGCTCGCTGAGGCGGCCGGGCGGGACGTCGACCGGCTGGAGGTGCTGGCGCACCTTCTGGGTGGGCTGGACACCTGGCTCAACGACGTCGAGCGTGACCCGCAGACCATGCTGGCGCTGTACCGGCAGGCGTGCGTGACCATCGGCCGCGAGGTCGTCGTGACCACCCCGTCGGATACCGAGGTCCGGGGCCGCGCGACCGTGATCGAGGCGACCGGTGCACTCGTGGTCGAGACCGCCGACGGCCGCGTCGCCATCGACGCCGGCGACGTCACCCACCTGCGCTGACCACGGGGTCAGGGCTGGGCGGCCGTCGCGCTGGTCGTGGAGGCGGGCGGGACGGGGACCTGGCCGGCGGGCAGGCGCACCCAGAACGTCGACCCGCGGTCGGGCTCGCTCTCGACCCCGATCGTGCCGCCCATCTGCTCGACGAGCTGGCGGCACAGGTACAGCCCGAGGCCGGTGCCCTCGACCTGCACACGCGACGGCAGGCGGCTGAACTTCTGAAACAGTTGGCCACGGAGGTGGTCGGCGATCCCCACGCCGTCGTCGGTCACACGCAGCACCAGCTCGTGGCCCTCGCGGGTCAGCTCGGTGTGCACGCGCCCTCCCTCGGGCGAGTACTTCACGGCGTTGTTGACAAGGTTGCGTACGACCTGGCGCGCGCGGTCGGGGTCGGCCATGACCGGCGGCAGGTCCGGGGCCAGGTCCAGCTCCAGGCGGTGCAGGGGCGAGGGCGTGACCTCCTCCTCGGCCACGGCGGCGACCAGCGGGCCGAGGTCCACGGGGCGTGCCTGAGCCGCCAGGTCGGGCCGGTCGCCCCGCGTCGCCTGGACGACATCATCGATGAGCCGGGCGAGTTGCTGGCCGTTGCGGTCGATCGCGTCGAGGTAGCGCTCGCGGTCCGCGGGCGCGATCTCCTCCCAACGGCGGCGGAGCAGCTCGGCGTACCCGGACACCGACGTCAGGGGGCTCTTCAGCTCGTGGCTGAAGATCGAGACGAAGTCGTCCTTCATGGCGTGCAGGCTGCGCAGCTCCTCGATCGTGGCGTTCTCGCGCTCGATGAGCGTCGCGTTCTCCAGCGCGACCGCCGCGTGGGCCGCCAGGAGCACCAGTACGTCGAGGTCGTCGGCCGACAGGGCAGCGCCATCCTCGTTCGTCCCCACGGCGAGGGCCGCGACGGCGTCGCCGTGGTGGGGGAGCGCGACCAGCACGATCCGCGCGATCGTGCTCGCATACGGCGTGACGGTGCGGGGGCTGTGCGGGGCGCGGGCCAGCGCGTCGAAGTCGTACGGGGCGATGGGCAGCGGCGTCGCGGTCGGGCGGTGCAGGTCCAAGCGTTGTGTGCAGCGCCACGTCCCGTCCGTCGCGACGTGGTGCTCGGCGCTCGTGAACCCCGTGAGGGCCAGCGCCGCGCGCAGCAGTTCGCGGACGAGCGCGTCGGTCTCGCGGATCGCCGAGAGGTCGCGCGAGAAGTCCGAGAGGTCGCGCAGCTTCGCCGCGCCCCGCTCGACCTGTTCCCGCGCCCGTTCCGCGCGGCGGGCGAGCAGTCCGCTGATGAGACCGATGATCAGCAGCAGCCCGAGGGCGTACGGGATGTGCCCGATCCACGTCTCGGGTTCCTCCCGGGTGGGCAGGAGGCGGATCTGGTCCGCGGCGTAGACCGTGCCGACGAGCGCCCATGTGGCCAGCGTCGGGCGCAGGCTGAAGCGCATAGCGGCTTCGAGGATCGGCAGCGACAGCACCGGCCACAGCCGCAGGGTCTCGTCGAAGTTGAACGACGCCACGATCCCGAGCGCGACGATCGCGTCGACCACCACCTCACCGGCCGCGAGCCGACGCCAGCGGTCGATGCCCGTGCCCCGGCCGAACAGCCTCGTCGCGAGGTTGGTCGCGAGCAGCCAGGCGATGATCACCACCGCGACCGGCCACAGCACGAACGGGACCTCGAGTCCGTCCGGGGGGACGTAGAGGCCGAACTGCAGCACCGTGAACGCGACGCACACCAGCCGGATGCGCCGCAGGGAGGTGGTTGCGCCCCGCAGGCGCTCGACATCGCCGTCGTGCGCTCGCACGTCGGTCCCGTCGCCACCTGCTGGTTCGAGCGCCGTCACTAGTATCGCGTCCGTCGTTCCACCCACCCTGTCGACCGATGTGGAGCCCACGTGAGCGTCTCGTTCGCACTCACTCCCGAACAGGAGGAGTTCCGCAAGGTCGTCAAGGCCTTCGCGGACGACGTCGTTGCGCCCGCAGCGGACGCGATGAGCGCGGAGAAGCGCTTCCCCGTCGAGATCGTCAGGCGCATGGGCGAGATGGGGCTGTTCGGCATCCCGTTCCCGGAGGAGTACGGAGGCATGGGCGGCGACTTCCTCACGCTGTGCCTGGCGATCGAGGAGCTCGGCCGGGTGGACCAGTCGGTCGGGATCACGCTCGAGGCCGGGGTCGGGCTGGGCGCGGTGCCGATCCACGAGTACGGGACCGAGGAGCAGAAGCAGCGCTGGCTGCCCGAGCTGGCCCGCGGCGAGAAGCTCGGGGCCTTCGGGCTGACCGAGCCGGGCGGCGGGTCGGACAACTGGGGCGCGACCCGCACCAGGGCGGTCCTGGAGGACGGTCACTGGGTCATCAACGGCGGCAAGGTGTTCATCACCAACGTCGGCACCGAGATGTCGTCGATCTGCACGGTGACCGCGTGGACCGGTGACAACGAGATGTCGGCCATCGTCGTCCCGGTGGACACGCCCGGCTTCGGTGTGCAGCCGGCGTACCGCAAGGTCGGCTGGCACGCGTCGGACACGCACGAGATCGTGCTCGAGGACGTCCGGGTCCCGGAGGATCACCTGCTGGGTGAGCGGGGCGCCGGCTTCCGGCAGTTCCTCGCGACGCTGGACGACGGTCGGATCGCGATCGCGGCGCTGGCGGTGGGCCTGATCCAGGGCTGTGTCGACGAGTGCGTGCGGTATGCCAACGAGCGTGAGGCGTTCGGCGAGCCGATCGGCAAGCGGCAGGCGGTCGCGTTCAAGATCGCCGACCTCGAGGTCGCCGCCCAGACCGCTCGCTGGCAGTACTGGAACGCCGCCTGGCGCAAGCAGGAGGGGCTGGCATACAAGAACGAGGCGTGCATCGCCAAGCTCTACTCGTCGGAGCAGGCGGTCACGGCGGCACGCCAGGCGACCCAGGTGTTCGGCGGCTACGGCTTCATGACCGAGTACCGCGTGAGCCGCTTCTACCAGGACGCCAAGGTCCTCGAGATCGGCGAGGGCACCTCCGAGGTGCAGCGCATGATCATCAGCCGAGAGTTGGGGCTGTAGGGGGCCACGTGGCAGAGCACTACACATCCAGGATCGCGCTGGTGCTCGACCGCCCGGTCGAGCACGTCGGCCAGGTCGTCGACGCGGCTGTCAGGGTCGGGGACATCGACCGTGCGAGTTCGCTGCGCGGTCAGCCGCACGAGGCGATGGAGGTGCACTGGGGCGGCCGGATGCAGCGCGGCGTGGTCCGGCGGGTCGGGAGCGGGACCGAGACCGAGACCGAGACCGAGGGTGAGGGTGAGGGTGATCCGCTGCTGCGCACCGAGACGCTCGTGGGCGGCGACGGCGTCACGACCGGGCTGCAGCGACAGGCCAGGCTGCTGCAGGCGTTGTCCCGGCAACTGCCGGGACGCGTCCAGGGCGTGCGCGACCTGTCCGCGCTGGTCGATCGCGACGAGGCATGGATGAACCGCGTCGCCATCGGGGCGGTCGAGCTCGATGACGCGATCATCAGCCGCGCCGACGGCGAGGGGACGTGGTGGGTGTCCACCCACGGGGCGGCCCGGTTCGACGTCGTCGACCTGGAGCTCTACGGGCTGCCCAGGAGCAAGGTCGACGCGGCCCGCGAGCTGGTCGCCCACGTCCACACCCAGCTCCTCGGAGGCCCTGGACTGAAGGTCGACCTGACGATGAAGGAGGGCACCCCGATCTACCTCGTACCGGTCCTCGAGGCCTGGCAGCACCTCCCGCTGGACTGGCCCGGCATCGGCAAGGCCGGCCAGGACCGTGGACCGGGGCTCGACGGCCCGCGCGCGACGCTGTCGGTCCTGCACCGCAAGCGGTTGGGCCGTTACCGCAAGGACTTCGAGGGCGTCATCGACCGCCTCTGAGCCGCCTCGGGGTTTGGGGCGCGGGTCCTGGCGCCGGTGGCGCGTGGGAGGTCGACCAGGAACCGCACCTCGTCGTCACACCGTTCGTAGCGCACCGCACCGCCGTTGGCCTCGACCAGCCCGGTCACGATAGACAAGCCGAGGCCCGTGCCGGTCGCGTTGCGGGCATCGCCCGTACTCGCCTGGGCGAAGCGTTCGAACAGCTTGGACTCGAAGTCGCTCGGGACGCCGTCTCCGTGGTCGACCACCGCGATGCGAACGGTCGCGCCACGTTCCTCGATGCGAGCCTCGAACGGCTCGCGTCCGTACTTCCGGGCGTTGGTGAGCAGGTTCGTCAGGATCTGTTCGAGGTGACCGGGATCGACCAGAGCGTGGGGTCGGTCGTCGGCCGCCACCCGCAACCTCAGGGTGAGGTGCGTGGCGACCGTGGCGCAGGCGTCGATCAGGTCGACCGCCGCTGCCTCCGCCCGTACCGCGCCACTGTCGATGCGGCCCACCAGCAGCAGGTCGTCCACCAGTCGGAGCAGCCGCCGGCCGTGGTGGTGGACGCGCTCGAGATGCCCCAGGTGCTGCTCGGCGTCCAGCCGCGATCCGTGCCGCAGGAGCAGCTCGGTGAAGCCGATGATCGAGGTCAGCGGCGTCCGCAGCTCGTGAGAGGCGACCGAGATGAGGTCGCTCTTGACGCGTGACGCCTCGGCGAGGCGCTGGTTCGCGGACCGCAGGTCGGCCGACTGCTGCTCGCTGGCCTCACGCAGCGCGCGCTCGCGGTCCGCCACCCGGCGCAGGTTGAGCGCGAGGTCCAGGACCTGCGCCATGGTCCGAAGGACGTGGACGTCGTGGCGGTCGAGCGGGTCCTCCGACCGCGCCACGACCAGACGGGACGGTGCTTCCAGGTGCAGTTCGATCGGCACCGCGTCCACGTCCCCCAGCCCCGGGGCGGGGAGCGACCGGCGGTCACGCCACGCGACGTCGAGCAGCGCATCGACGGGGACGAGGTCAGCCGGGAAGCCGACGGAGGCACTCACGGCCGTGCGGGTGACCAGGGCACAGACCTCGGCATCGACCGCCTCGGCGATGCGCTGGACGGCGGCCCGCGTCATCGACGACTCGTCGGGCAGCGTCGAGATGGCCGCGAGGAACCCCGCGACCTGCTGCATCCCCCAGTCGCCAGCTACCGGGCCGGGGCCGCTCACGCCACCGCCAGCAACACGAGCGTCTGGTTGTGGAAGCCACGCGTTCCGTGCGTGCGGGCGAACTCGCCGTAGGTGTAGAAGCCGGCCAGCGGCGACGTGGGGAACCTGGCACGCACGCGGGCGATCTCTTCGCTGATGCCGGAGTCCTGAAGGACGCCCCGACGGGCGATGCAGTCGAAGGCCAGCACGCCGATGGCGTCGTGGCCACCGATGGCTGCGCGGGCGCCGTCGCAGGCCGCATCGGTGGCCGTCAGGACCGAGTCGTGGTCGCCTTCCATGAGCCAGGCCAGCTCACCTTGTGGTACCGACGCGATGCAGACCAGGGCGCGGTCCTCGAAGTCGGCCTCGCCGATGAACCGCACCTCGGTCCCGCGCCGACGCTCGAGCCCGAGCGGGTGGGTGATGGCGAACCGTGTGAACGCGGCCGGGTCGGTGCGAGCCTCCTCGGGCGCGTCGAGCGCCTCGAGGTAGACGTCCAGCGCGGGCCGATCGTCCAGCCTCAGCACGCGATTGCCTTCGGACGCCGTGACCAGAAGTTGGTCGCCCACGGGGTGCCAGCCGTGCTCCACGCCGATGCCGAGGGGTGCGTCGGAGCCGATGGCTGCCCCCACCACCGCATCGGTCAGAACCTCGTCGCCGTGGAACTGGTGGGTCCGCTCCATCCGCAGCCCGTCGCCCGCACACCCGCCGACGAGCGGTGTGGACGCGCCGAGCGCTGCGTACGCCCCGCGGACGATCTCCTGCTGGTTCCCGGACAGGCCGTCGGACAGCAGCAGCAGCACGTGGTGGGCGGGATCGTCCAGGCGGGTCATGGCGGCGGCGACCCCGCTGCCGGCTGCATGCAGGTCCGCCGAGGCACCACGCACCACCTCGGTCTGGACCTGGAACCCGGGGCCGCCAAGGGCGGTCACGACGACGGCGCCGTCGCCCGCTTCGCTGCCGTGGATCTCGCCTGCGGTCGAGCAGCCGATCAGTGCTGCGTCCGGTGCGACCGCCCGGATCGCCTTCAGCGTCCCCGGCAGGTCGGGTCCATCAGCGGCGAACACCACCAGCAGCGCCGGCTCACGATCCTCGACGGCGGCGCGTGCGGCCTGCTCACCGGCCTCTCGTGGATCGGGGTGGGCGGAGCTGCCCACGCCGACCCACCGACGGCCGTCGGAGCTGGACTGGTACATGTTTGTCCTCGGATACAGGCTTGACCTCCCGAGTCGGCAGGATCGCCCTCATCTGTAGCACGGGTCAGTCATCGGGATCCTCCTCGGCCTGCACCCAGCCCTCGTCGCCCTCGGGACGGGCGTCGCCGGCCATCTCGCGTAGCCGGGGAGCGGACTCCTCGGGGCCCTGGCACAGCAGGCGATCACCCGCCTCGAGCCGCCGGGTGGGGCGCGGGCGGTAGATCCACCGCTGGGCGCGCTCGATCGCGAGCACCTCCATGCCGGTCTCGGTGTGCAGGGCCAGCTCCGACAGCGTCCGGCCCTCCAGCCGCGAGCCCTCGTGCACCACGGCCTCGCACACGATCTCGTCCGACTCGGCCAGCGCCTGGGCGATGATCGGGTGGGGGGCGTCGTCGATCTCGGCCAGGCGGGTCATCGACTGGGCGGCGTCGACGATCCGTTCGGAGGCGCTGGCCAGGTGGAGCAGGCCGCGTAGCTGCTCGGGATCGTCCATCTCGGCAGCCGCGCGCAGCACCCAGCCCTCCAGCGCGTGGTTGGCGTCGTCGCTGCGATCCTCGATGCGGCTCACCTCGGCGGCCAGCCCCCGGTCCCGGAGCAGGATGGCCGAGTACGCCAGACCGACCGCCACCTCGCTGATGTTCTTCAGCTCGACCACGAGATCCACGGCGCGGTCCAGGTTCGTCAGCGTGGCCTCTGCCGTCGGGGGCGGCAGCTCGTGGGCGGTGCCGCCGGCCAGCGTACGGACCAGGTCGATGCCCTCGGACGGGCCCTGGAGGAACAGCACGTCGCCGGTCTGAAGCACCTGGTCCCCGTCGGGGCCGAACAGCCACTCCACGTCGCGGCGGATCGCGATCACCCACATGCCCGTACGGGCGGGCAGGGCGAAGTCGCGGAGGGTCTGGCCGCTGAGCTCGTTCTCCTCGCGGAGCTTGACGCGGGCGACGGTCTCGGATGCGTGCCGCAGGTCGTCGCGCAGCTCGCGGGGCACGCCGAGATCCTTGAGCACGACGCGGGCGATGTCTTCGGCGGAGTCGGCGATGCCCTCGATCGACACCGCCAACGAGAGCACCCCCGCCAGCGCATCGGCGTCCTCGGGGGTCCGGGCCGCCAGCATGCACACCGCTCGCAGGTCCACCAGCGCGGCGTCCACCTGATCCTCCAGGCGCAGCACCTCGCCGGCGAGGTCGTCGTCGCCGAAGAACACGGCGGCGTAGGCCAGGTCGACCATCAACTCGGCCGCGTCCTTGGCGTCGACCAGGAGCTCTTTGACCGTGCGTCTGCGTTCTCTCATGGATCTCACCCGACCTGAAGGATGGCCATGGCTCCCACCAGGCACAGCATGCCCAGGAAGTCCATGACGGAGGTGACGATAGGGATGGCGTGGTTGTCCGGGTCGAGCCCGAACCGGTAGGTGGCCGTGGCTGCTCCGTACGACACACCGGCCAGCAGCGTCGTACCCATCATCCCGCCGAGCAGGCAGATCCCCATGAGCGACACCAGGCCCGGCGCCTCGACGTCGAGTACGCCCGCCGCCAGCGCGGTTCCGAGCGCGATGACGCCGAAGATGAACCCTGCGAACAGGTAGGTCACCGAGAAGTCGAGGGCCGCCAGGCGCCCGGGTACGGGCGTGGGCTGGATCAGCCCGAGGTGCAGCTTGGACGTCAGGCGGCTCGACAGGATGCCGCCGAGCGAGCCGAACATCGCGATGAAGGCGGGGAACAGGATGAGCAGCGCGGGGGTGGCGAGGAAGATCTCGACGCGGGCTTCGATCACCACGCCGGCCAGCACCGAAACGACCGCCGCGAACGTCAGGACGACGACCGACTCGCGCACCAGCCGACGGATCTCGGGGCGCGGGTGGAGCCAGCCGTACACCGCCGCAGCGAGGCTGGCCAGCGCGACCACGACGGCGATGCTCAGCGAGACCGCGCCCCGGGTCGCCAGCATCGAGGCCAGCAGCAGCGCGGGAATCGCGACGAGATCGCCGGTGGCCGTGATCGCCGGTGCCCCGACGTCGTCCATGTTCCAGCCGCGTCGGTGGGCGGCACGGGCCAGCCTCACGGTGACCACGACCAGCACGAGCGACGCCAGCACGCCGCCCAGCACGGACACGACCACGAGGTCCCAGATCGCGATCATGTCGCCCCCGATGACGGCGCCGAACAGCCCCGCGACCAACGCGGCCTCCAGCGACGTGACCAGGGTCAGGATGCCGACCGCCTCGAGCTGGCGTCCGAGGTAGCCCTCGCGCCTGACCGTGGGCTCGAACTGGCCGGTCAGGATGGCGGTCCCGATGCGCGCGCCGAACGCGCCGAAGGTGGCGCCACGCATCGCGATGGCCGCAGGGATGAGCATCAGCAGTCCGGGTAGATCCGCGAGGGCGGACTGGAAGGATCCGAGGATGACGCCGGCGAACAGGTCTGCCGTGGCGGCCAGGACCAGGGCGACCAGGCCGTGCGCCAGCGCCGTCCGTTCGGACGTCCAGTACCGGGCGACCTCGGTCACGGGCAGCCCCAACGCGCGCAGCACCGCGGCGAGCGGTGCTGGCACGTGAGGAGCGGGCAGGCGGGGCACGGGCGCAGCGTAGGAGGACGGATCGGGGTCGCCGGTACGCTCCGAGGCATGAGCACCTATACGCCGCCGCTTCGTGACATCAACTTCGTCCTCGAGCACATCGCCGGGCTCCCGGAGCTCGCCCGGCTCGACGACTTCGAGCACGCCGACCCCCAGACGGTCTCGGGTCTGCTCGAGGAGGCCGGACGATTCTGCGCCGAGGCGGTCGCGCCGACCAACCGCGAGGGCGACCTCCAGGGCAGCCGCCTCCAGGACGACGGGTCGGTCCGGACGCCGGACCCGTTCAAGAAGGCCTACAACCAGTACGTCGAGGCCGGCTGGGGGACCATCCAGCATCCGGCCGCCTTCGGCGGCGGGGCCTTCCCGCTGCTGGTCGCCAACGCCGTCAAGGAGATGCTGACCTCGGCGAACATGGCGTTCTCGCTGTGCCCGCTGCTGACCACCGGTGCGGTCATCGACCTGTTGGAGCACGGCTCGGACGAGCTGCAGCAGACCTACCTGCCCAGGATGGTGACGGGGGAGTGGACCGGCACCATGAACCTCACCGAGCCACAGGCCGGCTCGGACGTCGGGGCGTTGACCACCAGGGCGCAGCCCGTCGAGGACGGCTCGTACCGCATCACCGGTCAGAAGATCTTCATCACCTACGGCGAGCAGGATCTCACCGAGAACATCATCCACCTCGTCCTGGCGCGCCTGCCCGACGCACCTCGCGGGACGAAGGGGATCTCGCTGTTCGTGGTGCCCAAGTTCCTGGTGAACGACGACGGATCCCTGGGGCAGCGCAACGACGTGCGGTGCGTCGGCGTCGAGCACAAGCTGGGCATCCACGCCTCGCCCACCTGCGTGATGGCCTACGGCGAGGAGGGTGACGGCGCCGTGGGCTACCTCATCGGGCAGCCGCACCAGGGCATGCGCCAGATGTTCACGATGATGAACGACGCGCGCCTCGGCGTCGGCCTCGAGGGGCTGGCCATCGCGGAGCGGGCCTACCAGGACGCGGTGAGCTACGCGCGGGAGCGCCGCCAGGGCACGGCTCCGCGCGACGACGAGCTCGAACGCGACCAGTCGCGCATCGTCAAGCACCCCGACGTGCGCCGCATGCTGATGACCCAGCGCGCCTACATCGAGGCGATGCGCTGCCTCACGTACGCCAACGCGGCCGCCATCGACCGCTCGCACCACCACCCCGACGAGGTCGTCCGCGAGGACAGCCGCAAGCTCGCCGACCTGCTGACCCCGCTGTCGAAGGCCTGGTGCACGGACCTCGGCGTCGAGCTCACGTCCCTGGCGGTCCAGGTCCACGGTGGCATGGGCTACGTCGAGGAGACCGGCGTGGCCCAGCACTACCGTGATGCCCGCATCGCGCCGATCTACGAGGGCACCAACGGCATCCAGGCGCTCGACCTGGTCGGACGCAAGCTGCCCTACGACGGTGGTGGCTTCGTCAGGAGCTTCATCGCGGGGATGCGCGAGACGGCGGCGCAGCTCCAGGACGGGCAGCTCGGCTCGATCGCCTCGCGCCTGTCCGAGGCGCTCGATGCCCTCGAGCAGGCCACCGAATGGCTCCTCGAGCACCGCGAGAGCTTCGAGGACGCATTCGGGGCGGCAACCCCGTACCTGCGGCTGATGGCGACCACGGTGGGTGGCTGGTACCTCGCCCGGTCGGCGGCCAGGGCGGTCGAGCTCGGGACCGCCGAGCCGTTCCACGCCGACAAGGTCGTGACCGCGAAGTTCTACGCCGAGCAGCTTCTCCCGCAGGTCCACGGGCTGAAGGCGGCCGTCACGGCCGGCGCCGGGGACCTCTACGCGATCGACGAGGACCGGCTCTGAGTCAGGCGAGCCAGCGCGCGACGGCATCGGCCTCGGCCGCGTCGCGGGTGGCGCCTCGTAGGAGCACGGTCGGGCGACCGGTGAGCAGGGGCCGGACGCCAGCGGCGGCCAGCCAGCGCTCCAGCGGGACCTGGCCGGGAATGTCGATGCCGAGGCCGCCCCGGTCGCCCCAGGCCAGCGCCTCGTCGAGCAGGTCCGCGTGGGTCCAAGTCCGTTCGGAGGTCACCAGCGCGAGCGCGTCCCAGGTCGCTCGCGGCATCGGCGGTTGGTCCGGAAAGGATTGGACGGCGACCGCCCAGGGCTCGCCCGGTGGCTCACCGACGGGCGACCCGTCGACCGCGTCGCCGAACCAGAGCACGTCGTCGGTGTCCGGGGGCTGGTAGCTCTCGTGGACGACCGCGACGCTGGCCGGGCCGTCGGTCACCGCCACGCCGACCCACCAGCAGGCCTGCGCCACCGCGACCGGCAGCCAGCCGGGAGGGCCGACGAGCGCCACCGCGTCGCCGGGCTCGAGCAGCAGGTCGAGCTGCAACAGGTGCGCGCCCTTGGCGGCCCACTGGGCCAGCGAGGCGAACCCCTGTTCCTCGCGGCTGTCGGCGTGCAGCACCGTGACCGCTGGCCGGTGTCCCAGCCGACCGGCGGCCTGGGACAGCGCCTGAGCCAGGTGATCGGGCCGCGGCAGCGGTGCGGGTGGGGCACCGATCCGCACGTGCGGTCTCCGTCCTGTGACCGGGGGGTGGACGGTGCCCGATGCTAGCCTCCGCCACCCCGCCTGGAGCCCTTCTTGACCGGCTCTCGCCCGTCACCATTCACGTCCGTGCGGTTCGCACGGCGTCGCCGTCGGACCGGTTGGGCCCGCTACGTCGGGCTCGGCCTGACCGCGCTGGTCGTTCTGGTGCTGGCCACGGCGCTGGGGCTGTGGCGCTACGCCGACGCGCGCATCGACCGGGTTGACCTGCCGGCCCTGGATCACAACCCGTCCGACGACGCCGGCGGCGTGGACGCTGTCATCCAGGGGACGCTGAACGTGCTCGTCGTTGGCACCGACAGCCGGGAAGGGCTGAGCGACGAGGAGCTGGAGGCGCTCGGGACCGAGGCGGTCGAGGGCAACCGCACCGACACGATCATGATCGTCCAGATCAGCCCGGCGCGCGAGCGGGTCGTGCTCCTGAGCTTCCCGCGCGACCTCAGGATCGGCATTCCCGGGTTCGGCGAGGGCAAGATCAACAGCGTCTACGGCCGGGGCGGTCCCGACCTGCTGATCCAGACCGTGCAGCGGCACACGGGCATCAACCTCGATCACTACGTCGAGGTCAGCATCGCCGGGTTCCTCCGGCTCGCCGACGCGGTCGGTGGCGTCGAGGTCTGCCTCGAGGAACCGTTGCAGGACCGCTACGCGGGGGTCGACCTGCCGTCCGGCTGCCAGGAGCTGGACAAGGTCCAGGCCGCGGGCTTCGTGCGGGCGCGGCGCAACTCGACCGAGCAGTTCGGGGCCAACGACTTCGGCCGCATCGCACGCCAGCAGTACTTCGTCAAGCAGGCGATGAAGAAGGTCACGTCGGCGGGGACCCTGCTGAACCCGTTCAAGGTCAAGGGACTCATCGACGTCGTGGCCGATTCGGTCACCACGGACCGCGACCTCGGTGGGGCGGAGATGCTGCGCCTGGCCAACGCGCTGAAGGACGTGGACGCCGACCAGCTCGAGCTGCGGACCGTGCCGAGCTACGCCGGACCGAGCTTCGTGTACGAGTACCCCGAGCAGGCCGAGTCCCTGTACCAGGCGCTGAGGCTCGGCACGCCCCTGCCAGCGGTGGGCCAGACCCTGCCCGAGGAACTGACCGCAGCCGATGTCCGCGTGCAGGTCCTGAACGGGGCGGGGACCGAGGGGCTCGGGAGCCAGACCGAGGACCGGCTGCGCTCGCTGGGCTTCGACGTCGTCGCCGTCGGCAACGCCGACACCTTCGATTACACGACCACCGTCGTGCAGTACGCGACCGGCAAGCAGGATCACGCCGAGCTGCTGCGCGAGGTCTTCCCGGACGCGGAGTTCCGCGAGGCCGGCACGCTCCCGGACGGGGTCGACGTGTCCGTCATCGTGGGCGAGGACCAGGTGTCGCCGCCCGGCGCGTGACCTACCGTACGCCCACCCCCGTATCCCGCCCGCTCAGGAGCCCGTCGTGAAGGCACTCGTCCTCGCCGGTGGATCGGGCACGCGCCTGCGCCCCATCACGCACACCAGCGCAAAGCAGCTCGTCCCGGTTGCGAACAAGCCGATCCTGTTCTACGGCCTGGAGCAGATCCGCGACGCGGGGGTGAGCGAGGTCGGCATCATCGTGGGCGACACTGCCGACGAGATCCGGGCGGCGGTCGGTGACGGCTCCGAGCTCGGCATCAAGGCGACCTACATCGTCCAGGACGAGCCGCTGGGCCTGGCACACGCGCTGCTGTGCGGTGAGGAGTTCCTGGGCGACGAGGACTTCGTGATGTTCCTCGGCGACAACCTCATCGAGGGCGGCATCACCTCACTGGTCGCGGACTTCCACGAGCGCAGGCCGGCCGCACAGATCCTGCTCAAGCATGTCAGTGACCCCGAGCGCTTCGGCGTGGCCGATCTCCACACCGACGGCAGCATCAGGCGGCTGGTGGAGAAGCCCAAGGACCCACCGAGCGACCTCGCACTCGTCGGCGTGTACCTGTTCACCCCCGCGATCTTCGGTGCGGCCAAGAAGATCGAACCGTCGGTGCGTGGTGAGCTCGAGATCACCGACGCGATCCAGCAGCTCATCGACGACGGTGAGACCGTCCGTGCCTCGCAGGTGACCGGTTGGTGGCTGGACACCGGGAAGAAGGACGAGCTGCTCGAGGCGAACCGGATCGTGGTCGGCATGGTGGGACGGTCCGTCGAGGGCCAGGTCGACGCCGCCTCGGACGTGGTGGGCCAGGTCGTGATCGAGCCAGGCGCCGAGCTGGTCAACACGATCGTCCGTGGCCCCGCCGTCATCGGCCGCAACACCCGCCTGGTCGACACCTACGTCGGTCCCTTCACCTCCATCGCCGCGAACTGCGTGCTCGAGCGCACCGAGATCGAGCACTCGGTCGTGCTCGAGCGCTGCCGGGTCAGCGACATCCCCCGCATCGAAGGCTCGCTGCTCGGACGCGACGTCGTGGTCGAGCGCTCCGAGCGCAAGCCAGCCGCGTACCGCTTCCACCTCGGTGACGACAGCCACGTCGAGCTGCCCACCGTCTGACCACCGGACCGGAAGGTCGATCCATGCGTGTGTTCGTCACTGGCGGGGCCGGCTTCATCGGCTCCAACTTCATCCACCACGTCCTGGCGACGACCGATGACGTGCGGGTGACCAACTTCGACCTGCTCACGTACGCGGGCAACCTCGCAAACCTCCAGGACCACGAGGACGACGAGCGCTACACCTTCGTCCAGGGCGACATCCGTCACTCGCAGGCGGTGTTCGACGCGATGGCAGGGCACGACGCGGTGGTGAACTTCGCGGCGGAGTCGCACGTCGACCGCTCCATCGAGGGCCCCCGCGAGTTCCTCGACACCAACATGACCGGCGCGGGATCGGTCTTCGAGGCCGGCCGGCGCCACGAGGTCGAGCGCTTCCTGCACATCTCCACCGACGAGGTGTACGGCTCGATCCCCGAGCCCGACTCGTTCGTCGAGGGCGACGCGCTGGAGCCGAACTCGCCGTACTCGGCCTCGAAGGCCGGAGCCGACCTGCTGGCCCGGGCGTACCGCGTGACCTACGGCTACCCGATCACCGTGACCCGCACGGGCAACAACTTCGGTCCCTACCACTACCCCGAGAAGATGATCCCGCTGTTCGTCACCAACCTGATGGATGGCAGGAAGGTCCCGCTGTACGGCGACGGCAGGAACGTGCGCGACTGGACCTACGTGCGCAACAACGCGGCCGCGCAGTGGAAGGTCCTGACCGAGGGCAACCCCGGTGAGGTCTACAACGTCGCGGACGGCAACGAGAAGTCCAACAAGGAGCTGACCGACGTCCTGCTCGAGCGATTCGGGTGCGGCGAGGAGATGATCGAGTTCGTGCAGGACCGCCCTGGCCACGACCGGCGCTACTCCATCGACACCACCAAGGTGCGCGACCAGCTCGGCTGGAAGCCCGAGGTCGGCTTCGAGGAGGCGCTGGAGGCCACCATCCGGTGGTACCGGGACAACGAGTGGTGGTGGCGCCCCCTCAAGGAGGGCGGTGCATCCGACCGCCGCGGCGTCGTCGGCGGGAAGGGCTGACGTGCGCGTCCTCGTCACCGGCGCGGGAGGTCAGCTCGGCCTCGACCTCGTCGATCACTGCCGCGACGCGGGCGACGAGGTGATCGGGCTGGCGCACGCCGACCTGGACGTCGCCCACGAGCCGCAGGTGTGGGCGGCCGTGCGTGACCACCGGCCCGAGATCGTGATGCACGCGGCGGCCTGGACCGATGTCGACGGGTGCGAGCACGACCCGGACCGCGCCCACCGGGTCAACGCCCTCGGGTCGTGGTGGGTGGCGCGCGCCTGCGAGGCAGCCGGCGCGAGCATGGTGCTGGTGTCGACCGACTACGTGTTCGACGGCTCCGCCCCGCTCGATGCCAGCGGCCAGCCCCGCGCCATGACCGAGTTCGACCCGATCGATCCGCTCAACGCCTACGGCCGCTCCAAGGCCGCTGCCGAGCGACTGGTCCGCGACACGCTGCGCCAGCACCACATCGTGCGGACCGCCTGGGTCTGCGGCGCGCGGGGGAGCAACTTCGCCACCACCATGCTGCGGGTCGGCCGCGAGCGCGGGGAGGCCCGGGTGGTCGACGATCAGGTGGGCTCGCCGACGTTCACCCGCGACCTGTCGGTCGCGCTGCGCCAGATCGCCGCGAGCCGGCGGTTCGGCACCTGGCACCGCAGCAACCAGGGCCGGTGCTCGTGGTTCGACTTCGCGGCCGAGATCTACCGCCAGGCGGGTGTCGAGGTCGAGCTGTCCCGGATGAGCAGCGACGAACTCGACCGTCCCGCTCCCCGCCCCGCCTGGTCGTTCCTGAGCGACCGCCACGCCGAACTGTCCGGCCTCACCCCGATGCCGGCCTGGCAGGACGGCCTGGCCCGGTTCCTGGCCGAGTTCGCCGAGCTGGAGGTCGACGCGTGAGCCCGTCCAACGCGCTGATCCTCTTCGGAGCGGTGTCGTTCGCCACCAGCGGCCAGCTCCTGCTGAAGAGCGGCATGAACACGGTCGGAACCATCTCCCGTGCCGACGGACTGTGGCACACCGCCCTGCAGATCCTCACCACCTGGCAGGTGCTGCTCGGGTTCGCGCTGTTCGGGCTGTCGTCGATGTTCTGGCTGGCAGCGCTGTCACGGCTGCCCCTGTCGACCGCCTACCCGGTCGTGAGCCTGAGCTACGTGCTGATCCTGTTCTTCAGCGTCACCCTGCTGGGGGAGCGGCCGAGCCTGACCGTGTGGACCGGCGCGCTGTTCGTCATGACCGGCGTGGCCCTCATCGGCATCGGCCAGCGGTGAGCGGCCTGCCGCACGCCCCGGACCGGCGCACCGGCGATGCCCGGGTCGCGGCCGTCATCGTCACGCACGACACGCGAGCCGAGGCCCTGGCCTGCGTCACGTCCCTGCCGGGGGCGGGCGCCGACGAGATCGTGCTGGTCGACTCGGGCTCCACGGACGGCACCGCTGACGCCGTCCGCGAGGCGCACCCGGGCGTGATGGTGGTCGAGCTGCCCAACGTCGGGTACGGGCGCGGGGCCAACGCCGGCGTGGCCCATACCTCGGCGCCCTACCTGCTGGTGGCCAACGCCGACACGAGGTACGAGCCCGGGGGGCTGCGGCGGCTCGCTGACGTGCTCGAGGCCGATCCGGACCTGGGGGCAGCGGGCCCGATGGTGTGCTACCCCGACGGCCGGCACCAGGCCAGCGCGCGCACCTTCCCGACGCTCGGGCAGGCCGCCGGTCACGCCCTGTTCGGGCTGTGGTGGCCGGACAACCCGTGGACCCGGGAGTACCGCCAGCGCGGTGCGGGCCCGGACCAGCCACGCGAGGTCGACTGGCTGTCCGGCTGTGCGCTGATGCTGCGCCGGACCGCCTTCATCGAGGTGGGGGGGTTCGACCCGGGCTACTTCATGTTCGTCGAGGACGTCGACCTCGGCTACCGGCTGCGCCAGGCCGGCTGGAAGGTGCGGTACGCACCGGAGACGCGGGTCGTCCACACCGTCGGCGTCAGCACGCGCCACCGCCGCGCCGCGATGGTGATCGCCCACGCGCGCAGCCTCGACCGGTTCTACGGCCGGGCGTACGCGCACGGCGTGGGGCGGGTGCTCCGGCCGTTCGTGCGGCTGGGTCTGGCGGGGTGGGTGGCGCTCGTGCTGGCGTGGGGCGCGATCGCCGGCGTGCGCGGCGGACGCAGCAGCACCGGCGAGTGACCGCGGACCCGGAGGACACGTGGATGCGCTGATCGTCGCTGGCGGGCGCGGGACGCGGCTGCAGCCGCTGACCGACACCGTCCTCAAGCCGCTGCTGGAGTTCTGCGGCGAGCCGTTCCTGCTCGGGGTGATGCGACGCCTGGCGCAGGCCGGCGTCGACCGCGTGCTGCTGGTCGTGGGGGAGCGGACCGAGCCGTTCGACGTGCTGCGGGAGCCGGCTCGCGAGCTGGGGCTCGCGTTCGAAACGGTCCCGGAGCCCGAGCCGCTCGACACCGCCGGTGGGATCCGCTCGGTGGCCGCCGATCTGGACGGGCCCTTCCTGGTGTTGAACGGCGACATCCTCACCGACGTCAACGTCGACGCGGTGGTGTCCCGGCACCGCGAGGTCGGCGCCGACGCCACCATCGTGCTGACCCGCGTCCAGGACACCTCGTCGTACGGCGTGTGTGTCCGCGAGGGCACCCGGATCGTCGACTTCGTCGAGAAGCCCGCGCCGGGCTCCCTTCCCGGCCAGGACACCGTCAACGCCGGAACGTACGTGCTCGAGCCCGAGGTCCTGCTGGCCCACCCCCAGGGACGGCTCAGCTTCGAGCGCGACGTCTTCCCGGGGCTGGTCGCGCGTGGCGGCCACCTCGAGGGCTTCGTGTGGGACGGCGTGTGGGCCGACCTCGGCACGCCGGAGCGGTACCGCGAGGGGCACCGGCTCGCGCTGGGGGGGGAGCTGTCCTGGCCCTCGGTCGCCGCCGTGCCGGACCGGGGGGACGGCGTGCGGGTCGCGACCTCCGCGACGATCGGCGAGGGTGCGGTCGTGGTGGGTCCGTCGCTCGTGCTCGATGACGCGGTGGTCGGCCCGGGGGCCCGCCTGGGCCCGTACGCGTGCATCGGGGAGCGGGTCCGGATCGCCGCCGGCGCGCAGTTGCCGGGGGCCATCCTGCACCGGGACGTGCGGGTGGACCAGGATGTGTGCGCGGACCAGCTCCTGGCCGGACCGGGCGCCCGGGTCGCCCAGGGTGCACGGCTCGGACGGGGGGTCGTGCTGGGCGCGGGGGAACTCGTCGGGGCTGGCGACGTTCTGCAGGACGGCGAGCGCCGCCCGCCCGCCAGAACTACACGGGTGTGATTCTGCTGTACCGTGGTGTCGAGGGACCGACGGTGACCGCCATGGCTACCCGTGCACCGATGACGCGCGCCCGCGCACCGCGACGGGCGGTCGTGGCGAGCCTGCTCACGCTGGTCGCATCCGTGCTGGTCGGCGCCCCGGCGGCCGGCCAGGACGGCGCGGACTGCCTCCCGGCGGGCGGCGTGACCGTGCCGTTCGAGACCCCGGAGGACTTCGACACGACCGGGTTCGACCTGATCGTCCACGGTGGCGGGTTCGGGCACGGCGTCGGCATGAGCCAGTACGGTGCCAAGGGCGCCGCGGTCGCGGGCTGCGGGTTCGAGACCATCCTGACCACCTACTACCCGGGCACGGCGGTCGCACCCCGTACCGGTCCCGACGAGGTCCGGATCGGCCTGCGCCAGACCGCGACGCTGGACGACCACCGCTACGTCATCACGGGCGCGTCGGCGGGCGGGCTCGACGTGGCCTGGCACCACTGCGACGTGCGCGACGAGGCCTGTGACCCCGAGCCGGTCGCCGTCCAGGAAGCAGCCTCCTCGGCCGACGGCGTGTGGCACCTGCGGGCGGATCCGGACGCTGGCCAATGGGTGCTCGAACGCCCCGTGACCGATGGGACCCAAGAGGTGTGGCGGGGTGGCGACGTGGTGTACGGCGCGCTGCAGGCACGCCACGAGGGGACCGTCACGCGCTACTCGCCGGCCGACGACCGCAACAAGTGGGGCTACACGCAGTTCGACTACACCACCGTGGACGGCGGCCGGGTGTTCGTCACCGAGCACATCACGGCGGGCACCGACGCCCACACGGGCGACGAGGGCTCGGCGGTCGACCGCTACCTGTGGGGGCTGGCCGAGGTACCGATCACCTGGCCGGCCGAGGCGCTCAAGACCCAGGCGGTCGCGGGCCGCTCGTACGCGCTCGCCAAGATCGAGCTGGCCGCCGCCGTGGGTGGACCGGACGGCTTCGCGGCCTGCCGGTGCGACCTGCGGCCCACGACCGTCGACCAGCACTGGACCGGCTTCACCCACGAGCTCAACGACCGCGACGCCGGCCACCCGTGGCGTGCGGCGGTCCAGGCGACGGCCGAACTGGCGCTCACGTACGACGCCGACCCGGATGACGAGACCCAAGCGGGGATCGCCCAGGCCTTCTACTCGTCCTCGCACGGCGGGCACAGCGACGCCGTGCAACACGTGTGGGGGTCGCCCTACCCGTACCTGCTCGCCGTCGACACCTCCAGGTGGGAGTGCCTGGGGCAGGACCCGAACCAGCGCTGGACCCGTGGGTTCACCCGAGCCGAGCTGGCTGAACGGTTCGGGCTCGACGAGCTGACCGACCTGGTCGTCGAGGAGCGGGGTGACGGCGGCCGACCGGTCACGGCGTACGTCCACCAGCACAGCTCGGACCCTGCCGACGACCACGACCACCCGCGTGGCGCCGTGGTGACGGGCACGGCCGGGGGTGAGACCGTGACCCAGCGCTACAGCGGCGAGCAGCTCCGCTCCAAGCTGAGGAAGGGCGTGGTCTCCTCGGCGCTGGTGCACCTGGAGTGGCTCGACCAGGAGCCGGAGCCGTCGCCGTCAACGTCGAGCCGTGAGCCGGCTGCCTCCGACACCCCTTGCGCACCCAGCGACCCCGCCGACCCACCGGCTCCGGTCGTGCCCGTGCGCGTCGCGGGCAAGGACCGCGTGGCCACTGCCGCCGAGGTCGCGCGGCTGGGCTGGGAGACGGCCGAGGTGGTCGTGCTCGCGCGCTCCGACCACCCGGCCGACGCCCTGGCCGGCAGCGCTCTGGCGGGCAAGCTCGGCGCGCCCCTGCTGATCAACCCCAGCGACGAGCTCGAGCCGGTGGTCGAAGCGGTCGTCAACGAGCTCGGCGCGACGTCGGCCATCATGCTCGGCGGGGAGGCGGCGCTGAGCACCGACGTCGAGCTGCAGCTCCTGGACCGCACCACGGTGGAGACGGTCGAGCGCGCAGCCGGGGACGACCGGTTCGCGACCGCGATCGACATCGCCAGCCGGCTCGCCCCGCCCCAGGACGGGGCCGCGTTCCTCGTGCGCGGGTGGTTCACGGGTGCGCCGGAGCGTGAGTGGCCGGACGCCCTGGCGGTCGCCGGGCTGGCGGCGCACCGAGCGGCCGACGGTGACGCATGGCCGATCCTGCTCACCGCCGAGGAGCTGCCGGCCGCGACCGAGGAGGCGCTGGCGGCCTTGGCTCCGAGCACGGTCTACGTCGTCGGGGGCGACGAGGTGGTCTACCCCCAGGTCGAGGAGCGGCTGGTCGAGCTCGGCTACGAGGTCGTGCGCATCGCGGGCGAGGATCGCTTCGGGACGAGCCGTGAGGCGCTCGGCCACGACGTCGTGACCGAGCAGATCCTCGTCCTTGCGACCGCGCACAACTTCCCGGACGGTCTGGCCGCCGGGCCGCTCGCGGCCAGGCTGGGCGGACGCCTGCTGCTGGTCCCGGCGACCTACGACGCCGCCCGGTCGCCGTGGCTCGACGGGCAGCATCCCGACACGGTCCGGGCGCTCGGCTGGACCGACGGCCAGGTGCTCACGGTCGGCGGGAGCGCCGCAGTCTCCGACGAGGTCGCCCAGGCGATCCGCGACGCACTGAACGCCTGACGTGCGCGGGACCGCCCTGGTCGCCGTCGCGGCCGTCAGCATCGCGACCGCCGGGGTTTCCCGTGTCGTGACGGTCGAGCTGGCCGATCGCGAGGTCGCGCCGGTGGTCGGGCTCGACCCCGTCAGCGAAGAGGTCGAGGGTGCGAGCGTCGCCGAGATCTCGGTTGCGCTCGCGGCGCTGCACCCGCCCTCGCCCTTCCTCGTCGTGGCGACCGCCGAGCTGGCGGAGGCCGCGGTCGCGCTCGCCCCGGGTCCGCTCCTGGTCGAGCCGACCGCCGACCAGGTCGGCACGCTGGTCGCTTCGCGGGGCGTGCAGCAGGTCGTCGCGGTCGGTGACGTGGTGCTCCCAGCTCTCGAGGACGTGGAAGTCCGCGCCATCGACGCGCACGATCCGTGGTCGCTGGTCGATGCGATCGACGCGCGGCTCGTCCGCCTGGCGGTCGGCCACGATGCGTTCGTCGCGGCGACCGACGACGCGGTCCGCGGCGGTGGCGTCCCGGTCCTGCTGTCACCCGACGACCCGACCGAGCCAGCCGCCACGGCCGCTGCGCTGCGTGCCAGACCCGAGGTGGCCGTCGAGCTGTACGCGCGGTCCGACGAGGACGCCGACCCGCTGCCCAGACGGCCGACCGCCGAGCTGGTCGGGCCCGGTGCGTGGCTGGGCCGGCTCGACGACCCCTCGGCGCAGCTCACGGTGGTCCCGACCGGCCGCCCCGGCCTCGTGGGGCCGGCTGCGCAGCTCGATGGCCGCCTCGTCGCGCTGGACCGGGACGTGGACGAGCACGGCGCGGCCCGTTGGCTGGCCGACACCGCAGGCGGCCTCACGCAGATCCGGACGGTCGGGCACGTGTCCGAGGCTGCCGTGCGCCAGCTCGCCTACCGGCTCGGGCTGGTGGGGCTCCCCGAGCTCGCGCTGGAGCAGGTCGTCGACGGCGACGGCGTGCGTCCCGCATGCCAGCCCGCGCAGGAGGGCGGGCGCTCGCCCTGTCTGTCGGGTGAGCGCAGCCCCCTCGTTGCCACCAGCTTGCGGCAGCCACCCGGCGACGAGCGGCGGTTCGTCGTGCAGCGCCACGGGCTGGTACGCATCCTGCGCGCCGACGGGAGCCTCGACAGCCAGCCGTTCCTGGACCTGACCGCTGGCACCGGCACGGCCGTCGAGCAGGGCCTGTTCGACCTCGCGTTCGCGCCGGACTTCGCCTCCTCCGGCCGCTTCTGGAGCCTGGGGACCCGGTCCAGCGACGGCGCGCTGGTGCTGCGGCGTCACACGGCTGACGGCGACCACGCCGACCCGGGCTCACCCCGGCTCGTGGTGGCCCAACCCGGGCCCGCGCATAACGGAGGCGGGCTGCGCGTGACGCCCGACGGTCGGCTGCTGATCGGGGTCGGCGAGGGCGGGGCCCCGGACGGGCGGCGTGGCGGCCAGGACGCGGCCGACGTGCTCGGGTCGATCCTGTCGGTCGACCCCGACGGCGAGGGGCCGCCCGAGGTCCTGGCGCGCGGGCTGCGCAACCCCTTCCGGCTCGACCTGGACCACCTCACCGGCGTGGTGTACGTCGCGGACGTGGGCGAGCGCCGGGTCGAGGAGGTCAACGTGCTGCAGCTCGGGAGCCCGCTGGTCAACTTCGGCTGGCCGGTGTTCGAGGGCGGTACGTGCTTCGACAACGCCGGTGACCGCTGCCTCACGATGCAGCAGACGGGGCCGGCGCTGAGCTACGCCCACGCTGACGGTCACTGCGCGGTGATCGGTGGCGTGGTCTACCGCGGCGCCGAGGTTCCCGAGCTTCGGGGTCACTACCTATTCGGTGACTTCTGCGCGGGGGACGTGCGCGCGGTCCGGATCGCGGCTGACGGCTCGGTCAGGGCGGCGCGCGTGCCGGGGCTGCGCGAGCTGCCTGCCCCGCTGTACTCGTTCGGGTTGGACGCCCGTGGCGAGGCGTACGTGCTGGGCGAGGCGGGCGTCTTCCGCGTGGTGCGGGCGTGACCCTCCAGCGGTCGGGCCGGGCGGCACTGGTCCTCGTGCTCGTCGTGTTCGCCGCGATCGTGGCCTGGTTGATCGCCCAGGACATGCCGGTCGAGTGGGACGAGGCGGTGTACGCCGGTCGTGCGCGTGCCTGGGTCAGCGACCTGCCCGCCACCGGTTGGGGCGACCATCGACCGCCCGGGGTCCCCCTGCTGGCGATCCCCCTGGTGTGGGTGACGACCGAGCTGCCGGCCATCCGGCTGCTCGGTCTGGCCAGCGGCCTGGCTCTGCTGGGCGCGTGTGCCTGGTTGGCCTGGACCCTGCGCGGTCCCCTCGCGGGTGCGCTCGCCGCGCTGGCGCTCAGCACGGTCGTGCCGGTCGTGGCCAGGAGCAGCCAGGTGCT
This sequence comes from Nitriliruptorales bacterium, assembly GCA_036396595.1. GTDB lineage: Bacteria > Actinomycetota > Nitriliruptoria > Nitriliruptorales > Nitriliruptoraceae > DASWKO01. The sequence continues at coordinate 990 of DASWKO010000149.1, read as the reverse complement.
GACCGACGTCGCTGCGGGCGCGGGGGTCGTGGCCACCGCAGCCCTGCTGTGGAGCCAGCTCGGCCGCGACCGCGTGGCGCAGCGATGGCTGTGGCTCGCTCCGGTCGCAGCCGGGGCGACGTTCTTCCTGCGCTACGGCTCGCTGCCGTTCCTGCTGGCGCTGGTCGGGGTGGCGGTCGTGGCGTGGTGGCGCCCGCTGGTGGCCTCGCCCCGTCGCGCCGGTCTCGCAGCGGCGGCAGGGGTGGCGCTCGCGCTGCCACACCTGATCCACGCGACGGTCGTGACCGGCGACCCCCTGGGCATCGTCCGCCTCGCCGGGTCGCTGGCGCCGCAGGCCACGTTCGGCCAGGCGGTGTCGGGCTACCTCGCTGACCCCGGCGCGTTCGGGATCGTGGCGGTCGCCGGCACCGCGGCCGGGGTCGTGGCGCTGGTCGCGGCGCTGGTGATCGACCGCCCCGAGACACTGGGCCTGTCCCGTGGTGCCGCCGCCCTGCTGCTGGTCCCGGCGCTCGCGGGGACCGGGGCGGTCGCGGCATCCAGCGCCCCGTTGCCGCGCCTGCTGATCCCCGCCTTCGCGCTCGTGCTGACCGGGCTCGCCGTGGTGGTCGCGCGCGCCTTCGAGGCGGGCAGGTCGGGCGCGGTCGTCGGCGGCGTCGCGGCGGCGCTGCTCCTGCTGGGGATGGCGGGTGCGGCGGGCCGAGCACGCGCCGACCTCGACGAGGCCACGCGCATCCGCGCACCCGTGGCCGCCGCGGCCCGGGCGCTCGCCACCGACGCGGGCGGCCGGACGTGTGGCGTGCTCGCCCGTGAGGTGCCGATCCTCACCTGGTACAGCGGCTGCGCCGCCCAGCACTTCGGGTTCCCGCCCGAGGCCGGCCGCGCCGCGCGCCTGGTGGGCGAGGTCCGCTATCTGGTCCTCCACAGCAGCCAGCGCGGCGAGCCCCAGGGCGACGATCGAGCCGCCTACCTCCGGCTGGTCGAATCACCGCC
>DASWKO010000148.1:0-16090 GCA_036396595.1 Nitriliruptorales bacterium | reverse complement strand
AGGTGTGGTGCACGAAGTTGTGGCCGTGCTTCCAGTTGGCGGACGGCGCCGCAGTGTCCCACTCGAACTGCGAGGAGTGCAGGGACGGGTCGTTCATCCAGTCGTACTGGCCGTGCATGACGTTGTGACCGATCTCCATGTTGTCGAGGATCTTCGACAGGGACAGCGCGCCCACCCCGGCCAGCCACATCGGCGGCAGGAAGCCCAGGAACAGCGCGCCACGACCGCCGACCTCGAGCAGTCGCTGGACCTTGACGATGCCGCGGATGTAGCCGGCGTCAACCTCCCCGAGGTCGTCGAGCACACGCTGGCGGATCGCGTCGAAGCGCCGGCCGATCTCGTCGATCTGCTCCAGCGTCAGGTGGTCGTGCGGCCGCGGCCGGGCCGGCTTCACGCGCGCCGCGGTGGCGGTCAGGGCGTTGGTCGAGGTCATCGGTGGCTCCTGAGGTCGGGTAGGTGCTTCAAATCTCGAGGGTGACGTCGCCGACGGGGGCGTTGATGCAGATCTGGATGTCCTCGGGGTCGCAGGAGGACACGCGCCCGTCGCGCACGTCGCGCACCCGGCCCACGAGCTTGGGCTTGATGCAGGTGTGGCAGATTCCCATGCGGCAGCCGGCCTGAGGGCTCAGCCCCGCGGCCTCGATCTGAGCCAGTAGCGGCCGGCCGTCGTTGGCCACCCGGCGGCGGGACGCGGTGAGCGTGATGGTCCCCGTCGCATCGCCGTCGACCTCGGCCGGAGCCGCAGGCTGGAACCGCTCGATGTGCAGAAGGTCCGCCAGGCCGGCGTCGGACCACAGCCGGGTCGCGCCGTCGACCAGGCCCACCGGGCCACACACGTAGGTCGGCACGTCGGTCGGGTCGTCCAGCACCGCGTCGACGTGTCGGGCCGTGAGGTGCCCGGTCAGCGCGAGGTCGCTGCCAGCCGGGTCGCGCGTCAGGACGATGACGACGCGGACGTTGTCACGCCGGGTGTGCAGCTCGCGCAGCTCGTCGCGGAACGCGACATCGTCGGCGGTCGGGGCGTAGTGCAACAACGTGACGTCGGTGTCCGCGTCCTCGTCGGCCAGCGTGCGCAGGATCGAGCCGACCGGTGTGATGCCGCTCCCGCCGCTGATCAGCAACAGCCGGTCGGGCCGCACGGCCGGCAGGACGAAGTCGCCATCAGCCTCCGACAATCCGACGACCAGTCCCGGCCGTGCATGACGGGCCAGGTACGGCGAGACCAGGCCCTGCGGGTCGGCCTTCACGGTGATCGTCAGCCGGCCGTCGTCGCGGTGCTGCGACGAGCTGACGGAGTAGCAGCGGGCGTGCCGCCGCCCGTCGATCTCCACGCTCACGCGCACGTACTGGCCGGCAGCGTGACCGGCCCAGCGGTTGGGGCGCAGCGTCAACGTGGTCGTGTCAGCGGTCTCGCGCCGGACATCGGTGACGACCGCGCGGTCCTCCCCGCGCACGAGCAGCGGGTCCACGAGTTCGAGGTAGCGGTCCAGCCCGTGCGGGCCGGCCAGGCGTTCCAGGATCGACCTGACGACAGACGTAGGCAGCAGCGTGCTCACGGTTCGGCTCCGAGGTGGTGGGGGCGCGACGGTGGGACTTCCTCCCCGTCGCTTCACCACCAAGTGTTACAGTATTTACTGTAACAGTCAAGAGGGCTCCAGTGGCAGCTCGTACGGGCGGTCAGGCGTCGTCGGGCGTCTGCTCGGGGACGACGGACTCCTCGAGGCGCTGGGCGACGGCGTCGGCCATCATCTGGTTGAACACCGCGAGCACCGCCTCGCCGGCCAGGGGGCGGATGCGGTCGACCGCCTCGCGGATCGCGGGCCACTCGTCGGCGGGGCGGCCGCGCGCGTCCCACGGGGCGAGCACGGCCTCGTCGAACAGTTTCACGAACTCCTGGGCGATCGGGACCAGGTGCTCGCGCATCCGTTCCAGCGCGTCCAGCGAGCGGCTGGCGGCCACCCCCATGCCGTTGAGCTCGCGCCCCGCCGCCAGCACGCTGGGCAGCCGCACGCGCCACCGCTGGGGGTCCTCGGTCGGCTCGACCATCCCCAGCTTGATGGCACGCCGGGTGTTCTCCTCGGTCGCCTCGGTCGGGTCGACGTCGCCCAGGACGTGCTCGAGGTCGACCTCGATCGGCTGGTCGGTGACCCAGCCGTCGAGGACGGCGCGCTTGAGGCGCCGCACCTCGTCGGAGTCGACGCTGCCCGCACCTCCGAGCAACCAGCTCATGGCCTGGAGGTTCACGCCCTCCCCCTGCATGTCCTGGATCAGTCGCAGCCGTTCGACGTGCTCCTTGCCGTAGTAGCCGGTGCGCCCCTCGACGTCGGGCGCGGGCAGCAGCCCACGGGTCTGGTAGTAGCGGATGTTGCGGCTGCTCACGCCGGTCTCGTGCGCCAGCTCGTCGATCGTCATGCGCTTGCGCCGCAGCCCCACGCACCTGCCTCCCACTCGGTGCCAGAACGTTACAGCAGACGCTGCAACCTTCAGCTCGTGCCGGCGAGGGCCTCGAGCTCGGCCAGGGATGTCTCGAGGTGGTCGAGCAGACGCTGGAGGTGGGGAACGGTGCGGCGGCAGCCGATCAGCCCGAACCCCATCTCGTCGGCGTAGCTGCTGACCGTGATGTTGAGCGCCTGGCCGTCGAACGGGATCGACACCGGGTAGGTCCCGTCCAGCTCGGCACCGTTCCAGTACAGCCGCTGACGGGGGCCCGGCACGTTGCTGACGATGACGTTGAACGGCGGCCGCTGCATCAGCTCGAGCTCGTCGTAGAACGGCGCGATCCCCATACCCACGCCGGACATGGAGAGCGCACTGAGCAGGAGGACCCCGAGGGAGTTGAGTCCCTCGAGCCGCATCTTGCCGACCTGCATCGAGCTGTGCACCAGCGCGAAGCGGGCGCCCGGCTCGGCCAGGTGGGTACCGAGGTTGCACAGCACCAGCCCGACCTCGTTGCCCGACGCCTGTGCCGACGTGACGTCCTCGGACTCGGACTCGGACTCGGACGCGGCGCCCGCGGCACGCAGCTTCAGCGACACCGGGACCATCGCGACCAGGGGCTGGTCGGGCAGCGCATCCAGCTCCAGCAGGTACCGACGCAGCGCCCCCGAGCACATCGCCATGACGACATCGTTCACCGTCGCGTCGAGCGCCGCGCCGACCGCCTTGATCCGTGCGAGCCGCCATGAGTCGGCGGCGAACCGGCGAGCGCCCGTGATGGGCCGGTTGAGGATGCTCCGCGGCGCCTTGTACGGGATCGCCTGCGCCTGGTCGGAGAACGACCGGAGGACCGATCGCACGGCCGCGTCGGACGCTCCCACGATCGCCCGGGCCCCCTCCACACCGGCGGCGATGGCCCCCGAGACCGCACCGGCAGCGCCTGCGAGCGGGCCATCGCCGCCCTCGGATCCGCCGGTGCGTCCACGCTCCGGGCCGCGGACCGCGAACGGTGGTGGCATGTCGCGATCGTCGGGTCGGGTGCTCAGGCCGCGCTCGAGCAGCCTCATCGCCGACACGCCGTCGACCAGCGCGTGATGGATCTTGGTGTAGAGCGCGAAGCGGCCGTCGTCGAGGCCCTCGATGACGTGCGCCTCCCACAGCGCCCGGTTGCGATCGAGCAGGGTCCCGTGCAGCCGCGAGGTCAGCGCGAGCAGCTCCCGCACGCGTCCCGGGTGCGGCAGGGCCGAGTGCCGCACGTGGTACTCGAGGTCGAGGTCGGGGTCGTCCTCCCACAGCCACGGCCCCAGCCCCATCAACGGGCGCCGCGGCCGGCGGCGCAGGCGTGGCATCACCTCGCCGTCATGCAGCGCCTGCTGGTACACCTCGGCCACGTAATCGGGTCCCGCGTCCTGCGGTGGCCGGAAGAGCTGCAGCCCTCCCACGTGCATGGGCCGTTCGCGTCCCTCCGCCAGGAGGAACATCGCGTCGTTCAACGAGACGAGCTGCATCGGTGAGCTCCTGCGCCGCGGCCGACCTTAACCGCAGCGGTCACCTCCCGCTGGCCGTGTCAGGGCGGTCGGTGGACTGCTCCACACGTGCCACGCTACCGAGCTGGCACCCTGTGCTCCGATCCTGCGTCAGGCGCGCCGCTGCACCGTTGGAAGCCCACCGTCTCGCTGCTCGTCGCCGCTGCCCTGCTGCTGGCGGGCTGCGCTGCCGAGCGCTCCGGGCCCGGCCCGCTGGGTGACGCGTCCAGCGACATCGTCGATCCCCCGCGCGCCCCCGACTCGGCCTCGTCCGAGGCGCCAGCGGCCGCGCCGGAGCCCGGGCCCGAGGGCTGCCCGACGGACGGCAGCCCTGGCGCGACGCGCGTCGCCGGCGAGGACCGGATCGCCACCGCACTCGCACTGGCCGATGCGGGGTGGGGCCAGGCCGGTGCGCGGACGGTCGTGGTGGCATCCGCACGCGACTTCCCCGACGCGCTGACGGCGACCCCGTGGGCAGCAGCGCACGACGCGCCGCTGCTGCTGACGGAGCCGGAGGGGCTACCGGGTCCGGTGGCCGACACCATCGACCGGTTGGGCGCCGGCGAGGCGGTCATCGTCGGCGGCCCGTCGGTCGTCTCCGAGCAGGTCCACGAGGATCTGGAGGACCGGGGTCTCACGGTCCGCAGGCTGGCGGGCAACGATCGGTTCGGGACCGCCCACGAGATCGCGACCGATCTCCACACCAGCGCCCAGCGAGCAGTGCTCGTGACGTCCCACGCCTTCCCTGACGCGGTGGCGGCCGGCCCGCTGGTGACCGGGACCAGCCACCACCCGATCGTGCTGACCCGCCCGGACGAGCTGCCGGACTCGACGCGCGACACGCTGACGCAGCTCGGCGTCGAGCAGGTGACGGTCGTCGGAGGGCCAGGCGCGGTGGGCCCGCGCGTCGTGGCCGAGCTGGAAGGCGCGGGCATCACCGTCGATCGCGTCGCGGGCGAGGACCGCTACGCCACCTCCGCGGCGGTGGTCGAGGAGGCCGCCACGACCCAGGGCGGCCGCGAGGTGCTCGCCGCCGTGACCGGAGCCGACTTCCCGGACGCACTCGCGGCCAACGCGTACGCGGCGCGGCTGGGCGCCACCGTGCTCCTGGTCGACCACGACGACCTCATCGACCACCCGGCCACCGGCGCGGTGCTGACCGCGTCCGGGCCCGCGTGGCGCTGCACGACCATCGTCGGCGGCACGACCGCCATCGATCCCCGGGTCGCGGAACAGATCGTGGCCAGGACCGGTGCGCAGCCGCCCGACGGCCCCCCGACCCTCCTGACGGCCGGCGACATCGCGTCGTGCGGCCTGCGATCCGACGAGGCCACGGCGACCCTCCTGGACGGGCTGGCCGGGACGGTGCTCACGCTCGGCGACAACGCCTACGACGACGGCACCGCGCAGCAGTACGCGGACTGCTACCTGCCGACCTGGGGCCGCCACCTCGTGCGGACGCGGGGATCGCTCGGCAACCACGACATCCGCACGGCGGACGGGGGGCCGACCTACGACTTCTTCGGGGTCCGTGCGGGACCGCGCGACCAGGGCTGGTATGCGTTCGACCTCGGACCGCACTGGCGCGTGCTGGTGATCAACAGCAACTGCCCGGGGACGGTCCGATGTGACGCCGGGAGCCAGCAGGCGGCCTGGCTGCGCGACCAGCTCGCCGCCACCACGGACCGGCACGTGATCGTGGCCGCGCACCACCCGCGCTGGTCCAGCGGCGTGTACGCGCCCGGCGAGGCCCGCGTCGCCGACCTGTGGAGGATCGCTGCCGAGGGAGGCGCGGACCTGTGGCTGGCCGGTCACGAGCACGGCTACGAGCGCTTCGCCCCGAAGGACGCCGCCGGCGCGGACGACCCAGCCGGCGTCCACCCCTTCACCGTCGGGACCGGCGGCGCATCGTTGCGCGAGTTCGGCGATCCACAACCTGGCTCGCAGGTCCGGCTCGTGACCCACGGCGTGCTCGAACTCACCCTGCGCTCCGACGGGTACGCCTGGCGCTTCCTCGACACCCAGGGCACCACCCGCGACGAAGGCGAAGGTTGAATCGTTGATGGCTTGGACGCACCGGGCCGGGCAGGATGCGGGTGTCCACGCAGGCACGACGTGAGCGAGAGCATGCACACCCCCAACCGCACCGAGCGCGGGGTCCAGACCCGCGACGGCCTGGTCCTGCACACCGTGCGCTGGGACCCGGCGCCCCACGAGGCGTCCGGGCGGACGTTCCTCCTGGTGCACGGGCTGGCATCCAACGCGCTGATGTGGTCGGGCGTGGGCAGCCGGCTGGCCATCGACGGACACGTCGTGGTCGCCGTCGACCAGCGCGGTCACGGCCGCTCGTCGCGCCCCGGGCGCTCGTTCGACGCCGAGTTGCTGGCCGAGGACCTGCGCGGTGTCATCGACAGTCACGCCCTGGACACACCGGTCATCGTGGGGCAGTCCTGGGGCGGCAACGTGGCACTGGACACCGCGCACCGCCACCCGCGACACGCGTCGGCCGTGGTGGCGGTGGACGGAGGCACGATCGATCTGCACGCCTCGTTCCCGGACCTCGACGCTGCGCTGGAGGCGATGCGGCCGCCGCGGCTGGCCGGCACGCCCTTCGTGGAGATCGAGACCGGCATCCGCGAGCGACACCTGCGCTGGCCCGAGGAAGCCATCCAGGCGGCGTTGGCCAACTTCGACGTCCGCGACGACGGCACGGCCGAGCCCCGCCTGGAGTTCGACGAGCACCTGGCCATACTGCGCCAGATGTGGCAGCAGCGACCCTCGGCGTGGTTCCGCGACCTCACCGTCCCGGTGCTCCTGCTGATGGTGCCGTCGGGGCACGACGAGGCCTGGGCAGCCGTGAAGCGCGAGCAGGTGTCGGCAGCGCAGCGTGCCGGGTCACACGTGTCCTGCCGGTGGCTCGACGGGTACGACCACGACCTGCACGCCCAGGCGCCCGATGTCGTCGTGCACCACGTCCTCGACTGGCTGCTGGAGGTCGCACGGTGACGCGGCTGCTCGTGATCATGGGCTCGGGCGAGACCACTCCCACGATGGTCACGCCGCACCAGCGCGTGCTCGCGCGCCTCGGAGACGAGCTCGACGCGGTCCTGCTCGACACCCCGTACGGCTTCCAGGAGAACGCCGACGACATCACCGAGCGGGCGCTGGCGTACTTCCGCCGGAACGTGGGTCACGAGGTGCGGGCCGTCAGCCTCCGCAGGGCCGGTCAGGACGCGCTGTCCGAGGAAGCGGCGCTGGCGGACCTGCGCGCCGCCGACTGGGTCTTCGCCGGGCCGGGCAGCCCGAGCTACGTGCTGCGGCAGTGGCGTGACACGGCCGTCCCGGAGGTGCTGCGCGGCAAGCTGCGCGACGGCGGGGCGTTGGTGTTCGCCAGCGCCGCCGCGTGCGTGGTCGGCCGGCGGGCCATCCCGGTGTACGAGGTCTACAAGGTCGGCGAGGAGCCGCACTGGCTCGAGGGTCTGGACCTCGTGTCGGTCCTGGACCTGAAGGCCGTCGTGATACCCCACTACGACAACGCCGAGGGCGGCACTCACGACACCCGGTACTGCTACCTCGGCGAGCGCCGGCTGCAGGCGCTCGAGACCGCCCTCGACGCGGACGAGTGGATCCTCGGGGTCGACGAGCACACGGCCGTCGTCATCCACGCCGACACCGGTCGGGTCGAGCTCGAAGGTCGTGGCGGTCTGACCGTGCGGACCCGGGACGGGTCGCGGCGCTGGGAGGCAGGCGAGGAGCTGACGCTCGAAGCCCTCCGGGCCGCGGCGGCGGGCCGGCCCCACGACGGCACGCCCGCGACCGTGGCCGGGGCCCCGGACCGACCCACCCTGGCGCCGGACCGGACCCCGTTCCTCGAGGAGGTCGACGGCCTGCGCCAACGGTTCGACGCGGCGCTCAAGGACGGCGACGCCCTGGGTGCTGGCCAGGCGACGCTCGAGCTCGTTGCAGCGATCCGGGCCTGGAGCTCGGACACCGAGCAGTCCGACCAGATGGACCGCGCCCACGGCGCGCTGCGCCAGATGGTGGTCCAGCTCGCCCGCATCGCCGACGCCGGGCTGCACGACCACGGCGACGTGGTCGCGCCGTTCGTCGACACCCTGCTCGAGGTCCGCGACGACGCCCGGGCGCAGCAGCGCTTCGACCTCGCCGACGCGATCCGCGACCGGCTGACCGCGTCCGAGGTCGAGATCCACGACACCGAGCACGGCACCCACTGGCACTACGGCCCCGAGCACGACCCGGACCGCGACGCCCACTGAGGGCCGAGTGCTCGCTCGCTCAGTGGGCCATGTGTTCGCTGAGGCGGGTCTCGAGCTTGCGCTTGATGCGCTGCAGGGCATTGTCGATCGACTTGACGTGGCGCCCCAGGTGGTCGGCGATCTCCTGGTACGAGCGGCCGTCCACGTAGAGCTGCAGCACGTCGGCCTCGAGGTCGCTCAACAGCTCGTCGAAGACCGATCGGAGCTTCGCGAGGTCGTCCGAGGCGATGAGGATGCGCAGCGGATCCTCGGAGGCGTGCGTGGCCAGCGTGTCCGCGACCGTGCGGGCGGCCTCGTCGTCACGTGGCTTGTCGAACGAGACGTAGGTGTTGAGCGGGGTGTGCTTCTGGCGCGTCGCGGTCTTGATGGCCGTGAGGATCTGGCGCGTGATGCACAGCTCGGCGAACGAGCGGAACGAGGCCCCGTGACTGGCCTCGAAGTCGCGGATGGCCTTGTACAGCCCGATCATGCCTTCCTGGATGATGTCCTCGCGGTCGCCACCGATGAGGAAGTACGAGCGGGCCTTGGCACGCGCGAACCGCCGGTAGCGCAGCAGCAGCTCGGACAGGGCACGGTCGTCGCCCGACCTGGCCTGCTCGACCAGGGTCGCGTCGTCCACGCTCGTGTCAGGCTCGGTCACCGAGCGGTGATCGATCCGAGCCATCACCATGCGTCTGGCCTCCGGGGGCAGCGTGTCCGGCCATCAGCGACGACGACCTGTCAGGTACCCCAACGAGCGGGGGGCGCGGGGGTTACGCGACCGAGTCCCTGCGACGGCGGGCTTCGTACATCGACACCGCGGCTGCGACCGAGGCATTGAGCGAGCCGACCCGGCCGCGCATCGGTAACCGGACGAGCAGGTCGCAGTGTAGCTGACTCGTCCTGCCCAGACCCCGGCCCTCCGACCCGACGATCAGCACGAACGGCTCGGTGAACAGATCACACGCGTGGAGTTCGGTCGTGCCCTCGGCGTCCAGCCCGATGCTCCAGATGTGCTCGTCACGCAGGCGGATGAGCGTGTTGCCGACGTTGGCCACACGCGCCACCGGAAGGTGCGCCAGCGCCCCCGCCGCCGCCTTCTCGACCAGGGGGGTGACGTTCGCGGCGCGGCGCTCGGGCACGATCAGCCCGTGTGCACCCGCCGCCTCCGCCGTCCGGGCGACGGACCCGAGGTTGTGCGGGTCGGTCACCCCGTCGAGCGCCACGAGGAGTGCCGGGTCCCCGGCGGCGCGGGTGCGCTCGAGGAGCTGGCCCAGGTCCCAGTACGGGAACGGCACGGCGACCGCCAGCACACCCTGGTGCACCTGTCCCTCGGCGCGGTGGTCGATGTCCGAACGTGCGACCTCCCGGACCCGGACACCGCCCGCAGCGGCCAGCGCCAGCAACTCCTCGACCGGCTCGGACCGCGACCGGTCCCGGTCGAGCAGCACCTCGCGGACCTGCGAGCCGGCTCGCAGCAGCTCGCGGACCGGCTGGACGCCGTACACGATCCGCTGGTTGCCGCTGCGCCCGCCCTCGGTCACCGCGGGGCGGTGAGCGTCGCGCCGGCCGGCCGCTCCCACTGCAGCGGATCGACGTACCAGCGGCTGCCGCCGGGGCGGTCCTCGACGACCACGCCCGCAGCCGCGAGCTGGTCGCGGATCGCATCGGCGCGCCCGAAATCCTGGCCGGCTCTGGCCTGCGACCGCTCCTCGAGCAGGTGCTCGACGAGCGGCCCGAGCTGCTCACCCCACCGGTAGCTCGGCGCGACCCCGGCCTCGAGCCCGATGCCGAACACCTCGTCGGCGAGCTCCACCAGCAGGTCGCCGTAGGCCTTGAGGGTCGCGCGCGCCTCTCCTTCGCCCTTCGCGGCGACCTTCAACGCCTCGTTGCCATCGGTCACCAGCTCGTGCAGGACCGCCAGCGCCCTCGGGACGTTCAGGTCGTCGTCCATCGCGGCCACGAAGCGCTCCCGGTAGGGTTGCGACGCCGAGGTGGCGGCCTCGACCGCCACGCCCGGCTCGTCGAGGACGGCCATCGCGGCGGTCCTCAGGAACGTCACGAAGCGCCCGAACTCGTTGCGGGCGTCATCGAGCAGTCCCTCCTCGAACGTCATCGGCTTGCGGTGGTGCGCCGACAGGTACCACAGCCGCAGCGGCCCGCGCCCCCACCGCCGGACCGCCTCGTCCAGCGTGACGATGTTGCCGATGGACTTGGACATCTTCTCCGAGCCCATCTGGACCATGCCGTTGTGCACCCAGTAGCGCGCGAACGGCTCGCCGGTCGCAGCCTCGAACTGGGTGATCTCGTTCTCGTGGTGCGGGAACACCAGATCCAGGCCACCACCGTGGATGTCGAAGCCCGGCCCCAGGTGCTTGGCCGCCATCGCGGAGCACTCGATGTGCCACCCAGGTCGTCCCGGGCCCCACGCGGAGGGCCACGACGGCTCGTCGGGCTTGGCCGCCTTCCACATGGCGAAGTCCAGCGGGTCGCGCTTGACGTCGGACCCCACGACGTCGTCCTGGGTGACCATGTCGTCGACGTTGCGGCCCGAGAGCTTGCCGTAGCCGTCGAACTCACGGACCCGGAACAGCACGTTGCCGCCGGCCTCGTAGGCCAGGCCCTTGGAGATGAGGTCGCCGATCATCGCCTGCATCTCGAGCAGGTGGCCGGTGGCGAACGGCTGCACGTGCGGGGCCTGGACGCCGATCGCGTCCATGGTGGCGTTCCACGCATGGGTGTAGGCCGTGGCGACCCTGGCCGTGGTGGAGCGCTCCCGCAGGGCGCGCAGGATGATCTTGTCGTCGATGTCGGTGATGTTGACGACGTAGGTGACCTCGTACCCGGACCACGTGAGGTAGCGGCGCAGGACGTCGAAGACCACCTGCGAGCGGCCGTGCCCGACGTGCGCGTCCGAGTACACCGTGGGCCCGCAGACGTAGATCGATGCCCTGCCGTCGTCACGGGGCTCGAACGGCCGCTTCTCGCGCCGGAGCGTGTCGTAGAGGACCAGGGACATCTCGGGATCCGTTGCGTCGTCAGGGGGCCGTCAGGGGGCCGGGCGGCGGGTGCAGCGCACGGCGGCCACGAGGTTAACCAGCGCGACGCACCAGAGCGGTGGTCCAGCATGCAACGCCTTCGCCGCGGCCGATCGTCCCGAGCCGGTCGGTCGACGTGAACTTCACCGACACGGCGTCGGTGCCGAGCACCCGGGCGAGGTTGGCCACCATGGGTTGCCGGTACGGCGCCAGCCGCGGGCGCTGCGCCACGACCGTCAGGTCGACGTTGCCCACCTGCCAACCGGCGGCGCGCACGTCGTCGACCACTGCCGCGAGCAGGGCCATCGAGTCGGCGCCAGCGAGCTCGGGATCCTCGATCCCGAACCGGCTGCCGAGGTCACCCAGGCCGACGGCACCCAGCAGTGCGTCCGCCACGGCGTGCGCGACCACGTCCGCGTCACTGTGCCCATCCAGCCCGGGGGTCCCGGGCACGGTCACGCCGGCACACACGAACGGGCGCCCACCAGCAGCTCCGAAGGGGTGGACGTCGAGTCCGCTGCCGACCCGGACCTCGGTCACGTGGCGCCACCCGACGCGGGAGCGGCTGCACGGTCCTCGGCGGCGAGCATGCGTTCGGCCAGTGCGAGGTCGCGTGGGTAGGTGATCTTGAGGTCGCGCACGTCCCCGTCGACCAGCACGACCCGGCCGGACACCTTGCCCGCAGCGATCGCCTGTTCCACGAGTCCGAGATCGTCCGTGGCCGCCTCGCCGCGCCCCCACGCGAGGCTCGCCCGCAGCGCGTCGGCGCGCACCACCTGCGGCGTGTGCACGGCCCAGACGCCGGACCTGTCCAGCGTGGCCGTGACCTCGCCGCCCGACACCCGCTTCAGCGTGTCGGGGATCGGGAGGCCGGGAGCGGCGGCCACGACGTCGCCCTCGACCGCGGCGACCGCGCGCGCGACCACGTCCCCGGGGGTGAGCGCACGTGCCGCGTCGTGCACCGCGATGCGCGCCGCCTCGGGACCGATCGCCTCGACACCGGCGCGCACCGAATCCGTGCGCGTGACTCCTCCGGGGACCAGCGTGCCGACACCGTGGGTGCGGCAGATGTCTGCGAAGCGGCCCTCGTACCCGGGAGGGTGCACGACCACGACCTGATCGATCACCCCGGAACGCTCGAGCCGATCGAGCGCGTGCGACAGCAGGGGGCGTCCGGCCAGCGGGATCAACGCCTTCGGGACGGCGGCGCCCAGGCGCTCACCCGCCCCGGCCGCGACGACGACGGCGACCGCAGTTGCCTGGCCGTGGATCACGTCGCGTCGTCGGCGGGCTGGGCGAACAGCATCCGACCCTGGCGCGACTGCACGATCGAGGTGACATCCGCCGAGACCCAGTTGCCGACGCGGTCGACGGCGCGCTCGACCACCACCATGGTCCCGTCGGGCAGGTAGCCCACGCCCTGTGCCTCCTCGCGGCCTTCGCGCACGACCTGGATCCGCACGCGGTCGCCAGGGATGGCCGGCGGCCGCAGGGCGTCCGCCAGGCCGTGCAGGTTCAGCACGCGCACCCCGGAGATCTCGGCGACGCGGGCGAGGTTGCCGTCGACCGTGACGAGCGCGGCGTGCCGGTCGCGGCACAGCTTCGCCAGCTTGGCATCCACCTCGACCACGCCCGGCACCTCGTCCTGGGTGACCTCGACCGCCACCAGGTGGTCCTCCTGCAGCTCGCGCAGCGCGTCGAGGCCACGACGCGCCGCGGTCCGGCGACGCTTGTCCTCGACGTCCGCCAGCGCCTGCATCTCCTGGAGCACGAACTCGGGCACGACCAGGGTCCCCTCGAGGAAGCCCGCCCGCGCGACATCCACGAGCCGGCCATCCATGAGCGCCGACGTGTCGACGAGCTTGACGCCGCCACCCCGGCTGGGCGAGCTGACCTCGAGGCGGCCGCGGGCGCCGACGAACCGCAGCAGGTCCCCGCCGCGTGCCGCACCCAACCGTCCGCCCGTGTAGAGCAGCGACAGCAGCACGACCATCGCCAGGGGGATCGTCACGGTCTGCCACCACGGCAGCAGCAGCACGGGCCACAGCAGCGCCATCCCGAACAGCCCCGCGACAACCGCCCCGACCGCTGCCGCGATCAGCACGGCCGCGTCGATGCGCTGGAGCCGGGACTGGGCTTCGTCCACGCCCTTGAGGAAACCGCGTCCCAGCCCCCCGCCCAGCAGGTAACCCACGAGCGCGCCGAGGACGCTGGCGATCAGCTTCGAGCGCTCGGCGTCGTCCTCCCCGATCCACCCGGCCATGGTCGGACCGAGCGTGAAGCCCAGTGCCAGCATCGCGACCACGATGCCGAGGCGGAACAGCTCGACGAACCACGAGCTGCCTCGACGGGCGGTTCGCGCGGCCGACTCGACGCGGGGCGGCGCCGGCGCCGGACGCGACGAGGCGCCTGCCGGAGGATCGTCCTCGAGAGGCGTGCCGATGGGAACGTCCTGGGTGGTGGCCACGACCCGAAGGGTACGCCAGCCGGGGTCAGCCGTGCGCGGCCACGAGGGTCTGCTCGACGAGCTCCTCGGCCTGCTCCTCGTCCTTCTTGATGGCCACGGCCAGCTCGGACAGCAGGATCTGCTTGGCCTTGGTCAGCATCCGCTTCTCGCCGGCGGACAGTCCGCGGTCCTTCTCGCGCGTGGCCAGGTTCCGCACGACCTCGGCGACCTGATAGATGTCGCCGCTGCGCAGCTTCTCGTAGTTGGCCTTGAAGCGCCGGGACCAGTTGCCGCCCTTGTTCGGCTCCGGCTCGCGCAGGACGTCCAGAACCTTCTCGACCTCCTTCTTGGAGACCACCTTGCGGATCCCGACCTCCTCGCAGGAGTCGCACGGGACCATCAGCGTGAGGTCGCCGTAGGTGAGACGGAGCACGAGGTACTCCCGCTTCTCACCCTTCAGCTCCCGTTGTTCCTTCTTTTCGATGACCGCTGCGCCGTGATGTGGGTAGATGACGGTGTCGCCAACGGTGAAGGCCATACGGGATGCTCCCTGTCGGTGCCTGCCGGGACGCGTGAGAAAGCCCCCGACCCGGGTGGATGTGACGGCTCATGTCCTGGCGCAGGGCACCGAGGTGCAAGCGCCGATCCCACGGACCGCGGTGGTTACGAACTGGGCTCTTACGTCAGTTGCGACCCCCTGTGGCAGCGCCACACCGCGGGTGGAACGGACCCTGATCGTACCACCAGGACCCGGCCCGCTCAACCGCGTTCCCCCAGGTCAGAGGGGTGCCACGCCCCTGCTCGAGCGCTACACGTAGCGTTCGAGCAGGGAGGACTCCGCGAGCCTGCGCAGGCCGTCCTGGATGGACCGGGCACGGGTCTCGCCGACCCCGTCGACCTCGTCGAGGTCGTCGAGGGTCGCGTCCATCACCCGCTGCAGGCTCCTGAAGCGCTGCACCAGCTTGACGATCACCGGATCGGGCAGCCGCGGGATCTTGCTGAGCAGCCGGTAGCCGCGGGGGGCCACCGGCTGATCCAGCGGCTCCTCGGTGTCGTAGGCCAGCGCCGCCGCGATCGCCCCGAGGTCCAGCAGGTCGTCGGTCGAGAACTCGTCGAGTTCGTCCTTGACGGTGCTGACCTTGCGGCGGCGGTCGGCGAGGTAGTCCTGGATCACCAGCGCACGCTCGGGCTCGACCTGGGACATCAGCTCGTCGAGCTGCAGCTCGATGAGGCGTCCCTCGGTGCCCAGCTCGGCGACGTAGCCCTCGACCTCGGCCGCGATGCGACGGACCATCTCGGCCCGCTGCAGGGTGATCACCACGTCGCGCAGCGACACGGTGTCCTCGACCTCGCGGGCGGACAGTGTCGAGCTGACCTCGTCCAGCCGCGAGCGGTAGCGCTCGAGCGTCGCCAGCGCCTGGTTGGCCCGGAACAGCAGCGAGCTGACCTCCTCGAGGGTGCGACGACCGGCGCCGACGTACAGCGTCACGATCCGCATCGACTCGGACACCGAGATCACCGGGCGCCGGGTCTGGCGCGAGGTGCGTTCCGCGCTGCGGTGGCGTGTGCCGGTCTCGGAGGTGTGGATGCTCGAGTCCGGCACCAGGTGGACGTTGGCCCGCAGGATCCGCTCGGCGTCGTCGTCGAGGATGAGCGCGCCATCCATCTTGGCCAGCTCGGACACCCGTTGGGCGGTGCAGTTGACGTTGACGACGAAGCCGCCGGACACGATGCGCTCGACATCCGGACCCCAGCCGATGACGATGAGCGCGCCGCGGTGGCTGGCGATGATGCGCTCGATGCCCTCACGCAGCGCCGTCCCCGGCGCGACCTTGGCGAGGACGGCCGCCAGGTCGACATCGCGATCGGGATCGACCAAGGCGCTCCCCTGGTTTGCGGTCTGGCGTTGCGGGCGCACGACACCAGCCGGGCGCGCGCTCGCCGGCAGGTTAACGGAGCACGGGCCCAGGGCGCGCGAGGCCCCCCGCCAGACGATCCCCACCGCCGCGACGCGGAGCCAGCCAGGGCGTCAGCGCGGCTCGCTCGACCTCGATGTCCAGGTCGTAGCGCGCGATGTCGCCCGCGACGTCGAGCACCTCGCCCAGGAACTCGTCGTGCCCGCCGTTGGCCGGGTCCTCGCGGGTGCCGGCCGCGTACGCGACCACCAGCCGCGCTTCGCGGCCGTCGGCCTTGAGGCGCAGGACCCGGCCCAGCCGCTGGATCATCTGGCGGCGGGTACGGAACGACGCCAGCACGACCGCCACGTCGGCGGCGGGCACGTCGATGCCCTCGTCCAGCACGCGCGGTGCGACGAGCGCGTCCAGGTTGCCCTTGCGGAACTGCGCGAGCCGGATCCGGCGCTTGTCGCCCGGCAGGTCGCCGTGGACC
>DASWKO010000147.1:0-17809 GCA_036396595.1 Nitriliruptorales bacterium | reverse complement strand
GAGCGACCCACGGCCCCGGGCCCCAAGCCGAGCGGAGGGAGGGGCGCGCCGGGGGCCGCGACGCAGGTTGCAGTTACGGGGTACCGGAGTCACGGACCACGGGGCGCCCCTCCCGTGGGTGTGCCAAGCGCACGGACCACGCGCCCCTCCCGAGCACCCACCAAGCCAACCAGACCGAGCGACCCACGCGCCGGGCCGCGAGCCAGCCGGAGGGAGGGGCGCGCCGGGGGCCGTGACGCAGGTTGCAGTTACGGGGTACCGGAGTCACGGACCACGGGGCGCCCCTCCCGTGAACGTGCCAAGCGCACGATCATCCGGCGCCCCTCCCGAGAACCCACCAAGCCAACGATCACAGGCCGCCGACTAGTCACGCCGAGTCGTTCACGCGTGACACCTTCGGATCGTTCGGCTTGAGCCGGGCGCCGGAGGTGCCGATGCCTGGGGGACACAGCAGCCCTCATGACGTCTACGGTGCCGCTGGCGGGGGAGGATGATCCAGGAGAGCGTGGCCGCGAACCCAGCGCGAGCCGATCAGCGCGCGGCACTGGCGTGCCGGACGTGGCCGACGTGCGCGACGTGCCCGGGGGGCCGCTCCTGGTGCCCCCTGTGAAGCGGCCGAAGGGCATCATCACGAGTGCGGAGCGCCTCACCGTGGCCTGGGTGGCCGCGCTGACGGCCATCGCAGCTCTGACGATCGGCGGGACGCTGCTCGTGGACGCCACGCTGTCGCGCCAGAGCTTCAACACGCGCGCGCTGACCATCGCCGGCCACCAGCAGGCACGCAGCGTGCAGCTCCAGGAGGCCGCGAGGGCGCTGGTCACCGCCGAGGACCAGGCGTCCCGTGATGCGGCGATCGAATCGATCCGTTCGACCCTCCCGGACTTCGAGGACAACCATCGGACGCTGGCGTTCGGGGACGCCGACGTCGGGCTACCGGGTGAGCGCAGCGACCAGATCACGAGCATCCTCCGCTCGATGGAGCAGCCCCGCGTGCAGATCGTTGCGGCGGCCATCGACCTGCTGGTGCTCGAAGGGACGCCCCCCGAGGACGCGGCGCTGGACCATCAACGGCGGCGCGCCGCCGATCTGGTCGCGGCCGAGGTCCGCTACGGCGCGGGGGTGCGCGACCTGGTCGCGACCTGGGAGGATGATGCGGTCAGCCGCGTCGACGAGACCAGGCAGATCGTGCTCTCGATCCTGCTGGCGACCATGGCGCTGCTGCTGGTCGAGGCGTTCCTCGTGTTCCGGCCGGCCACCCAGCGCGTTCGGGATGTCATCGTCGCCGGGCGCAGGGCCCAGGAGTCCGAGCGTGCGAGGTCACGCGAACAGCTCGAGATGCTGGCCCGGTTCGACCACCTGACCGGGCTGGCCAACCGGGCACTGTTCCGGGACCGGCTCGAACGCGCCCTCGCACAGGCCGACCGCTCCGGCGAACGCGTGGCCGTGATGTTCATGGACCTCGACAAGTTCAAGGACGTCAACGACCAGCACGGGCACGACGCCGGGGACGATCTGCTCGTCGCCGTCGCCGGACGGATCGACCGCTGCGCCCGCAAGACCGACACCGTGGCCCGCCTGGGGGGCGACGAGTTCGTGGTGCTGCTCGAGAACCTCGACACGCCCGACGGCGCCGCGAACGTCGCACAGAAGATCCTCGAGCAGCTCGCCATGCCGTTCTCGCTGTCGGGTCGCCAGGTCCACATCACGACGTCGATCGGGATCGCCCTCTACCCCGACGACGCGACCAGCCTGGAAGGACTGCTGCGTGCCGCGGACTCGGCGATGTACGAAGCCAAGAGCGCCGGACGCAACATGTTCCAGTTCTCCACCCCGGAACTGCGGGCCACCAACATCAAGCGCCTGCAGGTGATCAGCGACCTGCGGCGCTCGGTCGCGAAGGGCGATCTGCGCCTGGCCTACCAGCCGCTCCTCTCCGTGGGCAGCGGCCAGATCACCGGGGTGGAGGCGTTGGTGCGGTGGGTGACGGCGGAGGGCGAAGAGGTTCCCGCCTCCGCGTTCATCGGCATCGCCGAGGACACCGACCTGATGCTCCCGCTGGGCGAATGGGTGCTCCGCGAGGCGTGCCGTCAAGGTGTGCGATGGCAGGAAGAAGATGGTCTGGGGCCGCTCCGCATCTCGATCAACCTCTCGGAACGTCAGTTCCGTCAGCCGGACCTGGCCAAGGCGACGGCCACGATCCTGAACGAGACCGGGTTCGATCCGCACCTGCTCGAGATCGAGATCACCGAGGACACCCTGGTCAACGACATGGACACCGCGAGCGCCACCCTCCGGCTGCTGAAGGGGATCGGCATCCGCATCGTCATCGACGACTTCGGGACCGGCTACTCCTCCCTCAGCCACCTCAAGCACTTCCCGATCGACGCGCTGAAGATCGACCGCTCGTTCATGCAGGACATCACGGGCCCTGAGCAGACCGATGAGTCGGTGATCCCGGCCGCGATCGCCGGCCTCGCGCGCCACCTGGGGATCGAGGCGCTGGCCGAGGGTGTCGAGACCGAGGCGCACCTGGAGTTCCTGCGCCGCATCCGGGTCGACCAGGCGCAGGGGTGGCACATCAGCCCGCCCGTCGAGGCCGACGAGATCCCCGCCATCGTACGCCGCAGCCGCATCACCGAGATCGGTGCGAGGCAGCACGGCGACGCAGGCGCCTGACCGGTCGGTACCCGGGGCCGTCAGACGCCGAGCTCGGCCTCGATGTGCCCGGTGACCCGGTCGAGCTCGAGCTGAGCTGCCTCCCACTGGGCCATGAGGCTGCTGCCGCGCTCCTTGGCGTCGTTGTGCTCCGCCACGAGCTCCTTGACCCTGACCTCGTCCTCGTACACCGCCGGATCGGCCAGGATCCGGTTCAGCTCGGCGACGCGGTCCTCGGTGCGCGCGAGCTGCGTCTCGAGCAGCAGCACCTTGTCGCGCAACGGCTTGGTTTCACGGTACAGCCGGTTGCGAAGCTCGGCCTGGCGCCGCTTGCGCTCCTTGCGGGCATCGGGATCCTCGGCCGGCTCGGGGTCGGGCGCGGCCTGGGGCCGATGCACCGCCGCGGGCCCGGACCGGCGGGAGGTGGGCGCCCCGCCGGACGGCGGCTGGTCAGCCTCGCGGCCCGTCCGCCACAGGTACTCCTCCCACGTGCCGGGATACACGCTCGCGCGGCCCGCCCGGACATCGACGATGGTGTCGGCCACCTCGCCGATCAGGTGCCGGTCGTGCGTGATGAGCACGACCGTCCCCTGGTACTCGCTCAGCGCCTCCTCGAGCACGTCCCGGCTGACGATGTCGAGGTGGTTGGTCGGCTCGTCGAGACACAGCAGGTTCGCCGGCCGGACCATCAGCTTGGCCAGCGCCAGCCGCGCGCGCTCCCCACCCGACAGCACGTCGACCGGCTTGTCGACCTCGTCGCCCCGGAACAGGAACGCGCCGAGGATGCGTCGCGGGTCGAGCCGCCTGCGCTCCTCGTCGCTCAGCCCGTCCAGGAACTCGGCCAGCACGGACTTGTCGCCCGTGAGCTGATCCGCCTGGTGCTGGGCGTAGTAGGCGACCTCGACGTTGTGGCCGAGCTCGATGCGGCCGGCATCGGCACCCACGTCGGCGACGAGCAGCTTCAGCAGCGTCGACTTGCCGGCGCCGTTCGGGCCCACCAGGGCGACCTTCTGGCCGCGCTCCAGCACGAGGTCGAGGTGGTCGTACACAACGGTGTCCCCGTAGCGCTTCGCGACGCCGTCGAGCTCGGCGACCACGCGCCCTGACCGGGGCGGCGGCGGGAAGCCGAACCTGGCCTTCTTGCGCTCCATCTTGGGGACCGTGACCTTCTCGGCCTCGATGCGGCCGATCTGGGTGAGCTTGGCCTGGGCCTGCTTCGCCTTGGTCTTCTTGTACCGGAACCGGTCCACGAACTCCTGGAGCTGGGCGACCTTGGCGTCCTGGTTCCTCCGGGTGGCGATGGCCTGCTGCAGCCGCAGGTCGCGCTGCTCGACGAACCAGTCCCAGTCGCCGGCGTAGACGTCGACCTCGGCGCGTACGACCTCGGCGATGACGTTGGCCACGGCCTGGATGAGCGTGCGGTCGTGGCTGACCAGCACGACCGCCCCGTCGTACTCGCGGAGGAAGTTCTCGAGCCACGCCGCGGACTCGACGTCGAGGTGGTTGGTCGGCTCGTCCAGCAGCAGCACGTCGGGGTGCGCCAGCAGCAGGCGTGCGAGGGCCACGCGGATCATCCAGCCGCCCGACAGCTCGCCGACGTCACGGTCCGCGTCGTCCGGGGCGAACCCGAGGCCGGCGAGCACGCGGTGGGCGCGCGACTCCACGTCGTAGCCGCCCAGGTGCCCGAACCGGTCCTGGAGGTGGCCGTACTCGTCGAGCAGGCGCTCGTCGGTGGCACCGCCCTCCAGCTCGCGCTCGACCTCGGTCAGGCGCGCCTGGATCCGCCGGAGCTCGACCGCGCCGTCCAGGACCGCGTCCAGGACCGGCCGGCCGCGCTCGTCGGTGACCTCCTGCTCGAGGTAGCCGAACGTGACCCCGCGATCGACCGCGACCTCGCCCTCGTCCGGCGTGTCGAGCCCGGCGAGGATGCGCAGCAGCGTCGTCTTGCCCGCACCGTTGGCACCGACGATGGCCACGCGCTGGCCCGGGAGCACGCGCAGGCTCACGTCACGCAGGACGGTCTGCGCGCCGAAGGACTTCGAGAGGGACGAGACGGTGATCACGACCGCGCAGGGTACGGCCCTCGGCCGACGGTCCGACACGCGCCGCGCCGTACCCTCGCCCGCCGTGCACATCCTCAACGTCTCCGACCTCAGCAAGGCCTACGAGGGGCGCACCCTGTTCGAGGGCGTCTCCTTCGGGATCGACGCCGGGGACCGGGTGGCCGTCGTCGGCCGCAACGGGGCGGGCAAGTCCACCCTGCTGCAACTGGTCGCCGGGATCGGGCAACCCGACGCCGGGCGGGTCGTGGCCAACAACCGTGCCCACATCGCCCACCTCCCACAGAACCCCACCTACCCCGCGGGGCTTGCGGTCCGGCAGGTCGCCGCCCCGGACGACGCCACCGTCCGCGACCACGAGGTGGACGAGATGCTGGACCGCCTGGGGCTGGATCCGACCGCCGAGGTGGCCGCACTGTCCGGTGGGCAGCGGCGACGGGCCGCGCTGGCCGCGGCCCTGCTGCCCAAGGCCGACCTGGTGATCCTCGACGAGCCCACCAACCACCTGGACGTCGGGACGATCGACTGGCTCGAGGACGTGCTGCGCGAGCGCAACAGCGCGCTGCTGCTGGTGACCCACGACCGCTACTTCCTGGAGCGGCTCACGACCCGGATCGTGGAGATCGACCAGGGCAGGGTGTTCACGCACGAGGGCACCTACTCCGACCTGCTGCAGGCTCGAGCCGAGCGCGAGGAGCTGCGGACCAGGAAGGAGCGCCGGCGCCAGAACCTGCTCCGCAAGGAGGTGGCCTGGCTCCGGCGCGGCCCCAAGGCCCGCACCTCCAAGCCCAAGTTCCGGCTGGAGCAGGCCGAACGGCTCCAGCGCGGCGCCCCGGAACCGGACGAGGCACAGCTCGAGCTCGGGACCGGGCGGCGGCGCCTGGGGTCGGACGTGCTCGAGATCGAGGACGTCCGGGTCACCTACGGCGGCGACCAGCCCGTGCTGGACAAGGTCAGCATCGGCTTCGGCCCCGGCGATCGCGCAGCCGTCGTCGGACCCAACGGCTCCGGCAAGACGACCCTGCTGCGCGTGCTGACCGGTGAGCTGACGCCCGAGGCCGGCACGGTCCACACCGGCAAGACGGTCGAGATCGGCTACTACCGCCAGGAGCACCGGGATCCGCCGCTTGACCAGAAGGTGATCGACACCGTCACCGACATCGCGCCGTGGATCCCGCTTGCCAACGGCGAGAAGCTGCCGGCGTCGACCCTGGCCGAGCGGTTCGGCTTCGACGACCGGCTGCAGCACGCCGCCGTGGCGCGGCTGTCGGGCGGTGAGCGCCGTCGCCTGGCGCTGCTGCACGTGCTGGTGGCCGCCCCCAACGTGCTCGTGCTGGACGAACCCACCAACGACCTCGACCTCGACACCCTGCGGGTGCTGGAGGACCACCTCGACGGGTTCGGCGGCACGCTGATCATCGCCAGCCACGACCGCTACCTGCTCGATCGCACCTGCGACGTCATCTACGGGCTCGAGCCGGACGGCTCGATCAGCAGCTACCTCGACTTCGACCAGTACCACGAGGAGCGCCTGCGCAAGGAGCGCGCCATCGAGGCCGCCGCCGTGCGGCACGACCGCGTGAAGCCCGATGCCTCGACCGAGCGCAACCGCGGACGCCAGGCCCGCATGCGGGAGGTGCGGTCGCTCGAGGCCAGGATGCAACGCCTGCAGTCGGAGCGTGCGGACCTGCACCACGCGTTGGCGACGCACGCGACCGATCCCGAGCGACTGGTGTCGCTTCAGGCCGACCTGGACACGATCGAGCAGGAGCTGACGACCGCCGAGGAGCGCTGGCTCGACCTCGCCGTCGACTAGCGATGCGCACGCACGCCTCACGCTCACTAGGCTGCCACGGTCGGGGCAGCGCTGACCTAGGGAGGGCTGGTGGAAACCGCCGAGCTGGCGAGGGGCACCACGGACGAACTCACGTTGCTGCTGGCGGGCCGAGCCGGTCTGGACGAGCTGCTGGCGCGGAGCCGGGAACGCGGCTACGTGCTGCTGTCCGAGATCCACGTCCTGCACGACCCGATCGACGACCCGCAGGACTGGGTCGAGGACGTGGCCCAGGCGGCGCGCGACGAGCACATGCAGGTCGTCGACGACATGACCGACGACGCCGAGCCCCCGCCGGCCCACCCGCTGTCGTCATCGACCGACTCGGTCCGGCAGTACCTCAACGGCATCGGCGCCGTGGACCTGCTGACCGCCGAGGAGGAGGTCGACCTCGCCAAGCGTGATCAGGCGGGCCGTGCGGCCGGCATCTGGCTCGGGGAGCGTGCCGACCTCTCGCGCGCCCAGCGGGCCAAGCTGCAGCGCATCGTGCTGGACGGTCAGCGGTCGCAGGAGCACATGGTGTGCGCCAACCTGCGGCTGGTCGTCTCGGTCGCACGCCGCTACCTGGGGCGTGGCCTGTCGCTGCTGGAGCTGATCCAGGAGGGCAACCTCGGGCTGATCCGCGGCGTGGAGAAGTTCGACCACACCAAGGGCTACAAGTTCTCGACCTACGCGACCTGGTGGATCCGTCAGGCGTTGACCCGCGGCACCGCCAACAAGGCGCGGACGGTGCGGTTGCCGGTCCACGTCCACGAGATGGTCAGCAAGATCCGCCGTGCCGAGCTGGACTACATCCAGGTCGCTGGCCAGGAGCCCTCCGAGGAGGAGGTCGCCGACGCCGTCGGCATCGACGTCGTGCGCCTGCGCGAGATCAAGCTCGCCGGCCGGGACATCGCCTCGCTGGACCGCCCGGTCGGTGAGGACGGTGACATCTCGATGGGCGACCTGGTCGCCGACGACGCTGCCATCGACCCCGAGGTGGCAGCCGCCTACGAGCTCACCAAGGACGAGCTCACCTCCGCGCTGATGACCCTGCAGGAGCGCGAGCGCGGCGTGCTGATGATGCGCTTCGGACTGCTCGACGGCGAGTGCCACACCCTCGAGGAGATCGGTGCGCGCTACGGCGTGACGCGCGAACGGATCCGCCAGATCGAGAAGAAGACCCTGGCGAAGCTGCGCCACCCCAGCCGCGCCAACAAGCTGAAGGGTCTCATCCAGGCCGCCGAGGAGGGCGCCCACCTGAGCGGGGTCTGACCGGATCCGCCAACGACCCTCCAGCCGCGACTCGGCGTAGCCTGGTGGATGACAGAGGGGCACGGGTGCTCGGGTGTTCACGTCTCGTGGCGGTGGTGACCGCGCTGGCCGTCACCGCGGTGCCGGCGTGGGCCCAGGATGGCTCGGACCCGGAAGCCACCCAGGAGCAGCTCGAGGACGCGGCCCAGGAGCGCAAGGTCGCCGAGGTCACCCTCGCCGAGCTCGAGCGGCGCGTGCGTGGCGCAGAGTCCGCCCTGGAGCGGCTGGACCTCGAGTTCGCCAGCCGGACCGGGCAGCTCGCCGGCCTCGAGGTGGACCTCGGGGCCGCCCAGGAGCTGGAGGCTCAGGCGGCGCGACGCACGCACGTGGCCTCGCTGGCACTCGACGCCGCCCACACCGACCTGAACGCAGCAGCCGATGCGTGGGAGGCGAGCCGCGACGAGCTCGACCGGCGCATCGCCAACGCCTACAAGTACGGAGGCGGCGCCGACCTGGCCATCGCCGCCTACCTCGACGCCCACGACCTGCACGATGTCGCGGTCGCGCGACGAGCCGTCCGCGTCACGATCCACGACGGCCGGCAGGCGGTCAGCGAGACCGGGGCTGCGACCCGGCAGCTCGCCGTCGCCCGGGCCGAGGTCGAGCGGGCCCGTGAGCAGGCCCGCACCGAGCAGCGCGTGGCGCGGGACGCGACCACCGCCGCCGACCGGCTGGTGCAGCGCCACCGCGGGCTGATCCGGGACATCGCCGAGACCCGTTCCGAGCAGGCGCGGATCATCGCGCAGTTCGAGACCGATGCCGCCCATCAGCTCGCGCTGGTCCGTGAACTGAACCGCCGCATCGCCAAGCTGGGCAGCCAGCTCGCCACCGAGCTCGCCGGGAAGTACGCCGACGGCCGGTGGGAGGGGCCCGCCCCCCGCTGGACCACCGGGCTGCCGAGCCGCGGCCAGGCGTGGGCGCCCCGCATCGCGGAGGCGGCGGCGAACCACCCCGTGGATCCGCGCCTGTTCGCCTCGCTGGTCTGGGCCGAGTCCGGGTTCAACCCCGCGGCCGTGTCCCACGCCGGGGCGATCGGGCTGGCCCAGCTCATGCCCGGGACGGCCGCCGGGATGGGCGTGGACCCGTGGAACCCGATCGAGAACCTTGCGGGCGGAGCGCGCTACCTCCGGGCCCAGCTCGACGCGTTCGGCACGGTCGATCTGGCCCTGGCGGCCTACAACGCGGGCCCGAACGCCGTGCGCCGCCACGGCGGTGTGCCGCCCTACGTCGAGACCCAGTTCTACGTCCTGCGGGTCCTCGGCTACTACGAACGCCTGGTCGACCTCGGCGTGTGATGCTGCGTCGTCAGCCCGAACCCACGCAGCTTCCGTGGGCACGCGGCAGGTACCGTGCTGCCCGAACGAAGGGATCACCGTGGCACGCACCTGCCCGAGCTGCGGCACCGAGGCTGTCGCCGACGACGCCGCGCACTGCCACCGCTGCGGCGCCGGGCTCGACGTGGCCGACGCGCCGTGGTCGGGCACCGAGGACCGCTCGGCGACCGGCGACGCCCCCGGCAAGGATTCCACCAACTGGGCCATGGGGGCACACCTGTCGGCGTTCCTCGGCGCCTGGGTCGCCCTCGCGTTCATCGGACCGCTGGTGGTCTGGCTCATCAAGCGGGAGGACGACCCGTTCGTCGAGCGTCACGCCCGCGAGGCCCTGAACTTCAACCTGCTGCTGCTGATCCTCGTCATCATCGGGCTCGCGGGGAGCATCCTCACGCTGGGCTTCGGGGCCATCCTGTTCCTTCCGCTCCTCGTGATCGCCGGGACGGCGTGGCTCGTCCTGACGATCGTGGCGACCGTCAAGGCCGCGAACGGCGAGGAGTACTCCTACCCGTTCAACATCCACCTGGTGAAGTGACCGCGGCCCGGTGACGCAACCCTCCCGCGCAACCGTCGTGGGCGGCCTCGCGCTCGGGGTCGTCGCAGTCAGCTCGTCCGCCATCCTCATCGTCGTGGCCGACGACGCGCCGACCCTGGGCATCGCGTTCTGGCGCACGTTCCTGGGGGGGCTCGCGCTCGCACCGTGGGCCCTGCGCTCCCGTCGCGATCGCGAGCCGCTCACGCCCCGGGACCGGCGGCTGCTGCTCACATCGGGCGTGTTCCTCGCCGCGCACTTCGCGCTGTTCATCGGCTCGCTGTCGTTCACCACGGTCGCCAGCTCGGTCACGCTGACCACGATCAACCCGCTGTTCGTCGCGCTCGGCGCGTACCTGTGGCTCGGCGAGTCGCTCACGAGGCGCACGCTCGGCGGCATGCTGGTCACCATCGCAGGCGCGATCGTCATCGGCCTGGGCGATGCCAGCGCCGTCGCGCTGGGGCCACGGGCCCTGCTCGGTGACGCGATGGCGTTCACTGCCGGCATCTGCGTGACCGGCTACCTGCTGATCGGTCGGGTCCTGCGCGGGCACCTGCCGAACACCGTGTACGCCAGCACCGTGTACCTGGTGTCGGGCGCCACCCTGGCGCTCGCGGCGGCCGGGACCGGCACGCCGCTGACCGGCTACTCGGCGACCTCGTGGCTGGCCATCCTCGGGTTGACCGTCGGGCCCCAACTGCTCGGCCACACCATCTTCAACGCGTTGCTGCGATCCGTCAGCCCCACCACCGTGTCCATCGTCGTCCTCCTCGAGCCGGTGGTCGCGACGCTGCTGGCCTGGTGGCTGCTGCGCGAGCTGCCCGCCGACCTGTACTGGGTCGGCGCCCCGGTGGTGTTCGTCGGCGTGTTCATCGCGACCGCCGCCAACGGGCGCCGGGCTCGCGAGGTGGCCGGGGCGGCAGCGGGGCCCTGAGCCACGCCGCATGCATTGCGGAGCCGGGGCGCTGACTACGTTGCCTCACAGGCCCATCACCCAGACCATTCCGGCCCCACGGAGGATCGACGTGCCCGAGGACGCTGCCCCGCCCGCGCAGGAGTTCGCCAGCTACCAGTACGAGATCTACTTCCAGGGTCTGGGCGGTCAGCTCCCCGGGGTCCCCATGACCTACGACGGCATGGTGGACAGGGCACGCGAGGTGCTGTCGCCAGGCGCGTTCGGGTACGTCGCCGGCGGCGCCGGCTCGGAGTCCACGATGAGCGCGAACCGGCGCGCCTTCGAACGGTGGGAGATCGTCCCGCGGATGCTGACCGACGTCTCTACCAGGGACCTGTCCACCACCGTGCTGGGCCACGATCTTCGCGCCCCGGTCGTGCTGGCGCCGGTCGGCGTGCTGTCGATCGTCCACGACGAGGCCGAGAAGGCGGTCGGTCGCGCCGCAGCCGAGGTCGGCGTGCCGATGACGCTGTCGACCGTCTCAAGCTTCACGCTCGAGGACGTGGCCGAGGCCAACGGCGACGGCATGCGCTGGTTCCAGCTCTACTGGCCGGGCGAGCCTGACCTGACCGCCAGCCTGCTCGACCGGGCCGAGGCCGCGGGGTACTCCGCGATCGTCGTCACACTGGACACCAAGATCCTGGCGTGGCGGCCCCGTGACCTCGACCAGGCGTACCTGCCGTTCCTCAAGGGCGAAGGCCTGGCCAACTACTTCAGCGACCCGGCGTTCGTCGCGCCGCTCGAGCGCAGCCCCGAGGAGGACCAGGGCGCGGCCATCCTGCGGTGGGCCAGCGTATTCCTCAACAAGGCCGCGACCTGGGACGACCTCGCATTCATCCGCGGGCACACCGACCTGCCGATCGTCCTGAAGGGGGTGCTGCACCCCGACGACGCGCGCCGTGCCGCCGACTCGGGCTGCGAGGGCATCGTCGTGTCCAACCACGGGGGCCGTCAGGTCGACGGCTCCATCGCCTCGTTGGACGCCCTGCCGGCGGTCGTGGATGCCGTCGGAGGCCAGCTCGACATCCTGCTCGACAGCGGCATCCGGACCGGCGCGGACGCGTTCAAGGCGATCGCGCTGGGCGCGGACGCCGTCCTGCTGGGCAGGCCGTACGTCTGGGGGCTCGGCCTCGGCGGCGCCGACGGTGTCAAGCAGGTCGTGCGCAGCTTCCTCGCCGAGCTGGACCTGACGCTGACCCTCAGCGGCTTCCCGGACCTGCTCGGACTCGACGGCGACTGCCTGGTGCGCGCCGACTCCCACTGATCCCGGGCCGGGTCAGCCGAACAGGGGCAGGGTCGGCCGTGAGGATCCGACACCGACGATCGCGGCCACGACCTGGCCGGCGCGCGCGCGCTCGTCCAGCGCATCGCACACCTTGCGCGGGCCCGCCTCGGCGTCCGCGCGCAACCCGGCGGTGACGTACGTCGCACTGCCCCTGACCGCCAGCGCCCGATCCTTCCAGTCCGGATCGACCCGACCGGCCGGCAGCCGCAGGATCCGCTCGCCCTGGTCGTCGGCCAGCGTCAACTCGTCGTCGAGGTGCCACGCGACGCGCGGTGGCGTGCGCTTCAGGGCGTGGCCGTACAGCGCCGGCACCTGATCGAAGCCGCCGTGCTCCAGCTGGAACCGCATCATGCCCGCGAGCTGGTCGCCCTGGTCCCCGGTGGCGACGTCGACCACGACCGTCGGTGCCCCACCCAGCACGAGGAACCACACGCGCACGCGAGGGTCGGTCGCTTCGGTCACGGTGACTCCAGGAAGGTCGCGGACGGCTCGGGGCGGGCTGGCCAAGGTACCGGTGGCGCCCCGGCGCCCGTCTCAGACGGGTCCGGTGAGGAACTCGTCCACCAGCGCGGTGAACCGTTCGGGCGCCTCGATCATCGGGAAGTGGCCGATGCCCTCGAGCAGGTGGAGGTCGGCGCGGGCCACGGCCTGCCCGAGCCGGTGCGCCATCGGCAGGACCGCGACCGGGTCCTCGGTGCCCCAGATGATGCGCAACGGGGCGGGGTGCGTCTCGATGGCGCCGGTCCAGCGCTCCTCGTGGGCACGGCGCTGCTCGATGTAGCGGATGGTCCGCGGCAGGAGCTGGTCGCCCTCGCCCCGCGACAGCAGCTCCCACTGGGCGTCGAGCTCCTCCTGGTCGGGCTGGGTCTGCGGACCGAAGATCTCGGGGAAACCGGTATCGAAGAGCTCGCGCCCGAGGCTGGCGTCGAGCTTCTCGTCGGGCAGGGCGAGCAGGAACTGCTGGGCGTCACGCAGGTCCGCCATCGCGATGTAGATCGACCCGTTGGTGAGGACCCGCCGCCGCACCTCGAACGGCAGCGTGCCGTCGTTGGCGCGAGCGAGCAGCTCGCCTCCGATCGTGTCTCCCATGTCGTGGCTCAGCAGGTCGACCGTCCCGGCACCGGCGTGCTCGACGAACGCCTGCGCGAGGTCGGCCTGCTCGGTCAGCCGGTAGGGCTCGTCGGGCTTGGCGGACAGGCCGAAGCCCAGGAAGTCGAGCGCGAGGACGCGCCGCTGGCGGGTCCACGTGTCCACGGTGTGGCGCCAGTCGAACGAGCACGTCGGGAAGCCGTGCAGCAGGAGCAGGGGCGGGCCGGTCTGCTCGCCGGTGCAGGGCAGGTCGAGGGTGAAGATCTCGTGCCCGAGCAGGGGGAGGTAGCGGCCGCGCCGACGCCACGCCTCGACGGGAGCCGTCACCGCGGGCTCCTTTCGGGAGGCCAGCTCGTCGGGATGGGAGGCGACCCTAGTAGCCCGCGTCGAGTGCGGCCGACCCCTCGCGCACGAGCGCCCCCCGCGTGGCGGGGCGCTCGTGCGGCCCTGCGGCCGGGTGTCACCCGGTCGTGTCGGTGGTGTCACCGTCTGTCGTGTCGGTGGTGTCACCGTCCGCCGTGTCGGCGTCGTCGCCGTCGGTCGCCGTGGCGGTCGCGGTCGCGTCCTCGCCGTCGTCGTCCGCACCACCGTCGGTCGTGGTGGTCGTGGTGTCGACGCCGTCCCCGTCGTCATCACCGGCGTCGGTGTCGATCACATCGACATCGCCATCGTCGCCGGCGTCGCATGCGGCGCCCAGAATGGCGACGGAGGCGAGGATGGCCGACGCGGTCGCGGTGACCTTGCGGCTGCGGTTCATCAAGGTGGTTCTCCTCGGAGGTAGGTGGCCCAAGATGCACGGAGCCTGCCCGGCACCCGACCTGCCCGCAGGCGCTGACCCGGACCTCCGAGGGTGGCCGGACGGCCACCTTCGGACGGACAGCCTGCCTCGATCTGGGGACACGACCCGTATTCAGTTACTGTGCGTCCGGTGTCCAGCGCCGCCCGCGACTTCGCCGTCCCACCTCAGCTCGACCTGTCCTTGACGCTGGGCCCCGTGCGGGTGGGCCGGCCCGACCAGACCATCCGGTTGACGCAGCGGGAGGTCGTGCGCGCGGCCCACACGCCTGACGGACCCGGCACGATCCACATCGGTCTCGCGGGCGAGCGCGCGCAGGCCCAGGCGTGGGGGGCAGGAGCGACCTGGCTGCTGGAGCAGGCGCCGACCTGGCTCGGCTGCCACGACGACCCGTCGGCACTGGTCCCGCAGCACGCGCACGTCGAGCGGGCCGTGCGGCGCCTGCCCGGCCTGCGGATCGGCGCCAGTGGCCAGGTCGCCGACGTGCTCGTCCCGACCATCCTCGGCCAGAAGGTGACCTCCCAGGAGGCGCACCGCTCGTGGTACGGGCTCGTGCGCCGGCACGGCCACGACGCCCCCAGCCCGGTCGATGGCCTGCGCCTGCCACCGACGCCAGCCGAGTTGGCGTCCATGCCCTACGAGGTCTTCCACCCGGTCGGGGTGGAGCGGCGCCGTGCCGAGACCGTGCAGCGGGCGTGTGCCCGCATCGACCGGCTCCAGGAGGCCACGACGATGCCTCCTGACGCGGCCCACCAGCGCCTGACCGCTCTGCCCGGCCTGGGACCGTGGACAGCCGGGGTCATCCGTCGCGTGTGCTTCGGTGATCCGGACGCGGTCGAGTGGGGCGACTTCCACATCCCCGACCACGTCTGCTGGAACCTGGCGGGAGAGCCGAGGGGCAGCGACGAACGCATGGCTGAGCTGCTGGCTCCCTACGCCGGCCAGCGCGGCCGCGCGCTGCGGCTGGTCCTGCTGGCCGGCCAGCCCGCCCCGGCCTGGGGCCCGCGCACTGCTGTGCGGCCGGGCCTGACCGGTCAGCGGGCCACGTAGTCGCGCAGGATGAAGCTGCCCATCTCGTCGCCTGACATCTGGAACACCTGGCCGCCGGTCACGCCGGCCAGGCGGTCGGCGAACGCCACCAGACCGGGGTCGTCCTCGAGCAGGAACACGTTCAGGCGGATGGCCGACCGCGCGAGCCGGACCGCCTCGCGCAACGTCGACTCGATGGTCTCGCGGATCGGCGGCCAGTGGAACACCGCCACCTCCTCCTCGAGATGGGCGGTGGGCTCGCCGTCGGTGACCATGATGACCTGCTTCACGGGTCGGCGGTCCTCGGCCAGCACGCGACGAGCCAGCATGAACGCGTGGTGCATGTTCGTGCCGTAGACCCGCTCGAAGCCTGCAGCCCCCAGATCGGCCGGCTGCAGCCTGCGGGCATAGTCGCTGAACCCGATCAGATGCAGCGAATCCTGCGGGTACTTGCCCTGGATCAGCGCGTGCAGCGCCAGCGCCATCCGCTTGGCCGGCACGAAGTGCCCCCTGAGCGGCATCGAGAACGACAGGTCGAGCAGCAGCGCGGTCGCCGTGCGCGGGCGAACCTCCTCTTCCAGCACCTCGAAATCGTCCGGGTGCAGCGCCACCCCTTGCCCCGACTCCCCCGCCCGGGAGGCACGGCGGAGCACGGCGTTGTGGACCGTGCGTTGCACGCTGATCGGCTCGCGGTCGCCGAAGCGCCACGCCCGCGTCTGGCCCGTCGGCTCGGCGTCGTAGCCGACGGCACGCGTGGAGGTCTCGCGGCGGATGCGGTCCAGAAGCTGCGTGAGCGCCCGCTCCCCCAGCATCCGCGCTCCTCTGGGCGTGAGTTCCAGCTCTCCCTGGCTGCGCCGCAGGACCCCGGCCTGCTCCAGCGCACGCTCGATCTGTCGCAGTCTCCGCAGGTCCTGCACGGAGTCCTCGTCGAGGGCGCGGCCCAGCGCCTCGTCGTCGACGTCGTCCAGCGACGCGCCCGGGTAGTCCTGGCGCAACGCCTCCTCGAGCTCGTCGAGCTCGCCCAGCCGCTCCATCGCGTCGACCGCGGCGGACAACGGCATCGGCTCCGCGCCGAGACCACCCGGCTGGGGCTCGTCCCAGCCCATCCGGGGCAGCAGGCCACGCAGGTTCTGGCCGAGCTGAGCGAGCTGGAACTGCAGGTCGAGGTCGCCGAACAGTTGCCTGGCCAGCTCCTCGAGCTGCCCGCGCTGCTCCGGCGACATCGAGGCCAGCAGCCGGCTCATCGCCGCCATGCGGCGCGCCAGCACCTCGAGCAGCTCGTCGAGGTCCTGGGGGCGCTCGGGGAACAGGTGCCCGTGCCTGGCCATGAACCCGTCGAAGTCGACTCGCTCGCCCCGCTCACGCGCCTCGAGCATCGCGTTGAGGTCGGCCAGCATCTCGGTCACCTGGCGGACGTCGTCCGGCGTCACGCTCTGCATCGAGGCGGTCAGGTCCTTGAGGTAGCTGTCGAGGATCTGCTTGCGCAGGTCGTCGAGCAGCTCGCGGAACGCCAGCTCGGCCTCGGGCGACGCCCACGACTCCTTGGCCTGCAGCTCACGGATCGTGCCGCCGACATCCCGCGGCAGGGTGTCCAGGGTCAGCTCGTCGAACCGGGCAGCTTCAGCGTCCTGTCCACCCAGCGCCTGCCGCTCCAGGTCGATGATCCCATCGAGCTGGTCCCGCAGGTCGTCCATCGGGCCGGCCGGATCGAGTCGGTCCGCCAGCGCCCGCCGCCGCGCCTCGAGCCGGGCCCGCAGCTCGGCGAGCCCTGCCTGTCCGCTGAGCCCGCGCTGAAGCATGCGTTGGACGGCGGAGCGGCCGCCGCTGCCCATCAGCAGGTCGTCGCCCAGCTCCTCGAGGACCGCCCCGACGTCCACGGCGTCGCTGAACGGATCCTGCGAACCATCCCAGCGGTGGTAGCGACTGCGCATGCACGCACGGTACCGGCAGGGCCCGGCCCCACGTCGAGGTCAGCGTCTGCGGTGGCGGCCCAGCACGGCGGCGCCGAGCACAGCCAGCGCAGCCAGCGGGATCTGCACCAGCCCGGCCGACCCCTCGGTGGTCACGTCACCGCTGGCGCGGTCGAACGACGCCCGCGCCTGCGTGGCCCGGACCTCCAGGCGCGCCAGTGGGTCGGTGTCGGTCAGGATGCCGAGGTCGAGCAGGTCACGGAGCTGCTGGACCAGATCAGCCACGTCGGGCAGGTCACCGACCACCTCCAACACGGGCGCGAGCCGGGTTGCCAGGTCGTCGAGGAAGGGCTGGAGGACGACCTCGATCGCCGCGTCGAGGATCGTTGACAGCACGGCCAAGGACGGCAGCTCGGTGATCGCGTCGCTGACCGGCACTGCCGCGGCGCACGCCTCGACCAGCGCATCGTAGATGGGGCTCATGACCGCATCCTCGACCGCGTCGAACACTGCGGCCGCCTGGTCCTCGATCGGCTCGAGCGCGACCTCGGCCAGCAGGCTCGCCAGCGCCGCGCCGTCGACGGCGGCCCCGGCCAGCTCGGGATCTGTCCCCTCCGTCCGGACGGGGCCGACGCAGGTTCAGGCGGCGCCGTAGCGCCAGGTCAACTCGTCGTCGTAGCGTTCCTTGTTGATGCGTTTGGCCAGGTACAGCCCCTCGAGCGCGAACGTGACGACGCTGGCGGCCGCAGCGGGGTCCTCGGCTGGCACGTCGAGCTGTTGCATGAGCTGCGCGAGCCCCGGGATGCTCCCGCCGAACTGGTCCAGCACGACGCTCGCGGGCGTGAGGTCGCCGACGTCGACAGCAAGGCCCGCGTCGAAGCGCTCGACGAACCACGACAGGTCCAGCCCTCCGACGCGACGGCGGAAGACCACGAGGATGGCGTGCATGAGGTGACGGCCGACGATCGCCTCCTCGCGGCCCTCGTCGAGCGTGTCGAACTCGATGCGGCCGAGCGCATCCGGCACCACCGCCCACAGGT
>DASWKO010000146.1:0-20534 GCA_036396595.1 Nitriliruptorales bacterium | reverse complement strand
GTGCCAGTCGGAGGTGTGCAGGATGCGCATGGCAGGACCGTACAACGGCCCTGCGACAGCCCCCGTCAGGCCCTACGGCTCGCCGCACGCGTCGTCCACAGGCGTCGGCGGGGCCGTCCTGACAGGCGTAGCATCGGTCCGTAGCGTCCCCGGGCATGGATGGAGAGGCGCCATGGGCGAGACCGGAGAGCGACGACTCACGTACGACGATCTGCTCGGCCGGCCCGAAACGAGCCGGTTCGAGGAGCTCATCGACGGCGAACTCGTCGTGAGTCCGTCGCCGACGTGGGTGCACCAACGGGTCGTGCGCGAGCTGACCTACGAGCTCGTGACGTGGTCGCGCGAGCACGGTGGCGAGGTCGGGGTCGGGCCGGTGGACGTGCTCGTCGACCTGAACACGGTCGTCCAGCCCGACCTGTTCGCGTACGCGCCGGGCGCGGTGCCCGAGATGCTCGAGCGCCCGCTGCGCGACCCACCCGGTCTCGTGGTCGAGATCCTGTCGCCGGGGAACCGGGCTCACGACCTGGTCCGCAAGCGCGCGATCTACGAGCGGTTCGGCGTCCGCGAGCTGTGGTTCGTGGACGTGGAGGCCGGCGCCGTCGAGCAGGTCGTAGCGAGCGAGCAGGGCACGTTCGGCGCGTCACGCATGCACGAGCGCGGAGGTGAGTTCGTCAGCGACGTGCTGCCGGGCTTGCGCCTCGCGGTGACCGCGATCGTTGGCTCCGCGCCCCACGCCTGACGTTGTCCACAGTGATCGGCGCATCCACGCTGACGGGCGTACGGTGGCGCCGTAACGTCAGCCCGCATGGACGCAGGAGCACGCGGATGTCAGCCACCGTCATCGCCACGGGGCTCACCTACGACGACATCAAGGACCGCCCCGAGGAGGTCCGACAGCTCGTCGACGGCGAACTCATCGTGACCCCCTCACCGAACACCCGCCACCAGCGCGTCGCGCTGTGGCTAGCGGCCCGGTTCCACTTCTACGCGCACGACCACCCCGGCGAGGCGTTCGTGGCCCCGTTCGACGTCAGGCTCGACGACCGTAACGTGTTCCAGCCCGACGTGCTGTACCTGCGCGACCCGGCCGACCGGCTCACGGATGCGCTGGTCGACGGCCCCCCGGACCTGGTGATCGAGGTGTCCTCGCCGTCGACCCGGCGCCTGGATCTTGTCCGCAAGCGCCGTCACTACGAGGCGCACGGCGTCCCCGAGTTCTGGTTCGTGGACCTCGACGCCGACCGGGTCGCGGTGTACCGGCTGACCGATGGCCGGTACACCGAGCCGACCTTCGCGGAGCGGGGTGACGTCCTGACCGCGCTCGCCACGCCCGACCTGGCCCTCGACGTCGACGCGCTGCTCGGCGAGCCACGGTCCGGCTGAGGCGTGCCGCCCCCGTGATGAGGCGTGCCGTTACCCGCGTATACGCGTGTAACAGCACGCCTCAACGTCAGAAGGGGATGCGGTCGCCGTCGCCGTCGCGGCGGTCGTCGTCGGCCAGCTCGTCGAACGGGTCGTCGGGCTGGACCGTGGCAGTGGTGTTCTCGGCCAGGCTTCGTCCCGCCTCGCTCGGGCGCGTCGCCCACGCGGGGAACGGGAACTCCAGCACCAGGGGCACGGGCAGCTCTGGCTGGCTGACGATCATCGTGCCCGGCTTGACGATCGTGGCGCGCTGGCGGTGCGCCGTGGGCAGGAACCCGTACTCGTCGCGTGATGCCTCGGAGGAGTCCAGCCGGCCGACCACGCGGATCGCGGAGTTGGACACGACCCGGCGCTCCACCTCGGAGGCGGTCTGCTGCGCCCCGATCAGGATGATTCCCAGCGACCGGCCCCGCTCGGCCACGTCCAGCAGGATCTCCTTTATGGGCGAGTAGCCCTCGCGCGGGGCGTACTTGTTGAGCTCGTCGAGCACGACGAACAGCAGCGGCTTGGCCTGGCCCGTGCGCTCCTTGTCCTCGAACGCCTTGCGCAGGACCACGCCGACCACGAACCGCTTCGCGCGGTCGTTCAGGTTGTGGATGTCCACGACCGTGACCTGCTTCTCGCGTGCGACCCGGTGCTTCTCGGGGTTGGCGACGTCGCCGCGGATCAGATCCTCGACGTGCTTGACCGAGCCGTGCAGGCGGCGCAGGAACGCGTTGACCGTCCCGATCCCGATGGCGCGTCCCGCCCAATCCGCCGAGGTCGACTCGTCGGACAACCGGTCGTCGAGCAGCTCGACCAGGTCGCGGAACGTGCGGCACTCGGTGCCGTCGACGCGCACGCCGCCGTCGCCGAGCGCGACCGACTCGCGCTCGAGCTTGGCCATCAGATGGTGCACCACCATCGTGTACTGCTGGCGGTCGTCGCCGGTGTCCGCGAACAGGAATTGCAGCAGCTCCTCCTCGCAGAACTCGCGCAGGGTCCAGAAGAACGAGCCGACCCCGGTGGACCGTGCGCCGGTGTCGGGCAGCGCGCTGGCCGCCCCCTTCCTGGGCGGGGCCCAGAACTCCACGCTGCGGAACGCGGTGGGCTCGAGCCCCAACGCCTGGTAGCGCTGCCGCTGGCGCTCGTCGAGCTGGCTGTTCTCGTGGTCGAGGAACAGCAGGTCCTCGCCCTTGACGTTGAAGATCAGCGCCTTGCTGTTGAGGGCGTCGGTGCCGAGCGCCCCCGATGTGAAGAGCGAGTGCAGCAGGAACGTCGCGTACGTGGTCTTGGTCGCCACCCCCGACACGCCGCTGATGTTGACGTGCGCCCCACGCGTGCCGTCCACGAACTCGAGGTTGAGGTAGACCGGCTCGTCCTCGCGCGACAGCCCCGCCGGCAGCTTCCTGGCCATGCCGTCGAAGAACAGCGCCTCGTGGCGCTCGTCGCCCTCGGCTCGGCGCACCTCCTGGCCCGGCAGCGGCGGCACGAACACCTCGGGCTCGAAGCGGGTCGCCAGGACCTGGGCTGACTCGGACACCTCTGCCGGCAGCACCCCGTCCTCGATCAGGAACACGTCGGAGTCGAACCGGGCGCCCTCGTGGCGGGCCCGCACCTGGGACACCACGCCGAAGATCCGGACCGGACCGCGGCCGGGGGGCGTGCGCTCCAGTGCCACGACGTCGTCGAGCTGGATGAACTGGCCGGGCGCCACCGCCACCCAGAAGTCCAGGGGGGTGGCGTCCTCGGTGCCGATGACGCGGCCGACGACCGGGCCGACGACCGGGCCGGTAGGGCCGTCGACGGGCACGGCCGGCAGGCCGTCGTCGGCTGGCTGGCTGGCCACGTGCGTCCCCGGTCCTCTGGTGCCCACGACGCTAGCCAGTGCCCGTGACGCGTCGGAGCAGCCCCGCGCGTACGGTCCGGGCGTCCGGGCCGTCCGGGCCGTCCGGGCCGTCCGGGAGGTGCAGCGTCAAGTACGCCCCGATGCTCGCGCTCGCCTCGACGGTGCCCGACGTGCGCACGGGGTTCCACCACGAGTTCAAGTGGGACGGGGTGCGCGCGATGGTCGAGGTGGATGCCGACGGGCAGGTCGTGCTGTTCGCCCGCTCCGGCAACGACATCACCGCTGCCTATCCCGAGCTGCGCGAGGTGGGCGCCGCGGTGGGGCGGCCGGCCGTGCTGGACGGCGAGGTGGTGGCGCTGGGGGAGGACGGCCGGCCGAGCTTCGAGGCGCTCCAGCGGCGGATGCACCTGCGTGACCCGGCTCGGGTCGCGGCGGTCGCGGCCTCCCACCCGGTGGTGCTGATGCTCTTCGACCTGCTGGAGCTCGACGGGCGGGCCCTGCTCGACGAGCCGTACGAGCGGCGCCGGGAGCTGCTCGCGGGGCTCGGGCTGGCGGGCAGCCGGTGGCAGACCCCGGCGCACCACGACGGCGACCCACAGGTGCTGCTCGAGGCGGCAGCCGCCAACGGCCTCGAGGGAATCGTCGCCAAGCGCGCCGGCTCGCCCTACCGCCCGGGGACGCGCTCGGACGACTGGCGCAAGGTGCGGCTGGTGCGCCGCCAGGAGTTCGTCGTCGGCGGGGCCGTGCGCGGTGAGGGTTCGCGGGCCGGCAGCTTCGGCGCGCTGCTGGTGGGCTACTACGACGCTGCCGGCGACCTGCGCTACGCCGGCAGCGTCGGCAGCGGCTTCACCGACCGGATGCTGCGCCAGCTCCAGGAGGTGCTGGAGCGCAGCACCATCGCCGCGTCCCCGTTCGCGGACCCCGTCCCGCGGCGGGGCGAGCTGACGTTCGTCGAGCCGCGACTCGTGGTCGAGGTGCAGTTCTCGGAGTGGACCCGCGAGGCGATCCTGCGCCAGCCGTCGTTCAAGGGCGTGCGGACCGACAAGGCCCCCGCCGAGGTGGTGTACCGGCCCGGAACCCCGGAGGGCCCGCCGGTGCGCGATACTGGGGCCTGACCCCTGCGAGGACTTCCCCATGCCCCGCTCGATCTGGACCGGCGCGATCAGCTTCGGGCTGGTCAACATCCCCATCAAGCTGGTGACCGCCGTCGACCGCAAGAAGGTCTCGTTCCGCGAGATCCGACGCGGCGACGCCTCGCGCATCCGCCACAAGCGGGTCGCTCAGGCCGACGGCGAGGAGGTCGGCAGCGACGACATCGTCAAGGGCTACGAGATCGGTCCGGACCGCTACGTCGTGGTGGACCCCGAGGAGCTCAAGGCGCTGGACGCCAAGAAGACCAGGACCATCGAGATCGAGGACTTCGTCGACCTCGCTGACATCGACCCGGTCTTCTTCGACTCGAGCTACTACCTCCTGCCGGACGCGACCGCCGCCAAGCCCTACAAGCTGCTGCTCACCGCCATGGAGCAGTCCGGCAAGGCGGGCATCGCACGGTTCGTGCTGCGCAGCAAGGAATACCTCGTGGTGGTGCGCCCG
Organism: Nitriliruptorales bacterium; assembly: GCA_036396595.1. Classification (GTDB taxonomy): domain Bacteria; phylum Actinomycetota; class Nitriliruptoria; order Nitriliruptorales; family Nitriliruptoraceae; genus DASWKO01. The sequence goes on along the minus strand of DASWKO010000146.1, from coordinate 15,688 downwards.
ATCGGGCACGCCATCGGCATCCACACCATGGTGTACGCCGACGAGGTCGTGGACACCGCGACCCTCGAGGGGCTGCCAGGCGACGACATCGAGGTCAGCGAGCGCGAGCTGGCGATGGCCACCCAGCTCATCGAGTCGCTGAGCGTGGACTGGGAGCCGGAGCGCTACGAGGACGTCTACCGCCAGCGGGTCCTGGAGCTGCTGGAGGCCAAGGCCGAAGGCGAAGAGATCGCCATCGCCCCCGAGGACGAGCGCACCTCCGCGGACGTCGTCGACCTGATGTCGGCGCTGGAGGCAAGCCTCCAGGCGGCCAAGGACGCCGCAGCAGCGGGCGAGAAGAGCAGCGGAGGCAAGCGCACCAAGCGCAAGGCGGAGTCGGCGTGACGACGGTCGCGCTGGACGGGGCGCCGCTGGCCTACGACGTCAGAGGGGAGGGGCCGCCGGTGGTGTTCGTGCACGCCGGCGTGGCCGATCGGCGGATGTGGGACGCGCAGGTCGAGGCCCTCGCCGACGAGTTCACGGTCGTGACCTACGACCTGCGTGGGTTCGGCTCGTCGCCGAACCCGCCGGGCACGTTCTCGCACCACGAGCAGCTACTGGCGCTCATGGATCACCTGGACCTCGACGTCGCATCGGTCGTGGGTGCGTCGCTGGGCAGCTACGTGGCGCTGTCGGCAGCCGTCGTGGCACCCAACCGGGTCTCGCGGCTGGCCCTGCTGGCGCCGGTGATCGACACGGTCGAGCCCGACGACGCGATCATCGACTTCTGGCAGCGCGAGGGCGGGTTGCTCGAGGACGGCGATCTCGACGGGGCCGCTCGGCTCAACGTCGACGTGTGGGTCGTGGGCCCGGCTCGGGAGGCGGATGATGTCGACCAGGGCGTGCGCGAGCTCGTGTTCGAGATGCAGCGGGCCGCGTTCGCCAGCGAGGACGACGGCGAGGAGACCGAGCTGGAGCCGGGCCCTGGCAGCCGGCTGGACACGATCACCCAGCCGGTCCTCCTGATGCTCGGTGAGCACGACCAGGCCTGGGTCCGTGCCTGCGCGTACCACCTGGCGGAACTGCTCGTGGATGCGCAGCTCGAGGTCGTCGACGACGCTGCGCACCTGCCCAGCCTCGAGCACTTCGAGCGGGTGAACGCCCTGCTGCGCCGTTTCCTGTCGGTCTGAGGACCCGGCGCACCGCTGCGCACTACCGTCGCGTTCCCTGTGAGGCCCGGGAGCGAGGCACGATGCCAGAACGCCAGGTCGTGACCGTCGAGGGGCGCGAGCTCGGCGTGTCCAACCTCGACAAGGTGCTGTACCCCGAGGTCGGGTTCAGCAAGGCGCACGTGATCGACTACTACGTCAAGATCGCGCCGGTGCTGCTGCCGCACCTGGCGGGACGCCCGCTGACGATGCTGCGCTGCCCCGACGGCGTCCAGGGCGAGCGCTTCTTCGAGAAGCGCTGCCCCGACCACCGACCCGAGTTCGTCGGCACCGTTCGGCTCGGGCGCGAGGGCAAGGACAAGGTGGTCGACCACTGCGACATCGGCGATGTCGCAGCGCTCGTTTGGGTCGCCAACCTCGCGTCGCTGGAGCTGCACACGTCGTTGGCCCGCAAGCCCGACACGTTCACCCCGACGATGGTCGTGTTCGACCTCGACCCGGGTGCCCCGGCCACGATCGTCGAGTGCGCGCGGGTCGCGATGTGGCTGCACGAGGTGTTCGAGCGCCTCGACCTGGTGGCGGTGCCCAAGACCTCCGGCGGCTCGGGCATGCAGGTCTACGTGCCGGTCAACACGCCGACCGGCTACGAGCAGACGAAGGGCTTCGCGCTGGCGGTCGGCCAGCTACTCGAACGGGTCCACGGCGAGCACGTGACCACGAACATGAACAAGCGGGAGCGCACCGGGAAGGTGTTCATCGACTGGAGCCAGAACGTGCTCACCAAGACCACGGTGTGCGCGTACTCGCTGCGAGCCAGGGCGCAGCCAACCGTCTCGACCCCGCTGCGCTGGGAGGAGGTGGCGGCGCTCGCGGACGGTGGTGACGCGGATCAGGCGCGCTTCCTCCCCCCTGACGTGCTCGCGCGCGTCGACGCGCACGGCGACCTGTTCGCGCCGGCTGCGCAGGTCGAGCAGGCGTTGCCCGAGCTCGGCTAACTGGTGGCCAGGGCTTGGCGGACGTCGGCGGTGGCGGCCGCGAGGTCCGGGAGCTCGCGCTCGATGGCGCCATCCGGGGTGAGGAACACGAACACCACCCTGGCCACGTCCTGGCCGGTGGCGCGTGCGACCGCCAGGGCGTACGCGCCACCCTGGGAGCGGTAGTGCGCCAGCCGCTGGTCGAGGTCGGACGAACTCGATGCTGTCTTGTAGTCCACCACGACCAGTCCGTCGGGGCCGCGGTACAGCAGGTCGATGTAGCCCTCGAGCGTGATGTCGCCGATCGACGTCGCCACATAGGTCTCGCGCCAGCGTTCGTTGACCGCAGCCTGGCGGACCGACGGCGAGCCGAGCGCCGCCCGGGCCAGCTCGGCGATCGCGTCCTCCAGCCCGATGACGCCCTCGGCGGCGGCCTGGGCGGCGACCGCGTCATCGAGCCCTGCACCGCTCGCCAGGTCGACGGTCTGCAGCACCGCGTGGACCGCCCGTCCGACCGCCGTGCCGTAGCGGCCCTTGCGCCATGCCGGCAGGTCCAGATCCAGCGCGTCCTTCTGGTCGCCCTCGTCGAGCTGCGCCTGAAGCATCCGCTGGACGTCGGAAGCGCCGACGCTGCGCCGCCGGGCGCTGGTCGACAGGGCCCGTTCCCGCTCGGCCTGCCAGGTGGCGTGCTCGACGAGCGCCGGGCGATCGTCCCCAGCGGGTCGGGCCGGCGTGGGTCGTGCGGCGGACGTGCCGGTCAGGCTCACCTGGCCGGGGGCCTGCTCGGTCGCCTCGGCGAGCAGCTCGGCGCTGGTGAGCTTGGATGGGTGGTCGGGGGCGTGTGCCCGGGACTTGCGGAACAGCGACACGACCAGGTGGTCCTGGGCGCGCGTCGCGGCCACGTACAGCAGACGCAGCCGCTCGTGGTGGTCCATCTGCTCGTCGATCGGCTTGAAGTCGTCGTACTGCGGCGTCGTGACGGAGGCGCTGGCCTTGATGCCGACGGCACCGTCGGGCGGCCACACCACCTGGACGCCGGATCGGGGGCGGCGCGAGCCGGTGCTCAGGCCCGACAGGATGGTGACCGGGAACTCCAGACCCTTGCTGGCGTGGATGGTCATGATGCGCACGGAGTCGTCGTCGGACTCGGGCAGGATCGTCTCGGCGACCCGAGCGGACTCGGAGGCCTGCATGCGGGCCCAGTCGAGGTACTCGCGCAGCGTGCCTCCTTCGGCCTGGTGCCAGGCCCGTGCCTGGTCGATGACGAACCGCAGGCGGCGCCACAGGTCACGTGGCCGGCCCTGGGCGTAGCCGAGCTCGAACAGCCGACGCTCGCGACACAGGGTGTCCAGCAGTTCGCTGGGGGTGGTCCACGGTCCACGGTCGTGCAGGGACCGCAGCAGGCGCAGCGCGACCCGGACAGGGTGGTCCTCGGGGGCATCCTCGGGCAGGGGGGCCCGGAGGTTCCAGCCGCCGCCGTGGCGAGCTTTCCAGGTGACCAGGTCGTCGTCGCCGCAGCCGAACAGCGCCGAGCGCAGTGCCGTGACCAGCGCCAGCGCGTCGGTCGGGTCCGCGACGGCCCGCATCGCGGCCATGAGGTCGCGGACCTCGCGCGTGCTGTAGACCAGCGATGAGCTCTCGGCGCGGTAGGCGATCCCGTACCGGTCCAGCGCGTCCTCGAGCATCGGCAACGAGGTTCGGGCCGGCAGCAGCACGGTGATGTCGCCGAGCTCGCAGTCACGCCACCGGTCGGGCTCGCCGGCGGCGCGGTCCAGGATCTGCCAGGGCTCGGTGACGGCGCGGGTGATCGTGTCGGCGACCGCCCGGGCCTCGGCCGCGCGCACGTCGTCGGCGGCGTGTACGGCCCGGTCGAGCGGCTCGATCCCGAGCAACGCGACCCCGGGACCGCAGGGCGCCGCCGTGCGCAGCGGGGAGGGCGCGAGCGGTTGGTACTCGGGCTGGCTCGCCTCCGCTGGCTGGATCAGCCGGCCGAAGACGTGGTTGACCCAGGCGACGATGGGCGGGGTGGTCCGGAAGTTGGTGGTGAGCCGGACCGGCTCGACCGGCTCGGCGGCGAAGCGCCCACGTGCGCGCAGGAACAGCGCGATGTCGGCTCGCCGGAAGCGGTAGATCGACTGCTTGGGGTCGCCGACGAAGAACAGCCGCCCCGGATCGACCTCGACCTGGTCCCAGGGCTGCTGGCCAGCGATCGCGTGGGGCGATGCGATCAGCACCGCCAGCTCGATCTGGATCGGATCGGTGTCCTGGAACTCGTCCAGCAGCAGGCGCTGGTAGCGCTCGCGCAGCGCGTGGCGGACCGCCGTCCCGTGCTCGCCACGGAGCAACTGCCGTGCCATGACGAGCAGGTCGTGGAACTCCAGACGCCCCTCCCGCCGGCGCTCCCCGGCGCAGCGGATGACGAACGTCCGGGCCTCGACCGCCAGCCGCTGGAGCACCGCCGCCGTGATCCCGGCGCACGCCTCGTCGCGGGCGCGACGCAGGTCGCGCATGTGCTGCTGGAGCGTCGCCTTGTCGGGCTCCGGCCAGTTGGAGGCGCGTCCAGCGTTGAGGTGACCGCGGCCGTCGTCTCCGGCCAGCCAGCCCAGCGTTTCGTACTCGTCGGCGGCGCCTCGCAGCGCGCCGCCGAAACCGGCGATGGCTTCGAGGTGGGGGAGCAGGGTGTCGGACGGGTCGGTGCACGACGCGCGTGCGGCCTCCAGCTCGTCGACGATGGCCAGGCACGGGTGGACGTCGAGCGCCGGTGGCTCGTCCGCCTGCCAGGGCACCCGGTCAGGATCGGTCGCCAGGTCCCAGTTCGCGTCGAACTCGACCGCGAGCTGGCGGATGCCGTCGAGCCCGACCCCGAGTGCGTCGGCCAGCAGCAGGGTGCGCTCGAGCGCGGGGTCGTCCAGCAGCTCGTCGCGGAACGCGCGCCAGCGCTCCTCGAACGCGATCTCGGACGCGACCTCGTCGAGCACGTCGACGTTGGGCGGCAGCTCGGCCTCGATGGGGTGTTCGGTCAGGATGCGCTGGGCGAAGGCGTGCAGGGTCGAGATCGCCGCTGCGTCGACGTCGCGGAGCGCCTCCGCGCAGCGGGCGGCGTCCTGCGCAGGGGTCGCCGGGTCCCGGTGACGGGCCTCGAGCCGCAACCGGATCCGATCCCGCAGCTCGGCCGCCGCCTTCTCGGTGAACGTGATCGCGGCGATGTGGCGCAGCGGGACGCCTCGGAGCACGAGCGCGACCACCCGGTCGACCAGCGACTTGGTCTTCCCGCTGCCAGCCCCGGCCTCGACGAACAGCGTCTCGGCCAGCCCGTCGCGGCCATCGACCAGGTGGTCGCCGGTGATCAGCGCGCGCTGGTCGGCGTCGGTGAGCGGGGGTGGCGTCACGAGCCCACCTCGGCCACGTCCGGCTCGAGCGCGTCCGGCTCGACCAGGGCGACGTAGTCGCGCAGGTCTGGTTCCAGGCGCAGGCGCTCCCACCCCCGGTACACGTCGGCGGTACCGAGCTCGTCGGGCTCGCAGTAGCGGCACGAGACATACGGCCGCCACCGGGGGGGCTCTGGCCGCATGGGGAAGGAGCCGCGTGCATAGGCGTCGACGAGCACGGCGGCGGTGGCTCGGAACGCATCGACGAGCGCGTCATCGAGCTCGACGTCGATGCTGCGGTAGCCGCCGCGGCTCGAGACGAACCAGTACCGGGCGAGCACGGGGGTCCCGGTACTGCCGTGCCCGGCGCGTGCGGCCAGGCCGTAGACGGGTAGCTGGAGCTTGGAGCCGTGCACCAGCGGGTCGTCGGACCGTTCGATGTCCTGGAACCTGCTGGCGCTGCCGGTCTTGTAGTCGGTCACCACCAGCGAGCCGTCCCGGGCGCGGTCGACGCGGTCGACGTAGCCCCGGAACGCCAGGGTGCGTCCGTCCGCCAGCTCGAGTAGCAGCGCAGGTGCGCCTGCGAGGCCGAAGGCGAACTCGGTCGCGATCGGGGTGAGCCCCTCGGTGGCACGGCGCCGGTCGTCGTGGTCGAGGAAGCGTTCGAGGTTGGCGAGGATGCGGGCACGGTCGCGACCCCACAGCAGCGGGTGGCCGGTCACACCGCTGGCGGCGTACGCGTCGCAGACCTCGGCTGCGATGTCGAGCAGCCGTTGCCGGGCGGGGGCGGGCCACACCCGAGCGGGCTCGGGGACGGTCCCGGCCCCGAGCTGCTCGGACAGCCACGTGTCGAGCGCCTCGTGGACGATGTTGCCGACGTCCAGCGGGGAGATCGACAGGGTCTCCTCGGGTGGCTCGAGCGGCTCGACGTACAGGATGTGGCGCATCAGGTAGGCGTGCGGGCAGGTTGCGTAGGTTTCGAGCCGGCTGCTCGACCAGGTCATGGCGGGGTGGGTGGGCTCGCGGACCAGGTCGACGACGTCGTGGAGGTTGCCGTCGAACCGCGTGAAGCCCTGGCCCGACCGCGCACGCAGCAGCTCGAGACCGGCCGCGAACGCGAGGTCACCCGCCGCCAGGGGATGCTCCTCGATGCGGGCCCCGGTCCGGACGTGGTCCTCCAGACAGCGCAGCCGCCACTGCTGGTCGGTCGCAGGGAAGGCGACGCCCGCCATGCGACCGGCGAACGACGGCACCTCGACGATCGCCGGGTGGGCGCCTCTGCGCGGCAGGTGGCGCTGGCCGGTCAGTGCCTCGCAGGTGTCCAGCAACCAGCGCGAGGCGGCCCGTTCGACCGTGCGACGCAGGTCGCCCCGTGGGTGGACGAGCACCCGCCGCTCGCGCGCGGACGCCAGCGCCGCCAGCAGGAGGCGGTGCTCGACGTGGATGCGGCCGGCCCGGGGGGCCAGCTCGTCGGACACGAGCTCGCGCTCGCGGTCGGCCAGCAACGAGTCCTCGCGGGGCCGTGACGGGAACACGCCTTCGGCCAGCCCGAGGACGATCACGACGTCGAGGTCGACGCCGAGCGCGGTGGCGGGCGTCCCCACCAGGACTCCCTCTCCCAGGCGTCCGACACGGCCGAGGTCCGCGTCCAGGTCGAGCTCGAGCGTGCGGCGGAACGCGCGCAGGTCCGTGTCAGGCTCCACGCCGTCGAGCCTGGCGAGCCGGTCGAGCGCCGCCTCGACCTTCTGGGCCGCTTCGACCTCGTCGGCGGGCCACGCGTCACGGGCGCGCTCGTCGCCGAGCAGGTGCTCGATCGTGTCCTGGCACCACCGCGCCAGGTCGGCCCACGACCGCAGGTCGCCCGCGCGGGCCAGCCGCTCGCACAGGTCGCCGACGACCGTGCGCAGACCATCGGCCGCGCCGGCCTCACGCTCGAGCCGCTGGGCCTGCTGGCTATCCGGGCCGTGCACGGCGGCCCGGGCGCGGCGCTCGCCGGCGAAGCGCTGGAGCTTCTCTTCCCACTGGTGGGCGCCGCGCACGACACCGGCTTCACGGCTGACGCGCTCCCATGCGCTGGCGGGAACGCGGTGCCCGCCGGGTGTGAGGACCGGCGCCCCGACGAGAACGTCCATCACGGCGGGGCGCGAGAGCTCGTGCCGGGTGAGTTCCAGCACGTCGAGCAACCAGCGGCCGAGCATCCGCTCGGCCAGGGGCCGCACCGCAGGCCCGTTCGAGGGGATGCCGGCGGCCCGGAGCTGCTCGTCGAGGATCGCCCGGTAGGGATCGGCCGTGGGGTACAGGATCGCGATGCGCTCGAGTGGCACGCCCGCCCGCGCCGCGTCGACGACCTCGTCCACGGCCGAGCGGACCTCCTCGTCGGCGTCCGACACGGACACGATGCGGGTGCCGTGGACCACCGGGACGTCGGGCGCGTCGCGGGCGTCGGTCGGGTCCAGTCCGAGCCGCCGCAGCGCCCGGTCCACGTCGGCATCCGCCTCGGCCACCCCACACCGACCCGCGAGCACCTCGACGTCGGTGACCCGGGCGAGTGTGGTGAGCAGGCGGGCCGCGGCGGGCGAGGCCGCCTGCGGCAGGTGGACCACGACCGTGCCGAGGTCGCCGAGCACCGGGCTCCCGTTCGTGACGGCCTGCGTGGCGGCGTCCATCAGGTCGGCCTCGTCGTACCACGCGTCGGCCAGCAGGCGCCGGACGGCGCGGTGGATCCGGACCACGTCGGCCGGGCGCCGGCCCGCGGCGGCGAGGGCGTCCAACGAGGTGGGTGAGCAGTCCGACAGCTCGCGGTGGGCCCGGACCAGTGCCTCCTCGGTGGCGGGGTGGTCGGCGACGGGTCCGAAGATGCCCGGCTCGTCCCGCAGCACCCGGCGGATGCCAGCCGCGACCACCGGGGTCGACACGGGACGGCGTCCACGGGCCGCGAGCACGGGCGCGCCGAGCAGCTCGGCGAGCCGGTAGACGGTCACGAGCGTGAGCCCGATGACGCCCTGGCCCGGACCGAGCGGTCCGAGCTCACCGCCCGCCAGCGCTCGCCGGGCGCTCACGCCCACCGAGTTCGCGGGGACGACGACGGTGACCGGGCGCAAGGGATCGGCAGCCTTGGCCCTGGCGATCCGGGCGTGCAGCAGCGCGGTCGCGTGTGGGCCGTAGGCGGTGGTGTGCAGTGAGATCCCCATCGCCCGGACTGTACGAGGGGGGTGGGACACGGCCACGGACGATCCGCCCGTGCGGCCGGTGCGGCCGTCGCCGCCGAGCGCGCGGAGCGGGTCGGCAGCGCCCCGGATAACGTTGCGACCCGCAACCGGGCACACCGATCCGACAGGACCATCGTGCGCCACCTCAGCGTCGCCGCTGTCGCGGCCGGGTTGCTCCTGGCCGGTTGCGGTGGCGACGAGGTCGCGTCCCCGACCGACACGCCGCCGTCTGCGATCGGCACGTCGCCGGCCGTCTCGGACCCGTCGCCGGGCTCGATCGACGACGTGCGGCTGGGGGTGGAGATCGTGGCCGAGGGCCTGGCGTCGCCGGTCTTCGTCACGCCCCTGCTCGGTACCCCCGACCTGCTGGTGCTCGAACAGGCGGGCAGGGTTCAGCGCATCGCCGCCGACGGCCAGGTCACGCCGTGGCTGGATCTGACCGACCGCGTGGGCAGCGGTGGCAACGAGCAGGGCCTGCTCGGTCTGGCTCTGCACCCGTCGTTCCCCGAGGTGGGCCGGGTGTTCGTCCACTACACCGACCGGGACGGTGCGACCACCCTCGACCAGCTCGCGGCCACGGCGCAGGGCGCCGACCCGGCTTCACGCGTGAACCTGCTCGCGATCCCGCAGCCGGCCTCCAACCACAACGGTGGGATGCTGGCCTTCCACGACGGCCTGCTCTACCTCGGGCTGGGTGACGGAGGAGCGTCGGGTGACCGGTTCGGCAACGGCCAGGACCCCTTCACGCTGCTCGGGACGATCCTGCGCATCGGCATCGACGTCGACGTCGATGCCGACGGTGGCGAGCCCTACGCCATCCCGCCGGGCAACCCGTTCGCCGACCGCCAGGCGGGCGCCGCCGAGGTGTTCGTGTACGGGCTGCGCAACCCGTGGCGGTTCTCGTTCGACGGCGACCGACTGTTCATCGGTGACGTCGGCCAGAACTCCTGGGAGGAGGTCGACGTCGTCCACCTGGTGCAGGACGCGGGCGCGAACCTGGGCTGGCCGATCACCGAGGGGCGGCACTGCTTCGACCCGGTCGAGGGTTGCGACACCGACGGGCTGACGCTGCCCGCCATCGAGTACCCCCTGGACGGTGGCACCTGTGCGGTGCTCGGGGGCTACGTCTACCGCGGCGCCGTCCTGCCTGCTCTGGACGGTCACTACTTCTACTCCGACCACTGCGCGGGGTTCCTCCGCAGCTTCCGCTACGCCGACGGCCAGGCCGTGGACCAGCGGGACTGGACCGACCAGGTGGGAGCACTGGCGGGCATCACGTCCTTTGGTCTCGACGCTGGCGGTGAGCTGTTGTTCACGACCCGCGAGGGTGGCCGCGTCGTCCGCCTGGAGCCCAACGGGTCGTGACCGCCCGACCGAGCCGGCCTCCCGGCTACGTGTCGTCGAGGGGGGCGAGCTCGGGGACGACGGGGGCGGCGACCGCTTCGTCGAGCCTGGTGCCCTTGCCGGCACGCCTGGCCTCGGGCAGGTCCACCGCACGGACGACGAAGGGCTTGTCGCCGTGCACGTGCAGGTCGGTCGCCACGCCGCAGAACAGCAGCGAGTCCGGGCCGGCCTGCACCCCCTTGCCGCCCCGGCCGATGCTGGAGTAGTCGGCCAGCGGCGAGCGCTTGGCCTCGCCATCGGCGCTGATGGTGAGCATCTGCCCGGCGTCATCGGAGCCACCGGGCACGACCGTGGCCGCCACGAGCCGCGCGCCCTTCGGCACGTTCATGCCCGCCACGCCCGCCGCGGTCCGACCCATCGGCCGCACGTCGTCGGCGGGGAAGCGGGTCACCAGCCCCTGGTCGTGGGCCAGGACGATGTGATCGTCGCCGGCGACGAGCGCGACCGCGACGATCTGGTCGTCGCCCTTGAGCCCGGCGGCCTGCAGGCTGCGCTGGCGCGAGTCGAACTCGCTGACCTCGGTGCGCTTGACCTGGCCCCGGGCCGAGACCGTCAGCACGGTCAGCCCCTGGACCTCGCCGGTGATGGGCACGGCCCCGACGATCGGCGCCCCTGGCTCCGACCCGAGCAACTGGCCCACGTGCGTGCCACGATCATGTGGTTGGTTGACGGGGAAGTCGGCCACGTCGAGCCGGTAGCCGGCGCCCTGCGCGTCGACCAGGAGCAGCGTGTCGTCGGTGCTGCACCGCACCACGGCGGCCAGCGGATCATGGCCGTGCCGGTGGGTCGGCGTGGTGCGGCGGCGCATGACCGGCTTGAGGTAGCCAGCCCTGGTCACCAGCACCGTGACCTGCTGGGCTTCGAAGCCGGCCTGCGACCCGGCCGCCAGCGCGTCCTCGGTGGAGATGTCGGGACCCACGACGCGGGAGCGCCGCGGGGTCGCGTGGACCCGCTTGATCTCGGCCAGCTCGTCGGCCAGCAGCGCGTCGAGCCGGGACGGGTCGTCGAGGATCGCGCGCAGGTGCTCGATGAGCCCGGCCAGCTCCTGGTACTCGTCCTCGATCTTGACGCGCTCGAGGGCGGCCAGCCGGCGTAGCTGCATGTCCAGGATGGCGGTCGCCTGGATCTCGGTCAGCTCGAAGCGCTGGATCAGGCCGGCACGCGCATCCTCGGCGGAACGCGAGCCACGGATCAGCGCGATGACCTGGTCCAGGTGGTCCAGCGCGATCAGCAGGCCCTCGAGGACGTGGGCGCGGGCCTGGGCCCTGTGCAGCCGGTGCGTGGTGCGGCGGGTGAGCACCTCGCGCTGGAACGCCAGGTAGTGCACCAGGCAGTCGCGCACACCCAGCGTCTGGGGAGCACTGTCGACCAGGGCGACCAGGTTGACGTTGAAGTTCGTGCGCAGGTCGGTGGACCGGTACAGCTTCTCGAGCACGGCAGCCGGGTCCTCGCCCCGCTTGAGCTCCACGACGACCCGCATGCCGTCACGGGACGACTCGTCGCGCAGGTCGCGGATCGCCTCGAACTTCTTCTGCTGGACCAGCTCGGCGATGCGCTCGAGCAGGTTGGACTTGTTGACCTGGAACGGGATCTCGGTGATGACGATCCGGGGGAGGTTGCCGGTGCGGACCTCGGTGCTGGCCACTGCCTCCATCTGGACCGCCCCCCGGCCGGTCTCGAACGCCTCACGCAGTCCGTCGCTGCTGATGATGCGGGCGCCGGTCGGGAAGTCGGGCGCGGGGATCCGCCGCATCAGGTCGTCGACGGTGGCGTCCGGGTGCGCCAGCAGGTGCAGGGCCGCGTCGATGACCTCGCCGAGGTTGTGCGGCGCGATGTTGGTCGCCATCCCGACCGCGATCCCGGACGCCCCGTTGACCAGCAGGTTGGGGAAGCGCGACGGCAGGACCGTGGGCACGGTCTCGTAGCCGTCGTAGTTGTCGATGAAGTCGACGGTGTCCTCGTCGATGCCGGCCAGCAGCTCCATGGCCAGCGAGCTCAGCCGGCACTCGGTGTAGCGCATGGCCGCGGGCGGGTCGCCGTCGATCGAGCCGAAGTTGCCGTGACCGTCGACCAGCAGCTCGCGGGTGGAGAAGTCCTGGGCCATGCGCACGAGCGCGTCGTAGATCGAGGAGTCGCCGTGCGGGTGGTACTTCTTCATCACCTCGCCGACCGTGGACGCGCACTTGCGGAACGGGCGGTCCGGCGTGAGGCCGGACTCGTACATCGAGTACAGGATGCGGCGCTGCACCGGCTTGAGCCCGTCACGGACGTCGGGCAGGGCGCGGCCGACGATCACCGACATCGAGTAGTCGAGGAACGCCTGCTCCATGCGTTCCACGATGGGCACGTCCACGACGTTGCCGCCGCTCATGGACAGTTGCTTGGGCATGTGGGGAGTCCTCCGGGCCTCGTTACCAGGACATCCGCGGGCAACACCACGGCGGGTCCGCAGGCATGGAAGCACGCCACCGTGACGTGACCGCGCAGGACGTGCCCTCACGGCCGCGCTCGCGTGGGCCGGGACTACGCTGCCCTCGTGCGCCCGATCATCCCGATCCTGAAGGCCCTGTCCGACGCCGGCGTCGACTTCGTCGTCGTGGGAGGGGTGGCGGTCGTGCTCCAGGGCCACCCGCGCATGACGATCGACCTCGATCTCGTGCTCGACCTCGACGAGGCCAACGTGCGCGACGCCATGGAGGCGCTCACGCAGCACGGGCTGACGCCTCGTCTGCCCGTCGATGCGGCATCGTTCGCCGACCCGGCAGTACGCGCAGGCTGGGTGCGCGACCGCGAGCTGCAGGTGTTCTCGCTGCACGATCCCTCCGATCCGCGGCGCGAGGTGGACGTGTTCGCGTTCGAGCCGATCCCGTTCGACGAGCTCCGTGGGCGTGCCCGCCGGGTGCGGATCGAGGGCACCGAGGTGCTGGTCGCCTCGATCGCGGACCTCATCGAGATGAAGCGTCAGGCGGGCCGTCCGCAGGATCTCGCCGACATCGAGGCGCTGCGGGCGATCGCACGGGACCGGGACGAGCGGTCGTGAGCGACTGGACCGCCACGTTCGAGGACGACCGCGCTGCCAAGCGCGACGCCTGGTCGACGCTGACACCCGAGGAGCTGCTCCGGTGGCTCGAGGACGGACTGGACACGCTTCGTGACCTGGGGCTGCTCGAACCGGCGCGCGCTGCGCGAGGTGCTAGACGTCCACGTTGACGGCGAACTTGGCGTTCTCGACGATCCACTCGCGGCGAGGGTCGGTGGAGCTGCCCATCAGCAGGGTGAACAGCTCGTCGGCCCGCTCGGCCTGGTCGTTGGTGACCCGCAGCAGCGTGCGGCGGGCCGGGTCCATGGTGGTGGCCCACAGCTGCTCGGCGTCCATCTCGCCCAAGCCCTTGAAGCGCTGGACGTCGACGTTGGACGCGCTCTTGAACTCCTTCTTGAGCAGCTTCTCGCGCTCCGCATCGGTCATGGCGTAGGCGGTCTTGGAGCCCTTGCGGAGCTGGTACAGCGGCGGCTGGGCCAGGAACAGGTGGCCCTCCTCGATGAGCTGGGGCATCAGGTTGAAGAAGAAGGTCAGCAGCAGCGTGGTGATGTGGCCGCCGTCGATGTCGGCGTCCGCCATCAGGATGATCCGGTGGTAGCGCAGCTTGTCGTACTCGAACTCGGGCTCGATGCCCGTCCCCACCGCCTTGATGACGGCCTGGATCTCGTTGTTCTCGAGCACGCGGCGGAGCTGGGCGCGCTGGACGTTCAGCACCTTGCCCCGCAGGGGCAGGATGGCCTGGGTGTGACGATCGCGCGCCATCTTGGACGACCCCCCTGCCGAGTCACCCTCGACGATGTAGAGCTCGGTCTCCTCGGGGTTTCGCGAGGTGCAGTCGGCCAGCTTGCCGGGCAGACCCGCTGACTGGCTGTCGAGCAGTCCCTTGCGGCGGGTGAGGTCGCGGGCGGCCTTGGCGGCCTGGCGGGCCCTGGCCGCCGCGGCGGCGCGCTTGACGATCTTGCGGCCGGCCGGCTTGTTGCTGCCGAGCCACTTGTCGAGTTCCTCGGAGACGACCGCTTCGACGTAGCTCCGGGCGATCGACGACCCCAGGCGGCCCTTGGTCTGGCCCTCGAACTGGGGGTCTGGCAGCTTGACGCTGACGACCGCGACCAGCCCCTCGCGCACGTCCGAGCCGTCGAGCTTGGGGTCCTGCTTGGTGAGCGCGCTGGACGAGCGGCCGAAGGTGTTCAGCGTCGAGGTCAGCGCGGCGCGGAAGCCCGACTCGTGGGTCCCACCGTCCTCGGTTCGCACGATGTTGACGTAGCTGCGCAGCCGCTCGTCGTGGAACTTGTCGCTCCAGGTGAAGGCGGCGTCCAGGGCCACGGTGTGGCCGTCGTACTCGCCCTCGTGGTGTACCTCGATCGGCTTGGTCAGCGCGGGCTTGCCCTTCAGCAGCAGCTTCACGAAATCGGTCAGGCCGTGCTTGAACTGGAACGTCTCGGACCTGCCGCTGCGGGCGTCGATCAGCACGCACGCCAGCCCGGGGTTCAGCAGGGCGGTCTCGCGCAGGCGGTCGGCGACCCGGTCGTAGTCGACGTCGGTGGTCTCGAAGATCTCGTCGTCGGGCCAGAACCGGACGGTCGTGCCGTGGCCGGCCTTCTTGCCCGCCTTGGCGAGGTCATCGACCTTGGGGCCGCGCTCGAACGCGATCGTGTGGCGGTGGCCGTCGCGCACGACCTCGACCTCGGTGCGCGCGGACAGCGCGTTGACCACCGAGACGCCCACGCCGTGCAGGCCGCCGGACACGTGGTAGGCCTCGTGGTCGAACTTGCCACCGGCGTGGAGCGTGGTCAGGGCCAGCTCGACCGCGGGGATCTTCTCGGTCGGGTGCTGGTCGACCGGGATGCCGCGTCCGTCGTCGTTGACCTCGATGCCGCCGTCCCCGCGCAGGGTCACCCGGATGTTGGAGCAGTGGCCCGCCAGGTGCTCGTCGACGGCGTTGTCCACCACCTCCCAGACCAGGTGGTGCAGGCCGCGCCCGTCGGTCGAGCCGATGTACATGGCAGGTCGTTTGCGGACCCCCTCGAGCCCCTTGAGGACGCTGATGTTCTTGGCGGAGTACTCGGTCATCGGTGGTCAGCTCGTGGTCCGGGGCGGGCGTGGGCACGTGGGACGTCGGGTCGGGGGCCGGGTATGCAACGCCCGTCGCTCGAAGGTACGACACCCTCGTGACACCGGCGAAGCACCCACGACCGCGGCACCCGCAGCTCGGGGCGCCGAGTCACGCGCGGTCGCGCTCGATGCGTTCGGCGACGCGCCGCTCCTCCGCGTCGACCGCGAAGGAGCCGGGGACGTACCGGTGCAGCTTGGCGGGCCGTCCGGGGCCCTCGCGCCGGGTCCCGCCGGTCTCCTCGATGACCCCGGCATCGCGCACGTCGCGACGGAAGTTGCGCACGTCCAGCTCGTCGCCGAGCAGCACCTCGTAGACCGCCTGCAGCTCCGAGAGCGTGAACTCGTCGCCGAGAAGCTGGAAGGCGACGGGCGCGTACCGGGTCTTGGCGCGCAGCCGTTCGACGGCGGCATCGAGCATCCGCCGGTGGTCGAA
>DASWKO010000145.1:0-13884 GCA_036396595.1 Nitriliruptorales bacterium | reverse complement strand
GACGTTCGGGGCGGCTCGGAGCGCGGCGACCTCTGCGGTGCGCGGGCGCTGCGTCACGTCGGTCCCTCCGTCCGGGCCGAGCGTACGGCCGGGATCACCGGGAACCGCGCAACCCTGACGTGTGGGTGGCTGGCGCGGGTCCGGGTCGTGCCGGGTCGCGTACACCTGTCTCGTCGGCCAGCACGGGGTCGGTTCAAGACCAGCGCGGCCGTTCCAGATCAACGCACGGGAAGCCTCAGCGCACGGGCGACGCGCCGGTCGGGCTCACACGATCCGGCGACCCGTGACCTCGTCGGCGATGATGCGCACGTAGCGGTCGCGGTCGACCCGGTTGGCGTACGGGCGCAGCAGGACGCCGGCCACGTCGTCGGGATCGACCTCCTCGAGCCGCCCGCGGACCAGCACGCTCCAGCCGTTGCGGTACAGGTCGTCCCAGCCGTCCACCTCGAAGGCGACGACCGAGCCGCGCAGCGCGGCGTCGAGCTTGCTCCCGGTCGTGGTGCGGAACACCACGTCGAGGCCGTCGACGGCGTGGTTGACCGGCAGGATGACGGGCTCGCCCGCCTCGACGAACGCCAGGCGCCCGACCGGCTGCGATGCCAGCAGCTTCAGGCACTCGTCGAACCCCAGCACTTCCAGGCCGCTGTGGTCCAGGGGGGCGGAGGTGGCCATCGCGCTCTCCTCGTGGTTGCTCACTCCCACCGTGCCCGGTGAACAGGCCGCCGTCAGGGGACGTCCGGCCCGAGGTGGCGGGACCCTCGTCCCGTAGTCTGGCGGCCGCCTGCCTGCCGCTCGAGCCACCGGAGCCCCCATGACCGACATCGCCCGCACCCCCGGTTGGCGCTTCGCCGACGTCCCCGACTACCCCTACGAGCCCGTCTACACCACCGCTGTCCGACGAGGTGGGGGCCGCCTATGACGCCCCGTTCCCCGATGCGGGCTACCACGGGGGCCCCCTGGCGCTGCCGCTGCTGGTGCCGACCTCCGACGACTTCCCCGGCGCCGCGGAGCAGATGCAGGCGCTGGCGCGCCTGGAGTCGTGGGACACCACCCCGGTGCTGCCGCTGTGGGGTGCCAAGGACCAGATCCTGCCCCCGAGGGTGGGGGAGCGGCTCAGCGAGCTGATCCCCAGTGCGCTGCCCTGCGAGACGGTCGAGGGCAGCCACTTCCTCCAGGAGGACGCCGGCGAGCAGATCGGTCGGCGCATCGCCAGCTTCATCGCCGAGACGAGCTGACCACGCACGCCGGTGGGGCTTCAGCGCGGTGCGACCACCTCGAAGCGCAGGCCGCGCGAGCCCTGCACACGCCGGACCAACCCGGCGTCCAGCAGGGCGTCGAGGTCCGACCGCGACTCCTCGGGGCCCACCTCGGCGGTTGCGCGGTAGTCGGCGATCGTGAACCCAGCCGCGCCCCAGCGGTCCAGGAACGTGGCGGCGCGGGGGGCAGGCTCCGCCGCCAGCACGCCCAGGGCGTGGGCCGCCTCGCGGAGGCCGGCGGCCACGGCCTCGCCCCAGCGCTCGAGCCAGACCGTGTGGTCACGGCGGCGCGCCGTGGCGGCCACGTCCTCGTAGTACGCGATCGGGGCGCGGCCCAAGGCGACCTCGGGGACCGCCAGGCCGTGGGGATCCAGCCCCCGCGCTCGCAGGGCCAGGCGCGCGGCCGCACGGGCGAGCCGGCCGTTGGCCGACTCGAAGGGGTGGATGAGCAGCAGCTCCAGGTGCAGCACGCCGCTGACCACCAGCCCGTGCTCGCGTGCGCCGGCCGACTGCAGCCAGGCCGAGAGCAGCGCGAGCCGGGTCGGCACGTCGGCCGGATCCGTCGCGAAGTAGATGATGCGGCCCACCGAGGCATCGTGGACCGCCTGCCCGGAGCGGCGCGGGCTGCCGGCCTGAGCCTCGTCGACCAGCCCCTGTACCAGCCGCCGGTGCAGCTCGGCCAGCGTCTCCTGCGGCGCGGCGAGCAGCCGGTCGGCGAGGTCGTCGGACGCCAGCGCGGCGGTGGCGCCGAGGAACTCCAGCGCCAGCACGGCCTCGTCGGCCCGCCCGCCGACACCCATCGCGTCGAACCAGGTGCCCCGGTGTCCGCTCGCCGCGACCTCCGCTACCTCCCCGACCTCCGCGACCGGCACCGGGTTCGCGCCGTCGAGCGCGGGTGGGCGTTCGATGGGGGAGCCGTCGAGCCGGAGGGTCGCCAGAGCCGCCCGCTGGCGCAGGCCGTCGCCGACCCGGTCCCGATCCCCTCGAGAGGCGCCGGCGACCAGCGTCGCCAGCCGTTCGGCCTCGGCCACGAGCCCGACCAGATGGGGCGTGCGGGTGTAGCGGGGCGGGTTGGTGTCGGTCCTCACCGGAGGCGGACGCGCCTGGCCAGCAGGTCCCGGAGCCCGGCTGCCTCCGCCTGGATGCGCCCGTGCCGCCTGCCCAGCAGGTAGGTGCCGGTGGCCAGCCCGATCGCGCCGGTGACGGCGGTGGTCGTCTTGACCACGAGCTTGGTTCTCCTGGCGAACACCACGATCGGCCAGCCGCGCTGGTGCGCGACCGACTCGAGCGCGGAATCGGGGTTGACCGCGACCGGGTGGCCGACCATCTCGAGCATCGGCAGGTCGCTGGCGGAGTCGCTGTAGGCGTAGGACAGCCGCAGGTCGTAGCCCTTCTCGGCGGCCAGCTTCTCGATCGCCTCGGCCTTGCCGGGTCCGTAGGTGAACGGGCCGACGAGGTTGCCCGTGTAGCAGCCGCTGGCGTCGACCTCGGACTCGGTGCCGATCCCGCCTTCGAGGCCCAGGTCCTTGGCGACCTCGGCCACCAGTTCGACCGGCGAAGCGGAGATGAGGTAGCGGTCCCGGCCGGCCGCGGCGTGCATGTCCAGCAGGCCCTTGGCCTCGGGGCGCACCTTCTGGAGCACCCGGGGGATGATCTGCTCGGTCAGCCCGATCAGCCGGCTCTGCTCGACCCCGGCGACCGCCTCGAGGATGCGATCACGGATGGCTTCGGAGCCCTCGTCGCTGGCCCCGAACAGCTTGAAGGTGACGTTGTTCCACCCGTCCCGCACGAGCTGACCGGTGGGGATCATCCCGTCGCGCCAGGCCGCCAGGCCGAAGTAGAACACCGACGACCCGCTGATGATGGTGTTGTCGAGGTCGAAGAACGCGGCGGCCCTGGACATGCAGGCTCCGGAGGTCGGGACCATCGAGCCTACCCGCGGCGCTGCCCGGAACGGGCGGCGAACGCCGACGTCCCCAGCGACCACGCTGGCCGTTCCCGTGCACCCTTCCCCTCAGAGCACGGACCCGGTTCGCGTCGCCGCTGGGGACCTCGACCACCGCAAGGTGCCCGTCGGGGAGAGCCAGGTCAACCACGCTGTCCACAAGCAGGATCGATCCTGGTGCACAACGTGTGCACAACCTGTGGAAGACCCCGGGGGACGGTGTGGAGGCAGCCCGGAGGCTGCTTGACGGCCGGTCCGGTCACGGGGCGCTGACCAGCGGGTTCGTCGTCCACACCACCGTCCACACCCTGTGGATTGAGCGTTCTGAGCGAACTCGCACGGCCTCGTGCGAGACGCGCACGACCCCCTTGCGCCTGCTCGCTGATGCGCGAACGGGGAAGGTGCGGCGGCCGGGTCGCACCGGCCTCGTAGTCTGAGCGTCGTGACCTCGCGACCGACCAGACGACCGACCAGGACGGTCGAGCACCGCGCCGCCGAGCCCGGTCGTCCCGCGCTGCGGATCGAGCGCTCCACCCGGCGCCGCCGCACCGTGTCTGCCTACCCGCGCGACGGTGTGGTCGTGGTGCAGTTGCCCGCTCGCCTCGACCAGCGCGAGGAGGAGCGGCTGATCGCCGACCTCGTCGCCAAGGTGACCCGGCGCCACGCCCAGGAGCCCGTGGGCGACCACGACCTGCTCGCGCGGGCCGCGACGCTGGCGGATGCGTACGTGGACGGGGTGCGACCGGTCACGATCACCTGGTCGACGCGGATGCGACGCAGGTACGGCTCGTGCACGCCGGCCGACGGCAGCATGCGGATCAGCCGCGAGCTCCTCGGGATGCCCGAGTACGTGCTCGACTACGTGATCGTGCACGAGCTGGCGCACCTGCTGGTGCCCGACCACTCGCCGGCCTTCCACGAGCTGGTGGCGCGCTTCCCCGACACCGAGCGGGCCACGGCCTACCTCGACGGGTACGCGGCCGGCCAGGGCCGCGCCGCCCTGCCCGAGCCCGACTCCCTGGCCGAATCCGACGGCGCGCCCCCCGCGTTCTGACGGCGACGTCAGTCGCCCTCGCGGTCGCGTCGGCGCTCCTCGGCCGAAAGCTCGGTGGGGGCGTCACCCGCGTCGAGCAGGCTCGACAGGTCGGCGGGGACGGCTCCGTCGGCCTCGTCGCCCTCGCCCCTGATGCGGCTCAGCCAGCGCTGGGGGTCGGCGAGCTCGGTCGCGTCCGGCAGGTTCTCCGGGTGGGCCAGCGCCTCCCGCAGCGCGTCGGGCCCGGCCGCCGCCTCGACCACCTCGACGAAGCGGTCGCCCACGGTCTCGTCGTCGGGCTTGAGGTCCAGGCCGAGGAGCTGAGCCAGGAGCTGCTCGCCATCGCCGTGGGAGGCCCGCCGCCTGCGCAGGACCTCCTCGATGCGGCCCAGGCTGGCTCCGAGCCGGGGCTCGGCTGCGCGCTGGACCTCCGACCGGGCCCAGGCCTGGACCAGCGTGACCACGCCCTGCACCCGCTGGAGGATCCGCTGCTGCACCTGGGTGGGCTCGAGCCGGAACTCTCCCGCCTTGCTGATGGCCTGCTCCAGCGACTCGGGGTCCTCGGGGTCCACGCCGATCATCAGGTCCTGGCTCATGCGCATCAGCTCGTCGGGATCGACCTCGGTGGCCTCGGCGAACTGCCACACCAGCCCGTGGACGTGCCCGGTCAACCACGGCACCGCGTGGTACAGGCGGCGGTGGGCTCCCTCGTGCAGCGCCAGCACGATCGCGACCTCACGCAGGTCCAGGTCGTAGCCCTCGAAGGCGTCGGTGACGTTGACGGCGATGTGGAACGCCTGGGACCGGGGCGCGGTCGGCACGCCGAGCTCGTACTGCCCGACGAGCTGCCGCGCGAGCTGGCCGATCACCTGGCCGGCGTGGGTGCCCGTCAGCATCGCGCCCATCGGGGTCATCATGGCGCGGATGTCGGCGCCTCCGCCGAGCTGACCCAGCACGTCGCCCAGCCCGAGCTCGTCCATCTGCGAGGCGGCCAGTTCGGCCATGGCGTTCGTCGAGGCCTCGGCGACGGGCTCCACCATGGGAGCCAGCCCGTCGAGCGCGGCGGCGACCCAGTCCTGACGGCTCGCCACGATCAGCAGGCCGGCGTCGGGCGGGGCGGGCAGCGACCCCTCGTCGAGCCAGTGTTCGGCGAGCCGATGCGCCTCCTCGGCACGGTCGCGCTCGTCCTCTGTCGGCGCGCGGTCGCCCGGGGCCGCGAGCTGGCGGGCGACCTGTCCCGCGAGGTCCCAGTTGACCGGCCCGGTGCCGGCGCTGCCGCGCACCATGGCGCCGAGCTGCTGGAACATCTGTGAGCCGCCGAGCGCCTCGAGCATCTGGCGCAGCTCGGGTGGCAGTCCGCCGAACGGATCGTCGGGGGAGGGGGGAGCGGGTTCGTCGGTCATGCCAGCAGTCTGGCAGGGCCGCGGCGGCACCGCACGGTGGCCGCCCAGACGGATGGCCCGGTTGGGTACTAACCTCGGGACCCACCGAGCAGGGGACCTGGATGGCCACCGTCGCGATCACCGGAGTCGGCGGGCTGATCGGCCGCCGGCTCGCCCGCGAGCTGGACCAGAACGAGGGCGTGGGCCGCATCGTCGGCCTGGACGTGCGTGCGCCCGGAGGTCTGCCCGCCCGGTCGCTGGAGTTCCGGCAGGCGGACGTGCGCGACCCCGACCTGGCCGGTCACCTCGCGGACGTGGACGTGCTCGTGCACCTGGCCTTCCAGATGGATCCCATCGCCGACGAGGCCACGATGCGGGCCGTCAACGTCGACGGCACCCGCAACGTGTTCCGGGCCGCGGCCGATGCCGGCGTGCGCAAGGTGATCTACCCCTCGTCGGTCGTGGCGTACGGGGCGCACCCGGACAACGACTTCCCGCTGACCGAGGAGTCCTCGATCCGGGCCAACCCGGACTTCAGCTACAGCCTGCACAAGGGCGACGTCGAGCGCTGGCTGCGGACGTGGGTCGACGAGCACCCCGAAGTGATGGTCACGATCCTGAGGCTCGGGCTGGTCGCTGGGCCGGGGATCGACAACGCCTGGACCCGGCTCCTGCTCGAGCAGCCGCGGTTCACCCTGATCAAGGGTCACCGGCCGCCGCTGCAGCTCGCCCACGTCGACGACGTCCTCAGCGCCTTCGCGCACGCCATCGACCACGACCTGCCGGGGGCCTACAACGTGGCCTGCGAGGGGTGGCTGTCGACCGACGAGGTGGTGGCGATCAGCGATCAGCGCACGGTCGAGATCGGCGAGGAGGTCGCGTACTCGGCGCTCGACCGGCTGTGGCGGATGGGCGCCGCCCAGGCCCCCGCGGGCTTCGTCCGCTACGCGATGTACCCGTGGGTGATGAGCCCCGACAAGCTGATCCGCACCGGCTGGCGGCCCAAGCACACCAACCGCGACGCGCTGGCCGACCTGGTCGAGGACCATCGCGGCCACATCGTGCTGGGGCCGGCCCGGTTGGAGCGGAGCAAGGTCCGGCTCGGCCTGGCGGCACTGACGGCGGCGGTCGGGGTCCTGGGGGTCCGCTCCCTGCTCCGTCGCCGCCGGGACTGACCCACGCCGTGGGTGACGACTTCTCCATCGGTGCACTGCTGCCACTGCTGACCGCGCGGGAGCTGTGGGTGGTCGGGGCTGTGGTGGTGCTCGGCGTGCTGCGTCCCGTGGGCCGGCTCGGCTGGTCGGTGGCCGGTGCGCTGCTCGCAGGCGCGATCACGGCGATCGTGGCGTCCGCGGGGCCGTGGCTGGACGCGGGGCTGTGGCTGCTGCTGCCGTGGGTGGTGCTGGCCGGGCTCCTGGCCGCGACGGCGGCGGGATCGCCGCTGAGGTGGGAGCCGCGATCGGGTCCGTCGGCGGCGACCGCGCTGCTGGTCGGCGCGCTGGTGATCCACGTCGGGGCGGCGTGGCACGGTCGCGGCGGGGTCCTGGCCGAGGTCGCGGAGGCGTGGGGCTCAGGAGACCTGACCGCCGCCCAGCTCGGTTCGGATGCGGCCGGGCCGCTGGCCCCTGCGCTGGCCTGGTTGGTCAGCCGGGTGCCCGGGCTCGACGGCGCCGCCGCGGTCGCCGTGCTCTCGCTCGCGGCCGTTGCGCTGACGGTCGCGGCTGCCTCGGTGCTGGCGCGGAGCTGGGGCTACACCGGGACCTCGCGGGCGACGGCTGCGGCGGTCGCGTGGGCGCCACCCCTGCTCGTCGCCTACGGCGTTGCCCCGGGTGCCCTCCTGGCGTGCGCCGCCCTGGTGTGGTCGTGGTGGGCGCTGGCCGAGGTGTGGGCCGGCCGCCACCTCCCCGACCGGATGGCGTTGCTGGCGGGCGGCCTGCTCGGCGTGGCGGTGGGCATCGGGCTGTGGCCGCTGGTCGTCGCACCGCTGTGGCTCCGCCGGCTGGGTGGCCGCAAGCTCGGCTGGTTCGTCGTCGGCTTCGTCGCGGTGATGGTGGTCTCGGTCGGCGCCCTGATCCCCACCCAGGTGGGGCTCGTCGACGTGTGGGACGCGGGCGTGACCCTGCCGGCCGCTCGTTGGGGCATCGCGGTCGGGTGGGCCGCCGTGCCGGTGGTCGCCGCGCTCGCGTCGGTGCTGCGGCGCGTGCCCTTCACGCCGACCCGGCTGTCGGCGGTGTCGGGCGCGCTGCTGATCCTGACGCTGCCGTGGTGGCCCGACGGCTGGGTGCTGGCCGGGCCCGTGCTCGCGACCCCGTTCGTGCTGCTGGCGGCGGTCGCGCCCGACCGTCCGCAGGAGCGCTGGCCCCCCGACGCACCCGTCAACGAGGAGCCGGCCCAGGTCGAGGCGGCGTCGTGAGATCCGACCGGTCGCTGGACCCGCCCCGTGCCCAACCACGCATCACGACCCGGTTGACGCCCGAGCCGCTCGATGCCGGGGCCGCCCACCGGGACGTGGACGATCCGGCGTGCGGGGGCATCGGGCTGTTCCTCGGGGTCGTCCGCGACCACCACGAGGGCGACGCCGTCGACCACCTCGAGTACGAGGCCTGGGAGGACCAGGCAGGTCCCGCCCTCGAGGCGGTGGCGCGGGAGGTCGTCGAGCGCTTCCCCGGCGTGCGGGCGGTCCACCTGTCGCACCGGCTCGGCCGGCTCGAGGTCGGCGACGTCAGCGTGATCGTGGCCACCTCGGCGCCCCACCGGGCCGAGGCGCTCGACGCTGCGCGCTTCGGGATCGACCACCTCAAGGCCACCGTGCCGATCTGGAAGCACGAGTTCCTCATCGACGGCACCGAGCGCTGGCCCGGCTGCTGAGCGACCTCGGGTGGGCGCGCCGTGCGCAGGTGGAACCGATGTCCGTTGCGAACGTTGAGCGCCGTGTACCCGTTGACTAGTCTCCGGCTGGCTCGGGAGCCGGGTGGCTCGACTTGGAAGGCCGTTACACCGTGCAGTACGTCTTCGTCCCCCTGATCGCCGTCGTCGCGCTCGGGCTCGCGTGGACCTGGTGGTCCTCCCGGATCGACCGCGACCCCGCCGCCACGGTGCACTCGTTCCACAAGGCGCTCGACGCCATGCAGCCCGGGGGACGCCCCATGGTTGCCAGCAGGGGCGGTCCGGACCGGCCCGGGTCCGGCGAGGTGCACTGACCGCCACCGCGCCGTGGCGCCGTTCCGAACCGGGGTCGTCGGGTCGTACGCTCGTGGCTGAGCACCGACCATCGGTTCCCTGCGCCCCACGGGGGATGCGCGTGCGTGTCCGCAACCTCCTCGCCACCCTCGCAGTGGTCGCCGTCGCGACCAGCGGGGGCGCCCTGGCGCTGGCTGCGACTGATCCCTACCGCAGCCAGCAGTGGAACCTGGACCGGATCGAGGCTCCGATGGCGTGGGAGCTGTCCCGAGGCAGCGGCATCCTCGTGGCGGTCGTGGACACGGGCGTCGATCTGGAGCACCCCGACCTGGTCGACCGCATCGCCCGCCGCGCCGACGGCTCCGTGCTCGGCCGTGACTACGTGGACGACGACGACGACCCCTCGGACGAGAACGGGCACGGGACGCTGGTGGCCGGCGTGATCGCCGCGACGGCTGACAACGGCGTCGGCATCGCGGGGACCGCCCCCGCGGCGATGTTGATGCCGATCCGCGTGCTGGACGCGGAAGGAGCGGGCGACGGTGCCGACGTCGAGGCAGCCATCCGCTGGGCGGTCGACAACGGTGCCCACGTCGTGAACCTCTCGCTCGAGTCCGTCGGCCCGTCCCCGAGCATCCCGTTGCCGATCGCGGCGCCGACCTCGGCGGTGCGCTACGCCTGGGATCGTGGGGTGGCCGTGGTCGCCGCCGCGGGCAACGACTCGAGTCAGGCCGACGACTACCCGGCCGACTCGCCGGTCGTGATCGTGGGGGCGACGACGAGGGACGACCAGCGGGCGTCGTTCTCGGACGCCGGCCGCTCCGATGCGCTGATGGCTCCCGGCGTGGACATCATCTCGACCTGGTGGTGCGCGCCCACGTCGCCGTCGTGCCAGAACGAGCACACCTACGGGGAGGCCGACGGTACGTCCTTCGCCGCCCCCCACGTCTCGGGAGCGGTCGCGATCCTGCGCTCGATCGGGTTCAGCCACGAGGAGTCGGTGCAGCGCCTGCGCGACACCGCGTGGGACATCGGCGCGCCGGGACCCGACGAGGACACCGGCTACGGGCTGATCGACCTCGCGGCCGCGGCCGGTGCCCGCAACCCGCCCTCCAGCCCGCCGCCCAGCCCGGAGCCGTCGCCCAGCCCGTCGCCCTCCCCGCCGTCCCCCTCCCCGCCGCCTCCGTCCCCGCCCGCACCGCCGTCGCCGTCCGCCCCTGCGTCGCCGTCCCCCGCACCCGCGCCGTCGCCCTCCCGCGACACCGCCTCGTCGGGCACGGGTACGCCGGGCCCCGGCGACGGCGCGACGCCCACCCGCCAGCCGTCCGTCGATCCGACCACGGATCCCGTCGCGACCGGCGATCGGGGTACGGGCACGGGCGGGCAGCAGCGGGCGCTGGCCAGCGTGCTCCTGGCCGCAAGCCTTGCCGCTCACGTCGCTGTCCGGCGCCGAACCGGTTGATGCGTCCCCCGACACCAGGGTCAAGTCAGCAGTAGGCTCTGCCGAGACCCGAGACAGCGGGGGTGACCGCTCCTGCCTCGCCTCTGCCGAGCACGAGGAAGACGCCTCATGGATCACATCGTCCGCTACACGACCTCCTCGGGAGCCGACCGGATCGAGGACGCCGGCTCGCTCGACGCGGCCATCGCACGGGTCGAGGCCCTCCGCAACGACGAGGGCGTCGAGAACCCGCGCCTGTACCGCGAGGTCAAGGTCGAGTTCAAGACCTATGTGCGGGCATCCGTCATCGGCGAGGACACGCCGTCCACCGCGGGCCGCCAGCCCGAGGCGTCGCCTGCCTCACCCGCCGCCACCGCGGCCGCCGCCCGGTCGGGCCTGTCGGACCAGACCGATCAGCCGGATCAGCCGGATCAGCCGGATCAGCCGACCGCGATCGTCTCGGAGCCACCGCCGGGAGCGATGCCGCTGAGCCGCCAGCGGCCGACCACCAAGGTGAACGAGGTCGTCGAGGCCGGCGAGGCCGGCGCGGCCGGCGACGAGGGCGAGGAGGGCGAGGAGGGCGACGGTCCCCGCCGGACCCTCTTCACGCGCGGCTGAGGTGACGTGCGCCGCCTGTTGATCCTGCTGCTGGCCGTCGCCAGCCTGGGGCTGGTGGCTCGCGGCGCGATCCCCTGTGACGCCCTGGCAGCGCAGCCGGCGTGCACGGCAGCGCTGCGACCCGGCCCGGCGGAGACCACGTACGGCAGCGTGCAGGTCGACGGCGTGCCGACCTTCTCGTCGGCGGGTGAGCTGGTCCTGACGACGGTGCGCGTCGACATCAACGTCGACTTCGGGGAGTGGATCCGCAACGCCCTGGACCCACGGATCGACCAGATGCAGCGTTCGCTGTTCATCCTCCCCGAGGAGGACGCCGAGGACGCCGAGCAGCGCAATCAGCTCGCGATGGACCAGAGCCAGCTCGTGGCCGCGCTGGCGGCGCTGCGCAGCCTCGGCTTCCAGGCGCCGGTGGGTGCCGAGGTCGTCGAGGTGGTCGCGGCCAGCGCGGCGGCGCAAGCCGGCCTTCAGCCGGGCGACATCGTGATCGGCCTGGCCGGTGCCGCGATCGACTCGGCCTCGGTGCTGGTCGAGGCGGTGCAGCAGCACGCCGTGGGCGATCGGGTCCAGGTCGTGTTCGTGCGCGCGGGTGAGCAGCAGCAGGTCGAGGTCACGCTGGGCGAGCTGCCCGCTGACGTGCAGGAAGGTGGCGGGCCGTCCCTGGGGGTCCGGGTCCAGGACGCGCTGCCGGTCGACGTCACCATCGACGCGGGGGCCATCGGCGGGCCCTCGGCCGGCCTGATGTTCGCGCTGACGGTCATCGATCTCCTGGGCGAGGACGACCTCACCGGTGGGATGGTGATCGCGGGGACCGGGACGATCACGGCGGACGGCGAGGTCGGCCCGATCGGGGGGATCCGGCAGAAGATCCTGGGCGCGCTGCACCGCGAGCAGGGACGTCCCGCGGCCGTCTTCCTGGTACCTGCGGACAACTTCGACGAGGCACGGACGGCACCGGTCGACAGCCGGATCCTGCTGGTGCCGGTCGCCACGCTCCAGGATGCGCTGGAGGCGCTGACCGAGCTGCGCGCCGGCCGCGAACCTGCCGCTGCGCTCGCGCTCGGCGGCTGAGCACCACGCTCGGGTAGGTCGTGGCGCACGAACGTGTCGCGGGCCCGCACGCCACTCCCCGGCCGGGCGGCCCTCACGTCGTAGACTCGTGGTGATGGGCGACGTTCAGGTACCCCTGCACCTCGCGGTGCACGTCCTCGGGTTGACAGTGGCCCTGGGGCTGGTCGCCTACGCCGTGGTGCGTCGTGAGGAAGCTGGGTCGGCGTGGGTCGGGCTGGCCACGGGCGGCGCCCTGCTCGGGCTCACGCACGTCGTGCTGGGGTCGGGACTCGCGCTGGACTCGACGTGGCCGCTGTATGCGCGCGTCGGGGCCTACGCGTCGATCGCGGTGGGTGCGGCGGGACGCGCCACCGGGACCTCCGCGCCGGTCGTGATCGCCGCCGCGCCGATCGCAGCCCACGTGGCCGCTGCGATCGCCGGCATCGCCGCCGCGGTGGCCTCGCTGAGGGGTGTGCTCGCGCGGTCGGAGTCGACGATCCTGCTGGCCGGCGGTCTGGTCGGCTGGGCGGCCGCGGACGCGCTGGCCAGCGAGTCGGCCACGGCGGCGGGCGTGGTCAGCCTGGCCGGGTCCGTCGCGGTCGCAGGCTGGCTGTCCGGTCGCGCGCGTGCGAGCCTGATGACGCGCTTCCTGGCCGCGTTCCTGCTGGTGCTGCTCGTGCTGGTGGTGGGGCTGTCCGCGGCGGCCGGCGTGATCTTCGGTGCCGACCTCGAACGCGAGCAGCTCGACCGGCTCGATCAGGTCGGCTCCGCACGCGCACAGCAGTGGGAACGCGAGTGGCCGCAGGAGCTCCAGGCCATCGCGAGCGCGTTCACCGGCGACCGGGTTTCCGCCGAGCTGCAGACCGCCAGCGAGACCGGCGCCTCGCTGGACTCCCGCGCCGCGACCGTCGCGCAGCTCCCTGGCGTCGACATCGTCATGCTCGTGACCATCGATGGAGCGGTCGTCGGTTCTTACGATGCCCTGCGTGCCGCGCCCCTGCCGCGAGCGGACGAGCTGCTGCTCGCCGGGGACGCCACGGTCGAGCGGGCCCTGACCGGTGACACGACCGCCTCGGCCGTCGCGCTCGGACAGCGTGATCTGCTGGTCGTCTCGGCCGCCCCGGCGGTACCGACGGTGGACGGGGTCGAGCGCCACGACCTGCGCCGAGGCGTGATCGTGGTCGGTCGTCGCGTCACCGACCCGCGGGTCCTCAACGCGATCGTGGCCCTGGCTGGCGCGGACGCGACCGTGGTGATCGGCGGCTCGGTCGCGACCTCGACGCTGCCGCCGCCGCAGTACGACGAGCTGGTGCAGCTCGTGCGGGTCGGCGAGGGGTCACGCACGGTCCGCCTCGCCGACCAGCCGCGCTTCCTGTCGGTCGAGCCGATCCGGGACGCCGACGGGGGGAGCATCGCCGACCTCGTGGTCACGCTGGATGCCTCGGCCGTGGCCGGCGTCCAACGCGACCTGATGCGCTCGCTGTTCCTGGCCGTCATCGTGGGCCTGGCGGTCGCCGCGGGCCTGGCGGCCGTCGTGGCCCGCCGCATCACCCACCCCGTCCAGCAGTTGACCGCTGCCGCCGAGCACGTCGCCGCCGGGGATCTGGAGACCAGCGTGTCGCTCGACGAGCCCGACGAGATCGGCCGGCTGGCGACCGCGTTCAACGGGATGACCGTCGCGCTGCGCGGGCGCGAGGCCGAGCTGGTGTCGGCAGCCACCACCGAGGCCGAGCTCCGCGGCCGGCTCGAGGTCGTGACCGCCTCCATGGGCGAAGCCCTGATCGCCGCGGACCGTGACGGTCGCGTGCGCACGGCCAACCCGGCCGCCGCCGAGCTGCTGGGTACGGAGCGCTCCAAGCTCATCGGGGCGCGCATCACCCGGGTCCTGCGCGGGGTCGACGACACCGGGGCGCCGATGATCGCGACGTTGGGCGCGCCCGATGCGAAGGGGACCGTGGCGATGCGCGGGGCGGTGGGCGAGG
>DASWKO010000144.1:0-2239 GCA_036396595.1 Nitriliruptorales bacterium | reverse complement strand
GCTCGGGAGCGCGACCGCCAACCCGTTGACCCAGAACCCGTTGACCCAGAACCCGCTGACCCAGAACCCGCTGACCCAGAACCCGCTGACCCAGAACCAGGTGGTGCCCGAGTCGGGAACCGAGTGGCACGCCAACCGGGTGGGCACCTCGACCCAACCCGAGACGCTCCAGGATCTGCCCCTGACCCAGAACCCGCTCACGCAGAACGGGGTCCGCGCGGTCAGCATCGAGCGCGGTGACCAGCACGAGACCATCGTCATCGAGACCGTCGACGGCGAGGGCGGCACGTTCCCGCTGATCGTTGCCGGGTACAACGGCGCCTCGTCGTCGCTGCCCTACGTCCTGCGCTACCACGTCGTCGCCCCGCGCCAGTTCGACCTCGGCGAGTGCCAGCCCCTGCCGTTGGTTCGGGGGACCGGTCACGAGGGGACGCTGCCCGATCCGGCCTCGCTGGCCGCCGACACCGACACGCTGTACCTCGTCGCGCAGCAGCGTTACGTCGACGCGTTCGGGGTCGCAGGTCTGTCGCAGGTGCAGGCCGAGATCGACGCGGTGAACGCCTCGGATCTGGGTGTGCAGGGCGCGCTCCTGCCGCTCGAAGGTGCGCGATGGGACGGTGCCCCCAGCGCGCTCGCGGGCGCCTACGAGGCGTGGGACGCGGCCCGCTGCGACCAGACGGCCATCAACACGGTCGCGGGTGCGACGCGTGACCTGGTGCTCGAGTACCGACAGGCACTGCCGATCGCGCACGTGGTCGTGATCGGGGACGACGACCAGATGCCGTTCCTCCGCGTCCGCGACGACGCCACCCTGGCCAACGAGCGCTCCTTCCTCTCGGGCATCGTGGCCGAGGACGGCATCCACGATCTGGACGGTGACCCGACCAACGGGTTGCAGCCGGCGCACGCGACCCCGCGGACCACCGCGCTCGCATCGGGGCTGTTCCTGACCGACGACCACCTGGGAACCGCCCAGCCGCGTCCCTGGCTCGACCAGGCGGCCTGGGTCCCCGACATCGGGGTGGGCCGCCTGCCTGGTGGCCCGGACACGAGCGCGGCCGCGCTCGCGCAGTTCCGAGGCAGCGGCGGCGAGCTGTCGCCGGACCTGCTGGCGCCGAGCGACACGGCCGTGGCCGGCTACGACCACCTCGCCGACGGCTCGACGGCCGTCGCGGACGCGCTCGACGCCCGGCTCGAGCCGGTGGCAGCTCGGCTGATCGGCGAGGCCTGGACCCGTCAGGAGGTCGCCTCGCTGCTGACGTTCGCCGACGGCGCGCGCGACGTGATCGCCGCGGTCAACGGGCACGCGCACCAGAGCGCGTTCCTGCCGGCGCTCGGCAACCTGTTGGGTGACGCCGCTGACCTGTACCGCGCGACCGATCTGGCCGCGTCGCTGCCGGTCGGCAGCGTGATCCTCTCGATGGCGTGCCACTTCGGGTACGACCTGGCGACGCAGCCGGGGGCGATCCGCGACTGGGCCGACGCGGTGGCGGCGCGGCAGGGCATCCTGGTGGCCAGCAGCGGTTACAGCTACGGCGACACCGACACCATCGCCGCGGGCGAGCTGTTCAGCCTGCTGCTGGCGGACAACCTCGACGGCACGCTCACCATCGGCCAGGCGGTCGCGCTGACCAAGGGGCAGCACCACGCCCGCGAGGGGGCCTACAGCGGCGAGTACTTCAAGTCGATGCAGGCCATGGTGACGTACGGGCTGCCGATGTACCGGGTCGCCGGCACCGCGGCGTCGCCGCCACCTCCGGTGGACTTCGGGACCCCGACGGTCGACCCCGCGACCGGGCTGCTGTCCGTCGACCTCGACCTGGACCTGCCGATCGTCGGCGCGGCGGCGGAGTGCCCCGCCGGTGCGAGCTGCCTCGTGCAGCGCACGGGTTCCAACGGCACGTTCTACGAGGTCGTCGGGGCACTCGGGTACGCACCGCTGGCCGTCAGTGGGCGTCCGGTCGCCCCGCGCGCGACCCTCGACCTGACCTCCCTGGGCAATGGTTCGCTCCGGGTCCACGGCGCCATCGTGACCGCCGCCACGTCCACCGACGTGGGCGACGTCGACCCGTCCTTCGCCCGTGCCATCGTGGACTCGCCGCGGCTCGAACCCGAGCCGCAGAGCCTCGGGACCATCTTCCCGACCGCCCCGCTCCACGTCACCACCGTGGACACGCCGCTGGGTGAACAGCAGACGCTGACCGTCCTGCCGTCGACCTTCCGGACGACGGGCGTCTCG
>DASWKO010000143.1:0-11516 GCA_036396595.1 Nitriliruptorales bacterium | reverse complement strand
CTCGTCCTGTTCGTGATCATCGGTGCCGGCCTGCTCGTGCAGCGCAAGACCCTCCAGCGCAGTGAGGATTCCGGCGGGGTCTCGTGGGACGCCGCCGAGGAGCAGCGCGCCGTCCCGCCCCAGCTCATGTCGGTGCCGGGGATCCGGATCGCCCGGTACGCATTCATCGCGATCGGTCTGATCGCGCTGGCGATCTTCCCGTTCGTCGCGTCGACCCGGACCATCGTGCTCTCGGGCGTGATCGCCCTGAACGCGATCGTCGGACTGTCGGTGCTGGTCCTGACCGGATGGGCCGGTCAGGTCAGCCTGGGTCAGGTCGGCTTCGCCGGCATCGGCGCCGTCATCGGCGCCGCCATCTCGGCCACGATCGGCTGGCCCTTCTGGATCGCCGTCCCGCTGGCGGCCGCGCTCACCGCCGGCTTCGCCGTCCTGATCGGCATACCCGCCCTGCGCATCAAGGGCCTGTTCCTCCTGGTCAGCACGTTCGCGTTCGCGATCGTCGTCAGTGCGGTGCTGTTCAACGACCGCTACTTCGGCTGGGCCATCCCCGATGCCGTCGAGCGCCCGTCGCTGTTCCTGCTCGACTTCGAGGACGAGCGGTCGATGTACTTCCTCTGTGTGGCGGCCCTGATCGCGGCCATCGTGGTCGTGCTCAACCTGCGCCGCAGCCGGCCGGGCCGCATCCTCATCGCCGTGCGCGAGAACGACACCAACCTGCAGGCCTTCGGTGTCTCGGCGTTCCGTGCCAAGCTGGTCGCGTTCGCCGTGTCCGGGGCGCTGGCCGGGTTCTCGGGTGCGATCTTCGTCCACCTGCAACGAGGGATCAGCGCCGACTCGTTCCTCCCGCAACGCAGCGTGGACCTGTTCCTGTACGCCGTGGTCGGTGGGATCACATCGATCGGCGGCGTGGTGATGGGGACGGCCGCGTTCAGCAGCCTCAACTTCTTTTTCGGCGCCAACGTCATCATCCAGTTCTTCGGCGCGTCGATGCTGACGCTGATCCTGCTCTACGCCGAGCCCGGCGGCCTGATCGCCGTCGTCAACAACGTCCGCGACAGCGTCCTGCGGATCGTGGCACAACGGCGCCAGATGATCGTGCCGAGCCTGTTCGCGGACGTCGATCCCGAGGCCCTGCACGCCCGGTTGGTGCCGCTCGCCGCCCGGATACCCGGAGCCGGGCTCGCGGCGCTGGGACCTCGGATCCGGTTCTCGCTGGCCTCCGAGCTGTACGCGGGGAGCGGTGAGCGGTTCCTCGACAAGCTCAAGCCCAAGAAGCAGTCGGACGAGGCCGCCCTGTACGCAGCGGCTGCCACCGCGGCCGAAGAGGCCGCCGAGGGGAGCAACCAGCCATGAGCGCCGCGAACGGTCGGAAGAAGATCGACGTGACGGGCCTCGACGAGGACATCGACATGGCCATCGACGGGTCAGCCCCGCCTGCGGGCAACGGGGACGCGGCCGCGGACCCCGAGGTGCTCGCGATGGACGACGACATCCATGTTGCCGCCGCGCACGCCACGCACCGCGAGGACGGTGGCCCATCCGGGGCGCGGAGCGTGCTCCAGGAGGCGCGCAACTGGAAGGAGATCCGCAAGACCAAGTACGGGCTGCTGCCGATGGTGCTGCTCTCGGGCATCGGCTTCTTCCAGGGACTCGACGCCAGGACGTTCGTCCTCGCTGCGCCCGACATCATCCAGGATCTCGACTTCAACATCTTCGAGCTCATCGGGGTGTTCCAGATCGTCGGCGTCCTGGCCATCTTCGCGACCATCGGCGTCGGATGGTGGGGGGACCGCCACCCACGCGTCCCGATCGTCGGCATCGGTGGTCTGCTCTCGGGCCTGTTCTCGACGCTGTCCGCGTGGTCGACCGGCATCACGACGCTGGGGTGGACCCGCACCCCGTCCGCCGTGACCAACGCCATCGGCGACGTCCCCAACCTCTCGCTGTTCGGCGACTACTACCCGCCCGAGCAGCGCGGGAAGGTCATCGCGCTCTTCGGCATCCTGGGACGGTTCTCCGACGTGCTCTCGCCCGTCATCGTCGGGGCCCTCATCGTGATCATCGGCTGGCGCGCCACGTTCATCAGCTTCGGTGTCCCCATCATGGTCCTCAGCGTGGTCGCGCTGGTCGTCCTGAAGGAGCCCGTCCGCGGCTACTGGGAGCGTCATCGGCTCGGCGCGTCGGACGACGTCGCCAACGACGAGGAGGAGCCCCAGTCGTTCGGGGAGGCCTGGCGCACCATCTGGGCCGTCAGAACGTTGCGGCGCCTGATCATGTCGGTCATCTTCAGCTCAGCGGCCACGGCGGTCACCGGCCTGTTCCTTCCGCTGTACCTCTCGAGCGTCTACGGTCTCAACGCGCTGGAACGCGGCCTGATCCTGGTCCCGGGCGCCGTCGTGGGCCTGGTCGGCATCTACCTGGGCGGCGGCCTCATCGACGTGCTCACGCGGCGCAACCCGGGCCGCGTGCTCACGCTGATCGGCGCGACGGGCGCGCTGGGGTCGATCGGCACGTTGGTGTACGTGTTCGCCCCGCCCCTGTGGCTGCTGCTGGTCACGGGCGCGCTGTTCGGATTCTTCGCAGCCCTGGTCGTGCCGGCTGTCAGCGTCGTGCTCGTGCAGGTGATCCCCCCAGCGGTCCGCACGATGGGCGTGCAGCTCATCGGCATCGCTGCGGTGCCTGGGCTGATGTTCGGGCTCCCGCTTGCGGGCGTCCTGACCAACACCGACATGGGGCTGCCCGCGGTGTTCGCTCTGGCGGCACCGCTCTCGTTGCTGGGTGCGCTCATCGCCGCGAGCGCGGGCAGCTTCTTCGAGCTCGACATGCGCAACGCGTTCGCGAGCGCCATGGCGAAGGACGAGCACCGCCAGGCCGTCGCGTCCGGTACCGCGAAGCTGCTGGTGTGCCGTGACGTGGACGTCGAGTACGACGGCGTCCAGGTGCTGTTCGGCATCGACTTCGACGTCGAAGAGGGCCAGATCATCGCGCTGCTGGGCACCAACGGCGCCGGCAAGTCGACCTTGCTCCGTGCCATCAGCGGCACCCAGGAGGCCTCCGCCGGCAGCGTCGTGATGGACGGCCGCGACATCACCCACATGCCGCCCCACGAGATCGCACGGCGCGGCGTGATCCACATGCCCGGTGGCCGCGGCATCTTCCCGGGGCTGACCGTGCGTGAGAACCTGCTCCTCGGTGCCTGGATGATCGAGGACGACACTGAGAAGGAACAGGCGCTGCAGGACGTGTACGAGATCTTCCCGATCCTGCGGACACGCGCCTCGACCGAGGCCGGGGCGCTCTCGGGCGGCGAGCAGCAACAGCTCTCGCTGGCCCAGGCGTTCCTCGGCCGGCCCAAGCTGCTGATGATCGACGAACTGTCGCTGGGGCTGTCCCCCGCCATCGTGGCGGAGCTGATCGAGAAGGTGCGCGAGATCCACGCGCGCGGTACCACGATCATCATCGTCGAGCAGTCCGTGAACGTGGCGCTCATGCTGGCCGAGCGCGCGATCTTCATGGAGAAGGGCGACATCAAGTTCTTCGGCGAGACCGAGGAGCTGCTGCGGCGTCCGGACATCCTGCGCGCCGTCTACGTCTAGGGCACGGGGGCGCTCACGTCCGGGACGGCCACCGCACAACGGTCGGCGGCCGACCGGCGTGCCATGCAACTGGAAGGCGTGCAATCGATCCTCGAGGTCCACGGGCTGACCAAGCACTACGGCGGCGTGACCGCACTGGATGGGGTCAGCTTCGACGTGACCACGGGCATGGTCCTCGGCGTGATCGGACCCAACGGGTCCGGCAAGACCACCATGTTCGACGTCATCAGCGGGTTCCAGAAGCCCGAGAGCGGCTCGGTCCGCTACCTCGGCGAGGACATCACCGATGCCTCCCCCGAGGAACGGGCCCGCAAGAAGCTGATCCGACGGTTCCAGGACGCGCGGCTGTTCCCGTCGCTGACGGTGTACGAGACCCTGCTGGTGGCACTGGACCAGCAGCACGAGGCCAGGAACACAATCGTCAACGGCATGTCGCTGCCCAACGCCCGCAAGGCCGAGCGGCGGCAGCGCGTCCGGGCCGACCGGCTGGTCGAGCTGCTCGAGCTCGGCTCGTTCCGCGACAAGTTCGTCAAGGATCTGTCGACCGGCCTGCGCCGCATCGTCGACCTGGCGTGCACGCTGGCCACCGAACCGAAGCTGCTGCTGCTCGACGAGCCGTCGTCGGGCATCGCGCAGGCCGAGGCCGAGGGACTGGCGCCATTGCTGCGGCGGGTCCGGCACGAGACCGGCACCACGATCCTCATCATCGAGCACGACATGCCGCTGCTGTCGCGGCTCGCCGACGAGCTGCTCATGCTCGAGTCGGGCAAGGTGCTGACCCGCGGGACGCCGAACGAGGTCCTCAACGACGAGCGCGTGATCGAGGCGTACCTTGGCACGACGCAGGAAGCCGTGCAACGGTCGGGAGGGATGGCCTGATGACACGATCCCGGAAGAACATCCTCGGCATGCTGGCGGTCGGCGCCGTGCTCGTGGGTGGGTGCAGCGGCGATGTCTCGGTCGGTTCCGGCGTCGACACCAACGTCGGCGGCGGCGGGACCGTGGCCGGCCCCGGACTCGGTGCGCGTCCCACGCCATCCCCGACGGTCGAGCCCTCGCCGGAACCGACCCAGGCGCCGTCGCCTCAGCCGACGCAGGCGCCAGAGCCGGAGCCCGAGCCCGAGCCGGTCGACACGGGTCCGTCCGTCGCGCTGGACATCAAGATCACCGGTGACCAGTCCGGTACCTCGCAGTTCGACCCCTCTGCCTCGTCGATCTACTCCGGCACGTGCGTGCGGTGGATCAACACCGACTCGAAGGAACGGTCGGTCGAGGCCGACGACGGCTCGTTCGCCTCGCCCATGCTCCAACCGGGGGCCGAGTGGATCTTCTGCCCCGAGCAGGCGCGCCGCTACAACTACCACGACGGGACCCGTCCCTACGCGGTGGCGTTCCTCGAGGTGATCGCCCGATGAGGCGCCTCTCCCGCTCCGTGCTCGCACTGGCCACCGTGCTCGCGCTCGCCTCCACGGCCTGCGGCGACGACGAACCGACCGTCTACGGCGTGGCCGGCAGCGAAGTGGCCCAACTCCAGGGCAACCTGCTGCCGAACCAGATCCTGGGCCTGAACGTGGCCGAGGAGGACGTGGCCGAGACCCTCGAACTGATCGACAACACCTACGTGGACCAGCTCTCGGTCTACAGCTTCCGCCTGGGTGAGCTGCTGCAGGCCACGCTCCAGGTCGGCCACTTCGGCGCGGACGCCGGGGGCGCCCAGGCGGTGGACTACTGGAAGGACCGCCGGTTCCGGCTGGGCCTGGTCAACAACATCGGAGGCTCCGCTCCCCGCGAGGTGCGGCTGGGCGGCAACCCGGTCTGGCTGACGACCGGGACCAACCAGCAGCTCTCCATCTGGTTCCACGAGGAGCACTTCTTCGTGCTCGCGACCCGGGCGGACTTCACGCAGCCACGCTCGCTGCTGCGTGAGCTGCTGGAGGTGACGCCGTGAACAGGCTCCTGACCCGACCGCTGATCGCTCTCTTCGTCGTCATGGGACTGCTGTCGACCGCGTGCGCCGGCGGCGATACGCGCGACGCCGAGGACGTCGTACGGGATTCGATCCGCTCGTCGGAGACCCAGCCGCGGCGGTTCCAGTACATCGACGAGACCCCCGAGGTCACCTACTCCGTCTCCGGGGTCTACGAGGACGACTTCCGCTACCAGGTGGCGTTCTCGATCGACGGCGAGCTGGTCTACGAGGAGGTCGTCCAGGACGACCGCATCGCCGTGCGTGTGCACGACGAGCGTGCGCTGGAGCTGCTGCGCCGTCCCGACGAAGCCGAGGAGCTCGAAGGCGAGATCGGCGGCATCGTCGGTGACATCACGGGCGAGGGCACCGACGGCGAGGGCACCGACGGCGAGGGCACCGACGGCGAGGGCACCGACGGCGAGGGCACCGGCGAAGAGGACACGGGCGCCGACACGACCGGCGAGGGGGCCGAGGACGGCGGGGCCGAGGTCGAGGCCGCGGCCCAGGACGACGTCACGCCCGTCGGCGAGGAAGGCGAGCTGACCGACGAGGAACAGGTCGAGGAGCTGCTGCTCTCGGGCGTCTGGGTCGAGGACGTGGTCGGCGCCCCGTCGCTGCTGCCGTCGGCCACCACCCCCGACATCGGCGAGGATCCGGTGTACGACGCGCTGACCGTCCTGCGCTACACACAGTCGGCGATGATGGAGGGCTGGGCGGTCGACCGCTACGACCCGGACTCGATCACGTACCGGCCCCAGGAGGACCCGTTCGAGCCGCCCAGCGCGGAGGACGGCGAGTACGAGCGCTGGGACTACGAGCGCATCTTCCTCCCGTCGAAGTCCCAGGTGAACGAGTCCGGCCAACAGCAGCCGCCGAGCATGTCGCACCTGCGCAAGATGGTGCTCTACCTCGATGAGGACGGGCACGTCATCCGCGTGGAGGAGCAGGTCGACATCCGCCGGCGGCTGAAGGACCTGCGCGAGAAGTACGACATCATCCCGCCGGAGGGGATGTCCGAGGACGAGCAGGCCTTCTGGGCACTTGAGAAGATCAACTTCCTGCGCGGCATGACCGGCGAGGACCCGATCCGGTTCCGGTCGCTGAGCGTGCGCTTCGATGACGTCGGTGACGAGTCGCTCACGGTGCAGATGCCCACGGGAACCACCATTACCAGCCTGCTGGTCCTGCGCAACCGCGGCAGCGAGACCGGTCGCCCGCCGGAGCCGCCCGAGGAGGGGCCCGACGACGGTGACGATGTCGCGGACCCCGAGGTCGCGCCACCCGCAGACGGTGACGGCTGAGCCCGTGCGGCGCCTGCTGGTCGTCGGGCTCGTGCTCGGGGCCGCACTCGTCACGACCGCATGCGGGGACGAGCCAGGGTCGTTCACCGAGGGCCAGGCCCGCCACCCCGACGTCGCCGGCGTGGTCGACACGGCCACGCCTACCGCGATCACGATCGACGGGACCCGCTACCCGCTCGCCGAGGAGCTGAGCAGCTTCTCGACCTACACCCTCGAGCCGATCCCCCTGAGACAGCGCGTCGGCCAGTACGTCCACGCCGGCCTGGACGGCGACGGCCGGGTCGTGTGGGTCGCGGCCGTCGGCGCGGTACTGCCCGGCACGCCCCCGGTCGTGCTCTACAGCGGGCGGATGCGCAGCGTCGAGGACGGCACCGCCACGTTCGAGGACGGCACGGTCCTGCCGCTCGGCCCCGACGTGACACCTCCCGGGACGCTGCCCGCGTTCGTCCACGTGCGCATCGACGCCGACCGGGACCACATCCGGTCGCTCAACCACCCCTGACCGACCTGGAGCACAGCGAGGAGCCGCCGGTGCCCACGACCAACCTCAACGATCTGCTCGCCGACCGCGCTGAGGAACATGGCGACGCGACCGCGTTCACGAGCCAGGGCCGGACGCTGACGTTCCACGCCCTGCACGACCGGGCCCGCAAGGTGGCTGGTGCGCTGCACGCGGCCGGGGTGCAGCCCGCTGATCGCGTGGCCTACCTCGGTGCCAACCGCCCCGAGTTCTTCGAGCTGCTGTTCGGTGCGGCCCGCGCGGGGGCCGTCACGGTCGGTGTCAACTGGCGCCTGACCCCTCGCGAGATCCAGGACGTCCTGAGCGATGCCGGTGCCCGCGTGCTGATCCTCACCGAGGAGTACCAAGACCACGTCGACCAGATCCGAGGGGCGCTGCCCCAGCTCGCGGAGACGCTGGTCATCGGCCACGACGTGCCCAACCCGTACGTCGCGTGGCGTGACGCGCGTGACCCCGCCGACAGCCCGGAGTACGCGGCCGGCCGCGACGACGTGGCGCTCCAGGTGTACACGTCGGGCACGACGGGCAGGTCGAAGGGCGCGATGCTGACCCACGGCAACCTGGCCAGCATCATGGACGAGTCGTCCGCGCTGCTCGAGTTCGACACCGACGCCGTCGGCCTGTGCTGCCTGCCGGTGTTCCACATCTCGGGGGCGGGGATGGGGTTGTTCGGGGTGTACGCCGGCTGCAACACCGTGGTCACCGACCAGGCCGATCCCGTCTCGATCCTCGACGCCGTCGAGGAGCACCGGCTGACCCACCTGCTGCTCGTGCCGGCGCTGATCCAGTTCATCCTGGACGTGCCCGACCTCGAGTCGCGGGACGTGAGCAGCGTCGAATGGATCGTGTACGGCGGGTCGCCGATCGCTCCGGACGTGCTGCGCCGAGCGCTCGAGGCGTTCCCGGGGACCAAGTTCATGCAGGCCTACGGGCTGTCGGAGACGGCCGGCGGGTGCGTGTTCCTGATGCCGGAGGACCACGACCCGGGCCACCCGCAGCGGCTCGAGTCGGCGGGCAAGCCGCTGGCCTCGTGCCGACTGCGCATCGTGGACCCCGAGACGCTCGAGGACCTGCCTGCGGGTCAGGTCGGCGAGGTGTGGATCGCATCACCGCAGGTGATGGCCGGCTACTGGAACAAGCCCGACGCGACCGAAGAGGCGATCGTCGAGGGTGGCTGGTTCCGGTCCGGGGACGCGGGGTCCATCGATGGCGGGGGCTACCTGTCCATCCGTGACCGGGTCAAGGACATGATCGTCTCGGGCGGCGAGAACATCTACCCGGCCGAGGTCGAGGCCGCCCTGATCGAGCACCCGGACGTTGCCGACATCGCGATCGTCGGGATCCCCTCCGAGCGGTGGGGCGAGACCGTGCTCGCGCTGGTCGTGCCCGTGTCCGGCGCCACCATCGAGGCTGACGAGCTGATCGCGTGGAGCCGCAAGCGGTTGGCGCACTACAAGTGCCCCACCCGTGTCGAGGTCACCGACGAGCTCCCGCGAACGCCCACCGGGAAGATCCGCAAGAACGTGCTCCGCGAACCGTACTGGGCGGGCCACGACCGCCGCGTCGGCTGACACCGGTGACTACCGCTCGAGGGCCCGTCGTGGGCAAGAGCCAAGGAGCGATGGACGTGGGAACGCGGTCGCACCTCCGCGAGCTGGTGGACCCTGAACTCCTCGTACTCGTGGGTGTCCCGCTCGACGAACTCGCGGATGTGGTTGCTCAGCTCGCGCCCCGCGACCACCAGCGTGCGGAGCCGGGCGCCTCGACTGATCTGGTGGTGCGCTCGGACCACCTCGTTCCCGGTGATCCGCCGGTACCGGTACGCGTGCACCGGCCTCGGGGCGTGGGCGGGATGCGGCCCTGCGTGTACTCGATCCACGGCGGTGGCTACATCGCCGGCAGCCACGATGACCACGATCCACTCTTCGAGCGCTGGTGCCCGATGTTCGGCTGCGTCGGCGTGGCCGTCGACTACCGCCTCGCGCCCGCCACGCCCTACCCCGGGCCACTCGAGGACTGCTACGCGGGGCTCGTGTGGACCTGGGAGCACGCGGACGAACTCGGTGTCGACCGGGATCGCATCGGCGTGATGGGCGGAAGCGCCGGAGGCGGGCTGGCAGCAGCGCTGGCATTGCTGTGCCGCGACCGCCAGGGACCGCCGCTCGCGTTCCAGCTCCTCGAGTGCCCCATGCTCGACGATCGCCAGATCACGCCGTCGAGCCGGCTCGAGGATCTGCCGGTTTGGAGCCGCGCCAGCAACGCGTTCGGGTGGCAGGCCCACCTCGGGGAGCTCCACGGCACCGACGACGTCCCGTACACGGCCGCCCCGGCCCGGGCGGTCGACCTCTCGGGCCTCCCGCCGGCGTTCGTCGCCGTCGGAGCCGTCGACGGGTTCCGCGACGAGGACGTGGACTACGCCACGCGCTTGAACCAGGCGGGGGTCCCCACGGAGCTGCACGTGTACCCGGGCGGGCTCCACGGTTACCAGCTCGTCCCCGGCGCCAGGCTCACCCAGCGGGCTCAGCGGATCACCGAGGAGTGGCTGGCTCAGCGGCTGGAGCGCTGAAAACGTCGCCGCGCTGCTGGTCTGCCGTCACCCACATCGGGTGTGCTCGTCACTGCCGTATAGCGCGGGAACGAGCACACTCGATGCGGAGGTTCACTCGAGCGAGGGTCCGGGCGCACCGGACGGGTGGGGGGTCAGGTCGTAGAGCAGGTGGTGCTCGTCGCGGTAGTCGTCGGCGGACAGGCGGATGACCCTGGGTAGCGTGGCGACCTTGCGGTAGCCCAGCCGCTCGTAGACGCGCTCGACGCCGGTCCCGCCCCTGACGGTGATGAAGAGCTGCTCCAGGCCCGCCTCACGCGCGACGTCGTGCAGCGCCAGCGTCAACCGCGAACCCACGCCCCGGCCCTGGAGGTCGGGGTGGACCTGGACGCGCTTGACCCACGCCCAGTGCGCGAACAGCTCGCCAGGGCGCAGCTCGAGCGTGGCCATCCCGACCGGGACCTGATCCTGCACCGCCACCACCAGCCGATCGGGACCGCTGCGCAGGCGGGCGAACAGCGGGGCGACGTGAGGTGCGACGTCGCCGGTCGTGACCGGAGGCACGAACCCGACCGCC
Source organism: Nitriliruptorales bacterium (assembly GCA_036396595.1). Lineage (GTDB taxonomy): Bacteria > Actinomycetota > Nitriliruptoria > Nitriliruptorales > Nitriliruptoraceae > DASWKO01. The sequence continues at coordinate 1,008 of DASWKO010000143.1, read as the reverse complement.
CCGCCGGCGTTGGTGACCGCGACCCACAGCGCGACCAGCGCGGCCTCGAGCTGCTCGTCGAGCGCCGGGTCCACGACGTAGGTGACAGCGTCCAACTCAGCGGCCTTCGATCGGGACCGTCTGGACGCGCACGTACCAACCGTGCTCCGGGTCCAGGAACAGCTCCATCACGTCCTTGTAGTTGGGACAGCACAACTCGGCACCGTCGCCGTAGTTGAGCGCCTCGATGAAGGTCTCGCCCTCGACCGACACCTTGGGCGACACGATCTGGTGGAGGCTGGCGACCGGACCTGGCTGGGCCTGCCCCGACCGCCAGGTCACGACGTCGAAGTCGTGCACGTTGCCCTGCCGGTCGAGCTCGTACTCGATCAGCACGTAGCCCTCACCGGCTGACCGGCCGACGCGCACCACGACCTCCCGGAAATCCCGCGTCAGCAAGCTCTGGGCCACCAGCACGAACTCGTTCCCCGCCACCCGGTGGACCTGGACCCGGATCCCGCGGGACGAGCTTTCCTGTCCGGTCCAGACCGCCAAGGTCCCCGCGCTGCCCTGGACGAGCTCGCACTGGATCATCTGGTAGCCGTCGGGGCCGACATCGCAGTCCGAGCCAGGCGCCGGCCGCTGCGCCTCGACCCGTCCGAGGTCCGCCCCGAGGTGGTGGCCGTCGGCCGTGAGCCGCACGACATGAACCTCGCTGGTACGGACCGGCTCGGGCTCCGGCCCGTCGCCACCGTCCGCCGGCCCGTCCTCGGAGGAGGCGTTGCCGCCATCGTCCTCCGTGCCTCCCGTGTCCCCCTCACCGGTGCTCTGCACCGCCCCGCCACCCGAACCCGGCGAGAACACGATGCGCTTGGGCTCGTCCTGGCCCTGGCCGCCGGCGCACGCACCCAGCAGCAGACCCATGGCCAGCGCGCCGGCCACCCAGCCCCGCCTCGTCGTCACCCTGTCCGTCACCCTGTCCGTCACCCTGTTCGCCACCCTGTCCGCCACCCTGTCCGCCATCATGTT
>DASWKO010000142.1:0-11651 GCA_036396595.1 Nitriliruptorales bacterium | reverse complement strand
GAGGGCTTCTTCGATGGTGGCGTAGGCGAGCGGGTCGTGGTAGTGGCCGTGCAGCTTGCCGCCCCCGCCGTCCAGACGCGGTTGCAGCACCAGCACATCGGCCGGCCGCTCAGGCGCCTCCAGCAGCCCATCGACGTCATCGACATCGTCGGGGTGCTGGGGGGTGGTGAGTTCGGCGGCCAGCAGCTCGACCCGCCACACGATCTGTTCGGGGTCCCAGGTGGCGAACTGGTGGGCTGCTTCTGCGATCTGGTGGTCGAGTTGGGCCCGTTGGGCGATCTTGAGCGGGCGGACGGCGGTGACGATGGCGCGGATCTGGGACCACGACAGGCTGCCGTCGCCGAAGGCGGCCAGGGTGGCTGGCATGGGTGCGAGCACGTCTGCTGCCAGGGCCAGGAACCGGCGGTCGATGCGGGTGATGCGTCCGAGCTGTGCCAGCCAGGCCTCCACGGGCAGTTGGGTGGCGGCTTCGACCTCGCCGGATGCCTGCAGCCGTGCCAGCAGGGTGATCATGCGGGCGATCTGGCGGTCCACGTCGGTGGCGATGCCCAGCAGCTCGGCCAGTGCGGGGGGCAGGTCCAGCGGCGCCTCGGGTGGCGGCGCGTCGGAGGGCGGGCTGGCTTCATAGGTGCCGGGGGTTTCGCGGGCGAGGGTCCGGTGCGGCGTGTTGGTGGTGGTGTGCATCGGGTCCTCCTTCCGCAGCTTGTGTCGAACGTGTGTGTCGAACGTGTGTGTCGAACGTGTGTTCGAGTGTAGCGGTGGGGTGGGACGTGTCAAACCGGCTGTCCACACTCCCGTGCACGCCGCCGGGCGCACGGGGCGAGCGTGGTGGGGTGGGGTCGGTAGCCTCGGTTGCCTTCGCCGGAGGAGGTCGTCGTGGAACGCGATCGTGTGGTCGTGGGCAGCCCGCTCGGTCGCTGGCAGACCAACTGCTTCGTGGTGGGGGACCGGGCCGCCGGGTCGGGTGTGGTGATCGACCCGGGGGAGCACGGGAGTGCGTTCGTCCCGCAGGCGCTGGAGCGGCTGGGCCTGACGTGCGACGCGATCCTGCTGACCCACGGCCACCTGGACCACTTCTGGGCCGCGCCGGAGCTGGCGACCTCGCTGGACGTACCGGCGTTCCTGCACCCCGACGACCGGTGGCTGTGGGACAACCCCGCCGCCGGGTTCGGGGACTACCCGAAGGAGGGCATCGAGGCGATGTTCGGGCTGCGCTGGGACCCACCTGACGACCGGCTGCAGGACCTGACCGACGGGCAGCGCCTGAAGCTGGCGGGGATCGACTTCGACGTCCGGCACAACCCCGGTCACACGCCTGGGCACGTGACCTTCCTCGGGCACGGACTGGCGGACGCGGACTACCAGTTCGACCTGGGCCGGCTCGCGACCACCGACGACGTGTTGTTCAGCGGCGACCTCATCTTCCAGGGGTCGATCGGGCGCACCGATTTTCCTCGCGGCAGCTACGAGCAGATCGTCCGGTCGCTGGCGGGCACGGTGCTGTCGCTCGAGGACCAGACCCTCATCCTCTCCGGCCACGGCCCCGACACGACCGTGGGCCGGGAGCGGGTGGCCAACCCGTTCCTGGTCGAAGCCAAGGCGCTCACCTGATGGCGACGATTGATTCAAACCCGGCCTCCGGCACGCAGGACTTCCTCCCCGAGGCGATGGCGCGACGTCACCACGCGTTCGCGCTCGTGCGCGACGTCTACGAGCGCTACGGCTTCCAGCCGATGGACACGCCCGCGTTCGAGCGGCTCGACGTCCTGCTGGGTAAGTACGGCGACGAGAGCGAGAAGCTCATCTTCAAGATCCTCAAACGGGGCGAGCAGGAGGAGACCGGCCAGGCCGACCTGGCGCTGCGCTACGACCTCACGGTGCCGCTGGCCCGGTTCGCCGCGGCCAACTCCGGCACGCTGCCGATGCCGTTCAAGCGGTACGTGATCGCGCCCGTCTGGCGCGCCGAGCGGCCCCAGAAGGGCCGCTTCCGTGAGTTCTTCCAGTGCGACATCGACACGATCGGCAGTGACTCCCCGCTGGCCGACGCCGAGCCGGTGATCGCCGCGAGCGAGGTCTACGCGGGCCTGGGCCTGGAGGACTTCACCGTCCACGTCAACTCCCGTCAGGCCCTGCGCGCTCTGGTCGAGTCGTACGGCATCCCCGAGGAGTTCGAGGAGACCGCCCTGGTCGCCATCGACAAGCTCGACAGGGTCGGCGCCGATGGTGTGGCTCGTGAGCTGCGCGACCGCGAGGTGCCGGCCGAACTGGATGCGTTGACCCAGGACCTGGCCGCTGACGATCTCGAGGAACGCGCGCGCGATCGGCTCGCCGGGACCGAGCGTGGCGCCGCGGGACTGGCCCAGGCCGACGCCGTGCTGGCGCTGATCGACGGGCACCTCGTCGGGGGCCAGGCACGGTTCGATCCCGTGCTGGCGCGTGGGCTGGGCTACTACACCGGACCGATCTTCGAGGTCCGACACGCGGGCATCGGCAGCTCGATCGGGGGCGGTGGCCGCTACGACGGGCTCATCGGGATGTTCATGGGCAACGACGTGCCGGCGACCGGCTTCTCGATCGGCATCGAGCGGCTGCTGCTCCTGCTCGAGGAGCAGGGCCGGGATCACAGCAGCGTCCCCACCGTGCTGGTCACCGTGTTCGACGAGGACGCGAGGGTCGACGCGATCGGTCTGGCGGTGCGGCTGCGTCGGGCCGGCATCGACACGGACCTGTACGCCGGCGATGGCAAGCTCGGCAAGCAGTTCAAGTACGCCGACCGACGTGGCATCCGGTACGCGCTGATCCGCGGGTCCGACGAACGGGAGGCCGGTACGGTGGCCGTCAAGGATCTCGACTCCGGCGACCAGGTCGACGTGGCCGAGGCCGACCTCGTCGAGCACGTCCAGCGGCGCCTCCTGTAGCGCCGCGCCGCCGACCGGCCCTCGACCGATCACAAGGAATCCCCGTGTCCATCTCTCCGTACGGTGCGATGCGCACGCACGGCGCTGGCACGCTGCGCCCGGAGCACGTCGGGCAGACCGTGACCCTCGGCGGATGGGTCGCGACCCGGCGCGACCACGGCGGTGTGGCGTTCCTCGACCTGCGGGACCGCAGCGGCCTGGTCCAGGTCGTGGCGGGCATCGAGGGTCCCGACGCGCTGGAAACCGCCCACCGGGTGCGCAGCGAGTACGTCCTGCGCGTCACCGGCACGGTCCGGGCACGTCCGCAGGGGATGGTCAACGAGAAGCTGGACACCGGTGCCATCGAGGTGGTGGCCGAGGATCTCGAGATCCTCTCGGAGTCCCAGACGCCGCCGTTCCTGGTCGAGGACGGCATCGACGCCGCCGAGGAGATCCGGCTCGAGCACCGCTACGTCGACCTGCGGCGACCCGAGATGCTCGCGGGGCTCAGGCTGCGTGCGCGCGTCAACGCGGCCATCCGCTCGTCGCTGGAGCGCGAGGACTTCATCGAGGTCGAGACCCCGATCCTGACCCGGCCGACGCCCGAGGGCGCCCGCGACTTCCTGGTCCCGTCGCGGCTCCAGCCCGGCAAGAGCTACGCGCTGCCGCAGTCGCCTCAGCTCTTCAAGCAGCTCCTCCAGGTCGCGGGCGTCGAGCGCTACTACCAGATCGCCCGGTGCTTCCGCGACGAGGACCTGCGGGCAGACCGCCAGCTCGAGTTCACCCAGCTCGACCTCGAGATGTCCTTCATCGACGAGGAGGACGTCTACGGGCTGATGGAGGACGTGTTCGCCACGATCTGGCGCGACGCCCTGGGGCAGGAGCTGCCGACGCCCTTCCCGCGACTGAGCCATGCCGAGGCGCTGCGTCGCTTCGGCTCGGACAAGCCCGACCTGCGCTTCGACCTGGAGCTGGCGGACCTCGGCGAGGTGTTCGCCGACACCGGGGTGGGCGTGTTCAAGGCGGTGCTCGGATCCGGTGGCGCCGTCGTGGCCCTGGCGCTGCCAAACGGGGGCGAGCTGACCCGGCGCGAGTTCGACGCGTGGACCGACTGGGCCGTGTCGCGCGGCGCCAAGGGGCTGGCGTGGGCGGTCGTCGAGGAGGACGGCGCGCTGAGGTCGCCGCTTGCCAAGTTCATGACCGAGGACGAGATCGAAGGCGTCAAGAAGCAGACGGGCGCCGCTGCCGGCGATGCGATCTTCTTCGGCGCGGGTCCGATCACCTGGGCGCGTCAGCTCATGGGCGCGCTCCGCGTCGCACTGGCGCGCGACCGGGGCCTGGTCGACGCGGGCCGGTGGCAGTTCCTGTGGATCGTCGACTTCCCGATGTTCGAGCAGGCCGAGGACGGCTCGTTTCGCCCCGCGCACCACCCGTTCACCCAGCTCCATCCCGACGACCTCGGGGACTTCGAGGATCGGCCGGGCGAGGCACGCGCCCGTGCGTACGACATCGTGCTCAACGGCTTCGAGCTGGGATCGGGCTCGATCCGGATTCACGAGCGGGACGTGCAGCAGCGGGTGCTGAGCTTCCTCGGGATCGACGAGCACCAGGCCGAGGAGCGGTTCGGTTTCCTGCTGCGTGGCCTGTCCTACGGCGCGCCTCCGCACGGCGGGTTCGCGATCGGCATCGACCGGCTGGTGATGCTGCTCGCGCAGGCGAACTCCATCCGCGACGTGATCGCGTTCCCCAAGACCCAGTCCGGCGGGGACCCGATGACCGATGCACCGGCCCCTTACGAGCCCGGCATGCTGGACGAGCTCGGTCTGCGCGAGCAGCCCCGCCCGGCCGCGCACGCCTGACGGGTACGGTGTGCGCGTGGAACGCCTGTTCGACTTCTCCGACGACCGGTCCGACGGATCGGCCGACCGCCGTGCCCACGGTCCGGATGCACGTGCTCCCGAGCCACGCCCGGCCGTGTCCCGTATCGAGGCAGCCAACCCGCTGGCTCCACGGCCGCCGTTGGCCCGCGACCCCGAGCGTCGGGTGCGCCACGTGGGTGCCGGCCAGCCGCTGGCTGCCCGGATGCGCCCGGGCACGCTCGGGGAGTACGTCGGCCAGCAGCATGTGATCGGCGAAGGCAAGGCGCTGCGGACCCTGGTCGAACGGGGCGAGCTGCCGTCGATGATCCTGTGGGGACCACCGGGCAGCGGCAAGACCTCCCTGGCACACGTCATCGCGGCGCATGTCGAGGCGGCCTGGATCGAGCTGTCGGCGGTGACGGCCGGTGTGAAGGATGTCAGGGCCGTGATCGAGCAGGCACGCGAGCGCCACCGTGCCGTCCAGCGGAGCACGGTGCTGTTCCTCGACGAGATCCACCGGTTCAACACCGCCCAGCAGGACGCCCTGCTGCCGTCGGTCGAGGACGGGACCATCCTGCTCGTCGGCGCCACGACCGAGAACCCCTTCTTCGAGCTCAACGCCCCCCTGATGTCCCGGTGCAAGCTCGTCCAGCTCAACAAGCTCGGGCCCGACGACATCCGCACCATCGTGCACCGGGCTCTCGCCGACCCACACCGTGGCGTCGGAGCCCGCGTGGAGCTGACGCTGGCGGCCGAGCGTGAGCTCGTCGCGCTCGGTGACGGTGACGCACGGGCCGCCCTGAACGCGCTCGAGGTGGCGGTGTCGGCGTGCACGCCGGACGCGGGCGGCACCATCACGTTGGACGCCGACGACGTTCGCTCGGCCGTGAGGAACTTCCGCTACGACCGTAGCGGCGACGATCACTACGACCAGGTCAGCGCCTTCATCAAGTCGATGCGCGGGTCGGACCCCGACGCCGCGGTGTACTGGTTGCTGCGGATGATCGAGTCCGGCGAGGACCCGCGCTTCCTGACCCGGCGCATGGTGATCTTCGCCAGCGAGGACGTCGGGTTGGCCGACCGGCACGCGCTCACCATCACGACCTCCGCGGCGGCGGCGGTCGACCGGGTGGGGCTGCCGGAGGCCAAGCACGCGCTCGTGCACGCGGCGATCGCGCTGGCCGTCGCGCCCAAGTCCAACAGCGTGGCCACGGCGCTGGCGGCCGGCACGCGGGCCGTGGACGAGGCTGGCAACGCCGACGTGCCGACCCACCTGCGCGATGCGCACTACGCGGGCGCCGAGCGGCTCGGGCACGGTGAGGGCTACCTGTACCCACACGAGGACCCGACCGGCTACGTGGTGCAGGATTACCTGCCGGAGGAACTTCACGGGCGAGTCGTGTACACGCCGTCCCAGCACGGCGACGAATCGACGATCGCGGCCCGGCTGGCGGCGTGGCGGGACCGGGCCGAGGCCGCCGGCAGCCGCCGGCGGGCCGCACGGGCGACGCGCCAGGGAGGCTTCATCGAGGGCCTCGACCGGGCGGCGTGGGTAGGTCGGGAGCAGCCGGGCACCATGCCCGGCGAGGCAACGGGTCCGTACGACGACGGGAGAGGCATGTGAGCGGAGCCGAGATCACCTGGATCATCCTGGCTGGTGTCCTGCTGCTGCCCAGCCTCGCGCTGGCCGTGGTCGTCGTCCGGCTCGTGCGCACGGTGGAGGAGGTCACGCTGACCATCCGGGGCGTGCGGGAACAGACCTTGCCGCTGCTGGGGGGCATCAACGAGACGGTCGCCGGCGTGAACGTCGAGCTGGCACGGGTGGATGCGATCATGGCCGGTGTCCAGAACATCACGGCGACCGCGGACTCGCTGGTCGGGGTCCTGCACGCGACGGTCAGCAACCCCATGATCAAGGCCGCCGCGTTCGTGGTCGGCGCCGCGCGCGGCGCCAAGAAGCTGAAGGGCTGAGCGGTGTTCAAGCGCCTCTTCCTGATCGTCTTCGGGCTCGGGCTGGGCCTGGTTGTCGGCGCCATCGTCATGCGACGGATCGACCAGGCGGCGCAGGCCGTGTCGCCCAACAACCTTGCGGGCCAGGCGGGACGGGCGGCCGCGACGCTCGGCTCGCGGCTGCGTGCGGCCTGGGCCGAAACCAAGGTGGCCGCAGCCGAGAAGGAGGCCGAGTTGCGCAGCGAGTTCAACGTGCCGCGTGCCGGCGACCTGCTGCGCCCTCCGGACATCTGAACGATCAGATCCCCATGCGCACATCGCCCGAGCGCCGTCTCTCGCACGACCCCGGAAGGCCACCGCCGTGGACTCGCTGACCATCCGTGAGACCTTCCTGCGCTTCTTCGAGGAGCGCGGGCACCGACGCTTCGACTCCGCGCCGCTCATCCCGCAGGATCCCGAGCTGCTGCTGACGATCGCGGGCATGGTCCCCTTCAAGCCCTACTTCCTCGGCGACGCCAGGCCCCCGGTGCCGCGCGCGGTCAGCCACCAGAAGTGCGTGCGCACCAACGACATCGAGAACGTGGGCCGGACCACCCGCCACATGGCCTTCTTCGAGATGCTGGGAAACTTCAGCTTCGGGGACTACTTCAAGCGCGAGGCCATCCGCTGGGCCTGGGAGCTCTCGGTCGAGCGCTTCGGGCTCGACCCCGAGCGGATCTGGGTGACCGTGTTCGAGGACGACGAGGAGTCGGCGAAGCTCTGGCTCGACGAGACCGGCGTCGTCCCCGAGCAGGTCCAGCGCGTGGGCGTGCCAGAGGGTGCGGACCGGCTCGACGCGTCGGACAACTTCTGGTCGACGGGCCGGGCGGGCCCCTGTGGCCCGTGCACGGAGCTGAACTACGACCGTGGCGCCGCCTGGGGGCAGGAGGGCGGGCCGCTGGTCAACGACGAGCGCTACCTCGAGTACTACAACCTGGTGTTCATGCAGCACGTCCAGGATGCGGACGGCAACGTCCAGGGCGACCTGCCCAGCCGGTCGGTGGACACGGGCCTGGGCCTGGAGCGCATGGCGGTCCTGCTCCAGGGCGCCGACGACATCTTCGCGACCGACACGTTCGTCCCGCTCATCCGGGCGGCGGCGCAGCTCACCGGCACCACCTACGGTGGGACCCGCCAGGGTGCCGACCTCTCTTTGCGCGTCATCGCCGAGCACGCCCGCGGCGTGTCGTTCCTGATCGCCGACGGGGTGCTGCCCGCCAAGGAGGGCCGCGGGTACGTGCTGCGCCGGCTGCTCCGGCGCGCGGTCCTGCACGCGCGCCTGCTCGGTCACGAGGGGGAGCTGCTCGTGCCGATGATCGGACCGGTGATCGAGACGATGGGGCCGCTGTACCCCGAGCTCGAGCGCCAGCGCGGGCTGATCACGCGCGTCGCCGGCGCCGAGGAGTCGGACTTCGGGCAACGACTGACCCAGGGCCTCGAGCTGCTCGAGGGGGCGATGGAGCAGGTCGACGAGGGCGGCCAGGTCTCGGGCGACGTCGCGTTCAAGCTGCACGACACCTACGGCTTCCCGGTCGACCTCACCGTCGAGATCGCGCAGGACGCGGGCCTGTCGATCGATCGCGACGAGTTCGAGCGGCAGATGCTGGCCCAGCGCGACCGCGCCCGGGCGGCCGCCAAGAAGGGCGGCGGTGGCGTGCCGGTCGAGGTCTACCGCGACGCCGCCTCGGCCGCAGGTGGGGTGGACTTCGTCGGCTACGACACCCTGGCGGCCGAGTCGAGCCTCAGTGCCATCGTCACCGCGGGGGGCCTGCTCGACAGCGCGCAGGAAGGTGACGAGGTCGAGATCGTCCTGCCGCGCACGCCGTTCTACGCCGAGGGCGGCGGTCAGGTCGGGGACCGCGGGCTGCTGGTCACGGACACGGGGCGGATCCACGTGCTCGACACCCACGAGGCCATCGAGGGCCTGATGGTGCACCGCGGTCGTGTGGCGGCCGGCGAGGTCTTCCAGGGCCAGGCCGTGCAGGCCGAGGTCGACCCGGACCACCGCGTGGCGACCGCACGCAGCCACTCCGCGACCCACGTGCTGCACGCGACCATGAAGCAGGTGCTCGGCGAGCACGCCCAGCAGGCCGGGTCGCTCGTGCAGCCGGGCCGCCTGCGCTTCGACTTCCCTCACTTCGAGCAGGTCGGTCGTGACCAGCTCCTCGAGATCGAGGAGCTGGTCAACCGCCGCGTCCTGGCCAACCCGCGCGTGGACACCGAGGTCATGGCGCTGGACGAGGCCAAGCGGGCCGGTGCGGTCGCCAACTTCGGCGACAAGTACGGCCAGGTCGTGCGGGTCGTGACCATCGGGGACTTCAGCAAGGAGCTGTGCGGCGGAACGCACGTGCCCACCGGGGCCACGATCGGCTCGATCTACCTGGTGCGCGAGGAATCGATCGGTGCCAACACCCGCCGGATCGAGGCGCTCACGGGCGCGGACGCGTACGCCCACGCACGGCGTGAGCGGCTGATCGCCGAGGAGGTGGCGCGGCTGGTCGACGCCACGCCCGACGAGGCGGTCGAGCGCGTGATCCACCTGCTGGAGCGGCTCAAGAGCGCGGAGAAGGCCCTCGCCAAGGTGCGGGCGGCCAGCATCTCGCAGCGGGCCTCGGAGCTGGCACGTGACGCCGAGCGCCAGGACGGTCTGGCGCTGGTGACGGTGCGTGCGGACGACCTCGACGTGGACGAGCTGCGCCAGCTCGCCCTCGAGACGCGCGGCGGTCTGGGTGAGCGCGCCATCGTGGTCGTGGGTGGTGCCAGCGACGATGGCAAGGCACAGCTCGTCGCCGTCGTCAGCGACGACCTCGTCGCCGCCGGGGTCGAGGCGCGCCCGATCCTGCACCCGGCCGCGCAGGCGGTGGGTGGCGGGGCGGGTGGCAAGGGCGACCTCGCACAGGCGGGGGGCCGCGACGGCACCAAGCTGGACGAGGCACTCGTGGTCGCGGCGCGCGAGGCGAGGCAGGCGGTGTCGGGCGCGTGACTCGCCGTCGACGACCCGGGAGCGCGCCCATCCCGGCCCAAGGGCCCATCCTGGGTGTCGACCTCGGTGAGGTCCGCACCGGTCTGGCGATCAGCGACCCCGACCAGATCGTCGCCACCGCGCTGGACACCCTCGACGGCTCCGACCTCGGTGACGACGCGCTGGCCGACCGGATCGCGACGGCCGCGTCCGGCCGGACGGCCGTGGGTGTGGTGGTGGGCCTGCCGCGTAGGCTCGACGGTCGGGAAGGTGGTGCAGCGCACCGTGTGCGCCGCATGGCGGACCGCATCCAGCGCTGCACCGGACTCGTCGTCGACGTGTGGGACGAGCGGTTCACCACCACGGAGGCCGAACGCTTGATGATCGATCATGGTGTGCGACGGCGTGACCGCCGTCAGGCCGTCGACCGTGTGGCGGCCACGTTGATCCTTCAGGGCTACCTCGACGCCCGCCGGACCCAACGGAGTGGCCGCTGATGACCGTCACCCGCGGGTCGAAGGTGTTCCTCGTCGTGCTCGTCCTGGCGTTGGCGTCGGTCGGTGGCGCGCTGGCGTACGCCGGCTATCTGCTCGGGGGCGAGGCGGGTGCGGGCCGGCCGGTCGCGATCGCGATCGAGCGTGGCGCGACGGCCGGGACGGTCGGCGACGATCTCGCCGACCGCGACGTGGTCCGCAGCGCGCTGGCCTTCCGGCTGGTCGCCAAGAGCCGCGGGCTGGACGCCAACATCCTCGCCGGGCGCTACGACCTCGAGACCGGGATGAGCGTCGACGAGGCGATCGACGCCCTCCTGGAGGGCCCCATCGAGCCCGAGACCTTCCGCGTGACGGTCCCGGAGGGGCTGACCGTCGTCCAGACGTTGGGACGCCTGGCCGAGCAGACCGACCACAGCGTCGAGGACTACCGCGCCGTGCTGGGGTCCCTGACCCTGCCCGACTGGGTCCCGGCACTGGACAGCTTCGACCCGACGATCGTCCGTGAGCCCTACGAGGGGTTGCTGTTCCCCGAGACCTACGATTTCCGGCAGGACGCCTCTGCCTTGACGATCCTGCAACGGATGGTCGACCAGCTCAGCCGCACCTACGACCAGGTTCCTGCGGAGCAGGTCGAGGCGATGCAGGCGCGGGGCTACGACCGCTACCGGATCCTGATCGCCGCCAGCCTCATCGAACGTGAGACGCGCGTGGATGCGGAGCGGCGCCAGGTGGCCGGCGTGGTGTTCAACCGGCTGGTTGCGGGCCAGGCGTTGCAGATCGATGCGACCGTGCTGTACGCGATCGGGGAGCACAAGGAGCGCGTCCTGCTCGAGGACCTCGAGTTCGAGTCGGCCTACAACACCTACCATGTCACCGGACTGCCCCCGACGCCGATCTCCGGCGTGGGCAAGGCGTCGATCCTGAGCACGTACGACCCCGCTGACGTGCCCTTCGTCTACTACGTCCTCGACGCCAGTTGCGATGGCAGGCACCTGTTCGCCGTGACGCTCGACGAGCACAACCGCAACGTGCAGGCGTTCCGCGACGCGGGGCGGTGCCAGCAGTGACCCGTGGAGCGCCGTGGCCACAGAGCTCGACGCGTCTCGTTGCGCTGCTCGGCTGGCCCGCGCGGCACTCGCTGTCGCCGGTGATCCACAACGCTGCGTTCGCGGAGCGGGCGCTGGACCTGGTCTACGTGGCGCTGCCGACGCCGCAGGCTGATCTGGCGACCGTCGTGGCTGCGCTCGGCGCCGTCGGCGCGGTGGGCGCCAACGTGACGGTGCCGCACAAGGAGCACGTGGTGGCGTTGTGCGACGAGCTGACCGACGAGGCACGAGCGGTGGGTGCGGTCAACACCCTGGTGTGGACGACCGAGGGGCTGCTGGGCGACAACACCGATGCGTCGGGCCTGGAACGGGTGCTGCGCGACGACCTGGGAGTGGGCCCGAGC
>DASWKO010000141.1:0-11757 GCA_036396595.1 Nitriliruptorales bacterium | reverse complement strand
TCACGGACACCGGGGCGCCCACGTACTCCCCCGGACCCCGGACGCCGTCCACGGTCGGGGCGGCGGTCGCGGCGGGCACCGTGGTACCCGGCACGAGGTTGATCAGCACGGTCTCGGTCGTCGCCAGTGCGCTCGTCGTGGCCGTGACCGCGAGCGGATGGTCGCTGCCACCCCGCGAGGTCGGCAGGGTCACGTCGGTGCTCCGGAGAGTCACGGTGACCGACCGCGTAGCCCCCGGTTGCAGGTTCCGGACGACCACCTCGTCCGGCTCGACCGCCAAGCCGGCAGGCGCCTCGAAGGTGACCGTGACGTCCTGGCGCGTGGGCGTGTGGTTGGTGACACCGACCGTCAGGTCGCGGTCGAGCCCGGCGCCGACGATCGTGCGGGGTGCCAGGTCGAGCAGGTCGAGGAAGCGGACGTCCCACTCGGTCGCCCACTCACGGAAGTCCGCGGTCCGGGGCAGCGCGGGCAGGTCCAGCTCGATCGGCGGCACGACCTCGACCGTCGCGACGTTCGCCCCGCTGCCCGTCGCCGTCGACAGCGTCGCGGTCAATCGCCCGTAGCCCGGTGCCACGCCAGCCGGTGGCGTCACGGTGAAGGCCGCCGTCCAGCGGTCATCCTCGGGGCGGAGCAGGCCGTCACCGGAGACGTCCCACCCGTCGGGAGCGGCCAGCGTGACCCGGCCGGCATCCAGGCGGGACGCCGCGGGGCCCGACGCGACCGCGGTGACCGCGAGCGGCCGGCCGCCTGCGATCTCGGGCTCCGCGGGGTGCACCTCGAACCTGGTGCCGAGCGCAAGTCCACGGGGCGCCGTGTGGTGGATGCCCTCGAACGTGGCGGTGGGTCCTGTGCGCCCCGGCGTGAACGGCACCCGGCTGTGTAGGAGGTACAGGGGTTCGCAGACGGCCGACCCGAGCGCCAGGAGCGTGGCCGTCTGCTCGGTGCCACCCTTGCCCTGTGACGGGTACGAGCGCTGGTGGTCGGCGAGGAGGGTCCCCCACGGCCGCCCGTGGCGCAGCGACATCCGCGTTCCGGGCACGTCGTGGCGGTACAGCCACCAGGGTTCCATCGCGTCGGCCAGCAGCTCACCCTCGCGCGTGCAACTCCCGTCGACGCCCTCGACACCGCCGACGACCGACTCGGCGGCGGATCCCGGCGTCACCGCGGTGAGCGCGTCGGGGTGCATGACGAGCTTGAGCGGCGTCCACGGCGCCAGCCCCTCCGCGGTGATCTGGTGCCGGTAGGCGCCTGCGTCGCCGGCCAGGTCGTACGCTTCCCGGGTGAGTCGCGCCGCTTCCTGGTGCTCGCCGTGCCAGCGCTCGAGCGGCCACTCGCGGGGGTAGGGGTGCATGGACAGGAGCACCTCGGGGCGCGTGACCCGGATGAGGCGGACCAGCCGTTCGAGCGCCGCGTCCCCCCAAGCCGCATCCGCGACCGCCGCACTCGTGTTGAAGTGCGCGTTCGCGACGTCGAGGAAGAACACGTCGGCGTCGATCAGCCCGACGGCGTTGCGCAGCTCGACCTCGCGCACGTGGGGGTCACCGCCGCCCTCGCCCCGGGTCAGCGACACCACGCCGGCCTCGAGCCCGTCGTGCTCCTCCCACTGCCCGAACGAGATGAAGCCGTAGATCTCGTCGTCGGGGTGGGCGCCGACGAACAGCACGTCGAGGTCGACGGCGCCCGGTGGCGGCGGTGCGGCCGCCGGCAGCGTCGCGAAGGCGAGCGCCCCGACGACGACCGACACGACAGCGGTCAGCCGCCGATCCCGAAGGCGCATCCCCGAACCTCCCCGTCCGTGCTCGTACCGAACGAGCCGGTCCACGCCAGCGACCTCGTTGCTGCCCACGGTTGCCCGCATGTCGTTCCCCTCACACCGCAGCGTCCTGCCTCACAGGAAGGTCGCACGCCCCGTCCGCCCACGCCCCGTGCGCGCGCACGAAGTCCCCGGCCGCCGGCTGTCGCGGCGCACCACGCCCCGACCTTCCTGGGTGCGCTCATCGCCGTTGGGTGCAGCTGTACCCACCAGACGCGGATGAGCGCGCCCGACGACGACAGATGCACCCAGGGAGCGTGGGGTCAGCCGAACGCCGGCAGCTCGATGTGTGACGGACGCTGCACCGACCGGTCCACGGTGACGACCGGGGTTCCCTCGGCGGGGATGCGCACGAACGTGCCGGCGTCGTGGGCGGCGATGGCGAGGCGGATGCGGTGGCCGGCGGCGAACCGGACCGAGGTCGGCAACAGCGCGAACGTGAGTTCCGCGGGCTCGCCGGGGACCAGCGGGGCGGCGTCGGCCTGGCGGAACGTGCGGTACGGGCCCTCGGCGACCAGGTCCTCGGGCGCGGGCGCGGTGCACCGGTGCAGCGCCCGGAGCTGGCCCTCGGTCACGTACGTCACGGTGCCGTCCGGGGCGACATCCTCCAGGTAGGCGTAGAACGCCCCGTCCTCGTGGGTCGACCGGACGTGCAGCGTCACGACCGGTGACCCGGTGGCTTCGAGGTCGTGTTCCAGCGGCGGGGTGTCGTACGTCAGCAGCTTGCGATCCTCGTCGCGCCGGTCGCCGTACACGACCGGCCCGCCGCCGAGCTGGGTCTGCCACCGGTTCGTGGTGGCCCCCGTCGAGGCCGAGAAGTCGGCCTCGTAATGGTCGGCGCCGTCACCTACCGGGGCGGCACGCTCCAACCGACCGCCCTCGCGGAGGTACCAGCGGATCGTGGTCGTTCCCCGTGGCGGCCACACATCGGTCTCGCGCCACTCCTCGGCGCCCAGTGTGTAGTACCGCAACGTCCTGCCGATGGTGGCCCGCCCCGCGTCCGTGAGGTTGTCGCGCAGGAAGTCGGTGATGAGCGCGTACTGCTGCTCCACCCCGAGCTCGGCAGGACGTCCGGGGTCGCTGAACGGGCTGGCATGGAAGCCCGCACCGTGGCTCCACGGACCGATCAGGACACGCTGGGGGTTCGAGAAGTTGCGGAACCGCTCGATCGCTCCGAGCGCCGTGCCCGCATCGAACCAGCTCGCCCACGCGAAGATCGCCGCACCCGATGCCTCGATCTCGCGCCGCCGGGCCATCGGGCTGATCTCGTCGATCAGCAGCGATCTCGCCGCCTCGTCGTCGCGGTAGGTCAGGCTCGCCCCGACGGCGTGCACGTCGACGTTGTCGCTGTGCTCGGCGACCGCCGCAGCGAGCAGCCGGCCGTCCTCGTCACCATCCACGCCGGCCAGCGTCCCGAGCTGCTCCTCGAGCCCCGCGTACTCCTCGTCGCTCAGGCCGCGGATCGCCCGGACGTCGTTCACGTCCATCGCGAGGTTCATCGCGGCCCACTCGCGCAGGAACCCATCGAGCAGGATGCCCCCCGGGAACGACAGGTGCTCGAAGGGCTCGACGTCCGAGAACCGGGGCACGACCGCCCTGACGCACGGCTCGCCCGTCGCCGCCAGCAACTCGGCGGTGTTGCCGTCGTACGACACGCCGAACGCCCCGACCGACCCGTTGGACCACGGCTGGGCCGTGATCCACGCGGCGACCTCGCCGAGGTCGGCCACCTCGTCGGGCGCCCACGGGGCGCGCCACGCCCCGAACGAAGCGCCCGTGCCGCGCACGTCCACGGTCACGTACGCGGAGCCGGCGTCGGTCAGGACCTGGGCCTGGTCGATCCAGCGCGCGCGGGCGACCGGGTCCGTCGGCTCCGGGTGGCGGCGCCAGTACCTCGTCGCGCGTATCACCGTCGGGACACGCCCACCGATGCGGGGCCGGTGCAGGTCGATCGCGATCCGCACGCCGTCGCGCATCGTGAGGTAGCGCGACTCACGCGTGTGGCCGGCGGCAGTCGGCGTCGTGCTGACGACCATCCCTCAGCGCCCCCGGAAGCGCGGCTCGCGGCCCTCGTGGAAGGCCGCGACACCCTCGCGCAGGTCCTCGGTGCCCAGGCAGTCCAGCATCCCGTCGACCTCCAGCTTCATCACGCCCTCGAGATCCGACTCCCACGTGCGTCGCAGGACCTGCTTGACGAGCCGTATCGACAGCGGTGCGTTGCGCGCCCAACGCCGGGCCAGGACCAGCGCCCGGTCCAGCAGCTCGTCGTCGGGCACGACGTGGTTGACCAGACCGATGCGCCCGGCTTCATCGGCGTCGATCCGGTCGCCGGTCAGCAGCAGCTCGGCAGCCCGCCCCAGGCCCACGATGCGCGGGAGCAGGTACATCACCCCGTTGGTCTCGAACAGCGCCCGCTGGACCTCGACGAACCCGATGGACGCGCTCGCACAGGCCAGCCGGACGTCACAAGCCAGCGCCAGCTCGGCGCCGAGCCCGACCGCGATGCCGTTCAGCGCGGCCAGGGTCGGGACGTCGAGCGCCACCAGCCGGCGCGTCAGCTCCTGCAACCGGGCCAGGCTCGCCCGGCCCGCATCCGGATCGACCTCGCCGAGCAGCGCCTCCCCCAGCTCATCGAGATCCTGGCCGGCCGAGAACGCCCGTCCCGCCCCGGTGATGACCAGCGCGCGGATGTCCGGATCGGCTTCGACCCGGTCCAGGATGGAGAACAGCTCGTCGAGGGTCCGTGCCCGCACGGCGTTGAGCACCTCCGGGCGGTCCAACGTGACGACGGCCACGCCGCCGTCGATCTCCAGCCGCACGTCGCGTTCCACCTCAGACCTCAGGCGTCGCGTCGGGGACGCGCCGCGCCAGGCGCACGTCGCTCAGGCAGCCGGGATGCCCCTCGTCATCGAAGTCCGAGAACACGATGCGCCCGCCGAGCGCGTCGCTCTCGTTGCCCTGGACCGCGAACACCTCCTCGCTGAGCGGCACGAGCCGGGCCGTCGGACGCCCGCCCGGCAGGTACGTGCTCTGGAAGCGCTCGGGGAGCAGCTTGTTGCCGGGCAGCCTCGCCGCCAGGCCATCCCCGCCGACGCACAGGTCGAAGCGTCCGTTCAAGCGCTCGTAGACGCCCTCGTAGCGGGCGAGATCGACGTCATCGCGCACTGACGACCCCGGCGCGGAAGGCTGCACCCCGAACAGCTCCTGTATCAGCCAGAGCGCGACGGCGAACCCCAGGCCGTCGGCCCCCGGCCCGTTCCCGGCGGCTGCGACGGCGAAACGCCGCTCGGGAACCAGCATCAGCAGCGACGCCTGGCCCAGGGTCCCACCGGGGTGGGCGAGCACCTGGAGCCCGCCGATCTCGGTGACCCCCCACGGCAGCGCGCCGTGCGTGAACTCGGTGACCGGCGGCAGCTCGAGCTGCGCCGTCTGCATGAGCTTGACCGCATCCGGCGTCAGCAGCTCGGCCCCGTCGGGAGCGCGCCCCTCGTCCAGGTGCACGTCGGCGAACCGGATCACGTCGCGCAGCGTCGCCGACAACGTGCTGCCAGCCGGAGCGTTGGCGTAGTTGCCGATGAACACCGGAGCCGGCACGACGCCCGCTGCCTCCGGATCGGGGAGGTGGCCGATCGCCACCCGGTGGAGGATGGCCTCGTCCGGCCGCGCGAAGGTCCTGGTGGCGCCGATCGGATCCAACAACCGCTCCTGGAGGACCACGCGCCAGGGTGCTCCGCGCAGCACCTCGATGATGCGACCCAGCAGCACGAAGCCCGCGTTGCAGTACGAGAACCGCTCGCCCGGTGGGTGGATCGAGCCCGTGTCCCGCAGGCCATCGACCCACCGGGCGATGGTGTCGTCGCCCGGCCCGAAGTCGCGGAAGTCGTCGCCTTCGATGCCGCTGGTGTGCGACAGCAGCATCCGGACGGTGACCTCGTCGGCGGCGGTCGCGTCGGCGAGCTGCAGGTCCGGCAGGTACGCGCGCACCGGGGCGTCGAGCTCGACCAGCCCCTCGTCCACGAGCTGGAACGTCAGCGTCCCGGTGTAGGTCTTGGTGATGGAGCCGATCTGGAACAGCGTGTCGGTGGTCACCTCCACGCCGGTCGCGACGTTGGCCACGCCGGTCGCGGCCTCCACGACCTCGTCCCCCAGCCGGACGGCCACTGAGGCTCCCGGGACGCCGAGCTGCCCGGCCGTCTCAGCGACCAGCGACCGGATGCTGCCGGCGGCGGCGGTGAGCTGGCCCATCCTCGCTCCTCGTCTGGATCGTGACGGCGGGTAGCCAACCTACCGAACACTCGATAGGCTGACAACCCAGCGGAGGGGAGGTCGAGGGTGGTGCACCCGGCCCGCAGTGGCATGGCGTCCGTGATGGCGATGACGATCCTGTGGGCGACGGCGTGCTCCTCGTCGACGGTCCGGGAGCAGGACGACGTCGCGATCGCAGACGAGCCCACCACCTCGCCCTCGGGCACGCCGGCGTCGCCCGACAGCTCCGCGTCGGCCTCCCCGTCTGCATCGGAGACGGACCCGGACGTGAACGCGACGGGCGCCCCGGCGACCACGGGGCCGACCTCGGGGCCGCAACCGTCGACGACGAGCGGGCCCGGCGACCCGAACTCCACCCCGGGTTCACCCGACCCGTCGCCGACCCAGACCGGCCCGGTGACGCCGGAGGTCGTGCGGATCGGGGTCATCGCACCCGGAGGCGACCGGGGCGCCAACATCGGCGAGTCGGCCGAGAGCGAGCCGCCGGAGCCGATCATCGAAGCGCTGGTCGAGTATCTCAACGCGACCGGTGGCGTCGCCGGCCGCACCGTCGAAGCGATCGTCCGGCGCCTGGACCAGACCGACCAGAGCGCCGAGAACCAGGCCCGCCTCAACGAGGAGCTGTGCACGTACTTCACCGAGGACGTCGAGGTCCTGCTGGTCGTGGCGATCGAGCCGGGCGCCGACAAGGGCCGCGCGTGCTATGCGGGCAAGCAGATGCCGTTCCTCGAGGTGGCGGCGGCGCCCGACGAGGTCCAGTACAACGAGCTGTCGCCGTGGCTGCTGCCGGGTCTGTTCCCCCACAAGAGCCGGGCGGTGGTCCTGTTCGCCCGGGCGCTCGACGAGTTCGACTTCCTCACCGACAGCATGGGGGTCGTGGTCCGCACCGACCCTGACTTCGCACGGACCGGCGACCAGCTCGTGGCCGAGCTGGAGCGGCGGGGCGGCACCGTGATCGAACGAGCCGACGTCCCGGGCGGCGTCGACCAGAGCAGCGCGCAGATGGCAGGAGTGGTGCTGCGCTTCAAGGACCGCGAGGTGGACCGGGTGGTGTTCTGGCACCACGGGGGGGCCGCGTGGACGTTCTTCGCCAACAACGCGGAGGCGCAGTTGTACCGGCCCTGGTACGGGATCTCGTCGTTCGACGCGCCGCACGAGATCTACAACGCCGGGATCATCCCCAGCGCGCAGGTCCAGCACAGCATGGGGTTCGGCTTCTACCCCTCCTGGGACACCGACCAGGCCAACTACCCGATCACCCCGAGCGAGCAGGCGTGCCTCGACATCGTGAACGAACGGCTGGGGACCGATTACGACCAGCGGGCGCTGTCGGCCGCGAACGGCTGGGTCGCGCTCCAGGCGTGCGAGCTGCTGTTCCAGACGCGCGCCGCGCTGAGGCCGCTCGACGGGATGTCGTTCCAGCGGGGCGACCTGCTCGCGCACTTCCGCAACACTCCGGATGGGTACGCACCCGTCCAGTGGCCACGGGCCCGGTTCGCACCGGACAAGGTCGACGGCAACGTCGTCTACCGGCGGCTGGCCTACGACGCCGGCTGTGACTGCTTCGACTACACCTCGCCCTGGTTGGACGCCATCGATTGACCCGCGGCGCCGGTCGCGGCAATGTCGTGGGCGTTCGCGCGCGGGTCGCCCGCACCGGCCAGCAGTTCGTGCTTGGCGATCCGTTCCGAAGGCGTCATCGGGAACTCGTCCACGAACTCCACGAACCGGGGCACCTTGAACCGGGCCAGCCGGTGGGCCGCGTGGTCGACCACGTCCACCGCGGTGTCCCTGCCGGGGACGTGGCCCGGCCGCAACTGGACGAACGCCTTGACCTCCTCGCCCCGGTCCTCGTCGGGCACCGGGACGACGGCCACGGCCAGGACGGCTGGATGGTCGGCCAGGACCGCTTCGACCTCGGCGGCGGCCACGTTCTCGCCACTGCGCCGGATCATGTCCTTGAGCCGCCCGACCAGGTGGTAGTAGCCGTGCTCGTCCTCGTGGACGAGGTCACCGGTGTGCAGCCAGCCGTCGCGGATCGTGTCGGCAGTCGCTTCGGGGTCGTTCCAGTAGCCGAGCATCATCGGCTCGCCCCTGACCGTCAGCTCGCCCGTCCCGCCCCGTGGTACCTCGGCCCCGATACTGGGGTCGATCACGCGCACCTGCTTGGTGGGAACCGGCCGGCCCATCGCCCCGGTCCCCAAGGTCTGCGTGGCCTCGACGGGCACGTACAGGTCCACGCCGGTCTCGGTCATCCCGTACGCCTCGCGCCACGGCACGCCCCACCGGCGCTCGAGTTCGGCATGCAGGTGCGGGACGATCCCCGAGCACGCCACCATGCGCACGCGGTGATCGCGGTCGGCGGGCGTCCCGGGCTGCTTCAGGAGGAACAGCGGCATCGTGCCCAGGCAATAGAAGAAGGTCACGCCGTGCTCCCGCACGGAGTCCCAGAACGTCGAGGCCGAGAAGCGTGGGAGGATGACCAGCGGGGCGCCGGAGATCAGCCCGACCACGGTGTTCCACTGCGGGTCCATGTACGAGAACGGCTGCGCCGTCAGGATCACGTCGGCGTCGGTCAGGTCCAGGACTTCGGCGGCCAGCTCGCCGAGGCGCAGCCAGTAGCCGTGGGTCAGCATGCACGCCTTGGGGAACCCGGTCGTGCCCGAGGTGTACTGGAGGTTGAGCAGGTCGTGCTGCTCCGGGTCCGGCGGCGCCAGCCCCGGCGGCTCCAGCGGCCCCACGCCTTCGAGTTCCCCGTCGATGCCGGCCGCCCCGCTGGGACCGTCCACGTCGCCGAGCACCAGCACGCGGAGCGGGTCACCGTCGCCCGACCGGGCCCGGTGCACGAGCTCGACGTGGTCCGAGCGCGTGAGGACGACGCGCGCGCCCGAGTGGTCCAGCACATGACGCAGGTCGGCGTCGCGGTACTGGACGTTGACCGGGACCATCAACGCGCCCGCCTTGGCGATCGCGAACCAGGCGATCGGGTAGTCCGGGCCGTTCTCGAGCATGACCGCGACCCGGTCGCCGCGTTCGACGCCGTGGTCGCCCAGGACGCGGGCCAGGCGGTCACTGCGCTCGTGAGCCGCCCGGAACGAGATGCGCTGTTCGCCGAAGCGGAACTGCTCGCGGTCACCCCAGCGCTCGGCACGATCGCGCACGAGCGCGGCGAGGCTCTGCCACCGAGGCGCCCGGTCGACGACGGTTCTTCCTTGTGTACGGAACCCGGTTCCCGATCGAACGATAGATAGGCTAGCGGTCGCTCGGCCGTGTCGGCAAGCCAACGCGCGGCCTGCCCCAAGTAGGGTTCGCACACGGAGGTGCCACTGATCGCCACCGACGATCGCATCCGCGAGACCGCCCTTCGGCTGTTCGCCGAGAAGGGCTTCGCCGCAACGGGGATCCGCGAGATCGCCGAGCAGGTCGGCGTCATGTCGGCGTCGCTGTACCACCACATCGGGAGCAAGGAGGACCTGCTCTTCCGCATCGCGATCGACGCGAACCGCCAGTTGCTGCGCGCCGCGCGGGACGCGTTCTGCGAGGTCAGCCGCCCCGAGGAACGGCTGGTCACCCTCGTGCGGCTGCACGTCGCCGCCCACGCGCACCACCAGCTCGAAGCGCTCGTCGTCGACAACGAGATGCGCGCCCTCAGCGACGCGAAGCGCGACGAGGTGGTCGCCGTCCGCGACGCGTACGAGCGGATGTGGCAGGACGCCATCGCCGACGGCGTGCGCGACGGCGTGTTCACGGTCGACGACGAGCGCGCCGCCCGGCTCGCGTTGCTCGAGATGTGCACCGGCGTCGCCCACTGGTTCAGCCCGAGCGGCGAGCAGACGGCGGAGCAGATCGGGGCGCACTTCGCCGACATGGCGCTCGGCCTGGTGCGGGCTCGGCGCGGCCGCTACCTGCGGGTCGACGACGTCGCGCAGCCGACCTACGAGCGCATCCAGGAGCTGCTCCGACGCGGCCCCACCTCGCTCGCCGACGGCGATCCCGGGCCCCGCGCCCGCGTCGGCTGACCCCGCCCCGCCGCCGCACGTGTTGAGGCGTGCCACTACCCGCGCATGCGCCGGTTCCAGCACGCCTCATCTATGAGGCCGGTCAGGCGGGGATGCCGCCGGCGACGCCGCAGCGGCGCGGGTCGGCGGTGGCGCACAGCTCGCCGGTCTCGCGGTCGCGATAGCACATCTGGAACGACCCCATGTGGTAGTCCCAGTACGGCAGCGCGCGCAGCTTCAGCCCGAGCCTGCCCAGCGCCTCCTGCTCGGCGTCTGGCACACGGTCCTCGACCGTCACGGTGCCGTTGGCCGACAGCGGCAGCACGCGCGGCATCGAGGCCGCCTCGTACGGGTCGAGCCCGTGGTTGTGCCAGTAGCTCAGCACCTGCGGGACCGTGCAGTGGACGTTGCCGGGCGTGCCGAGCTGGAACACCGGCGCCCCGTCGGCGAACACCATCGTGTTGCCGATCGTGGAACGCATCCGGATGCCCTCGCCCAGGAAGGAGTCGATCGCCGAGCCGTGCGTTCCCAGCGTCGCGTGCGAGCCGACCATCGGGATCCCGCCGATCACCACGCCCGGGATGCCTCCGGACTGGAGCGTGTTCATCATCTGGATCCAGTTGCCGTCGGCGTCCACGATGCTCAGCTCGCACGAGCCCGACGGCTGGTCGGCGTGGCTGCTCTTGGACGCGACACCGGCCTTGACCAGCCCCATCAGGCCGCCGTCGTCGCCCGCCTCGCTGAACCGGGCGTGGTCCGAGAGGTCGCGCTTGGGCAGCCGCGAGCGGATCAGCTTGGCCTGCGCGCGCTGCCAGTCGGGGTCGGCGAACACGTCCAGCGCCAGGTCGAACACGGTCGGGTCGTTGACGTACCCGAACTGCGCCTGCCCGACGGCCAGGGCGGCGCTGACGAGGTACAGGAACTCCGCGGTCATCGGCTCGACCGACGCGATGTCGAGCTCGCGCAGCACGCCGAGCACGACCTGGAGGAACACGCCCTGGAGCTGGGGCGGGGACAGGCTGGCGACCTGATACTCCCCCAGGTCGAACCGGTGCGCGGGCTGCCAGCGGGGCGGCGGAGCCTGCTCGAAGTGCTCCAGCGAGATGTCCCACCCCATCCCGTTGGCGACCTTCACGAACTCCTGTGCCCAACCGCCGCTGATCATCCAGTCGGGGCCGTGCTCGGCCACCTGCTCCAGCGTGCGCGCCATCTCGGGGTAGGCGAACCGCTCCCCCACCGGCACCCACCGTCCGTCGGGCAGGTAGAAGTGCCGCCCCGACGGGAAGTAGGTCGTGAACTCCCCGCACCAGGTGTTGACCTCGTACTCGAAGCTGGACACCGGGTGGCCCTCGTCGGCCCACCGGATCGCGGGCGCGACCAGGTCGGCCCAGGGCAGCCGCCCCCAGCGCCGGTGCACCTCGCCGCAGCCGACCGGCACACCCGGGACCGCCACGCTGGCCCCGCCGATCGAATACACCTGCGGCACGCCGCCGAAGAACACGTCGACGGCGATCATCGGCCCGGCGGTGCGGTCGCCGTCCGTGCCGGGCACCGAGACGAAGAAGTCCAGGCAGGTCACCGCGCCGGTGGCGGCCTCGAAGTAGGTGGCGAAACCGCCGCCGCCCAGCCCGGTGTAGACGGTCTCGGCGACGCAGGTGGTGAGCACGGCGGCGACGGCGG
>DASWKO010000140.1:0-18703 GCA_036396595.1 Nitriliruptorales bacterium | reverse complement strand
ACGACGTCATCGACCTGGCCACCCTGCACGTTGACGGCGGTGGGCACGAACTCGCCGGCCAGTGCGAGGTTGATCGCTTCGGCGACCTGGGTCCCGGCCTTGTCCTGTGCCTCCTCGGTGGACGCGCCGAGGTGCGGGGTGACCACGACATTGGACAGACCGAACAACGGCGACTCGGTCACCGGCTCGGCGGCGAACACGTCCAGCGCGGCGCCCGCGATGACGCCTTGGCTCAGGGCCTGCGCCAGGTCGGCCTCGTTGACGATGCCCCCGCGAGCCACGTTCACCAGCCGGGCGGTCGGCTTCATCATCGCCAGCCGCTCGGCATTGAGCAGATCGGTCGTCTCGGGGGTCTTGGGCAGGTGGATCGTCACGACGTCCGCCTGGCGCAGCACGTCCTCGACGGTCGGGAGGAGGTCGACCCCCATGCGAGCCGCACGCTCGGGGGCGACGAACGGGTCGTAGGCCGTCAGCTTCATGCCGAAGGCGTTGCAGCGCTGGGCCACCAGCACGCCGATCCGACCCAGCCCGAGGATCCCCAGCGTCTTGCCGTACAGTTCGGCGCCGCTCCACCTGGACCGCTCCCAGGAGCCCGCCTGCAGCGCCCGGTCGGCCTGCGGGATGTTGCGGGCGACCGCGAGGATCATCCCGACCGTGTGCTCGGCCGCCGAGATGATGTTGGACTGCGGGGCGTTGCAGACGATCACGCCCGCGCGGGTCGCTGCCTCGATGTCGACGTTGTCCAGCCCGACGCCGGCGCGGCCGATCACCTTGAGGTTGGTCGCCGCCGCGATGATGTCGGCGTCGATGGTCGTGGCCGAGCGCACGACGATGCCGTCGTACTTCGCCGCCACCTCGAGCAACTCGGCCTTGGACAGGCCCGTGTTGACGTCGACGTCGTGGTGCTCGGCCATCGCCTGGACGCCGGAATCAGCGAGGTTATCGGCGACGAGGATGCGCAACGGGAGACCCTTCTCGGAGTGGTGACCGAGGGTACGGGCCTACCCGGGCGCGTTGATCATCGACGGGGTGAACCGGGCGATGTAGTGCAGCATCGCCTGCTCGGCCTCTTGCGGCCAGCTCTGCTCCAGCACCGAGGCCGCCATCAGCTCCGCCCACCGCAGCGCGGCCGCGTGCGTGATCTGGAACGGGGCGTGACGCCGGCGCAGCCGCGGGTGGCCGCGTTCGTCGTTGTACCTCGGTGGGCCGCCCCAGTACTGGGCGAAGAACAGCGCCAGGTGGCGCTTGCCGGGCTCGAGGTCATCCGGGTACAGCGGTCGCAGCAGCTCGTCGTCCTCGACCTTGGCGTAGAACGCCTCGATCAGGTCGAAGAAGGCCCGCTCACCGCCGGCCATGGCGTACACGTCCACGTGCGGCGGGACCTGCTGCGGCTCCTGCTCGGGCACGGCTGGCCTCAAGGTCGTCTCTGGTCGGGCTCGTCGAGCGCTCGCTCGTAGAAGGCTACGTCGAGCCACCGGCCGAACTTGTGGCCGACCTCGGTCAGGGTGCCGCGGTGGACGAAGCCGTGACGCTGGTGGAACCGGACCGAGGCGTCGTTGGGCAGCGCGACGAGGGCGATGGCACGGTGGAAGCGGCCGCCCGTCAGCCGTTGGAACAATGCGTCGTACAGCGCCGTGCCGACGCCGGCCCCGCTGGTATCCGGGGCCGTGTAGATGGTCACCTCGCAGGTGCGGTCGTAGGCCGGCTTGGGCCGGAACTGGCTGGTCTCGGTGAAGCCGACCACGCCGTTGTCACGCTCCGCCACCAGGAGGTGGTACGGCCCGTCCACGACCCTGACCTGGTGACGCTCCTGCCACTCGCGAGGCGTGCGCACGTGGATGTTGAAGGTGACGGTCGTCTTGAGCACGTAGTGGGTGTAGATCGCCGCGACCGCCGGCAGGTCCGCGGCCGTCCCGTCCCGCACCACCACCATCAGAACAGACCGAGGGGGCGGTAGATCTGGTCGTGGACGCGCATCGCGTACTTGTCGCTCATGCCCGAGACGTAGTCGACCGCGGCCTGCAGCTCGTCGCTGTCGCCGAGCTTGTAGCCCTCCGGGACGTCCTGGGGGTGCTCGATGAACCAGTCCACCAGATCGCGGATCACCTTGATGGCCTTGTCGGCCTGTGCCTTGGCGTCGTCGCGCAGGTAGACGCTGCGGAACATGAAGTCGCGCAGGTCGTGCATGACGTCGAGCACCTCGGCGTCCATCGTGACCCGGCCCTCGCGCGCGGATGCCTCGATGACGTCGGTGACCATCGTGTCCACCCAGGCGCGACCCGGCTCGCCGAACTGGTCGATGAAGCGGGTCGGGATGTCGTCGCGTTCCAGCACGCCGCCCCGCATCGCGTCGATCGCGTCGTGGGCCAGGTAGGCGATGCGGTCCGCGAAGCGACACACGTAGCCCTCGGGGCTCGACGGTGGCGGGTCGTTCTTCCACGACGAGGCGCGGATGCCGTCCAGCACCTCCGCGGTCAGGTTCAACGGCTCCAGCTTGCGCACGATGCGCACGGATTGGATCGCGTGCTGCCACTCGCCGGTCGGCGAGCGCTGCGCGAGGTAGGGCGTGAGCGCGACCTCGCCGGTGTGCCCGAACGGTGAGTGCCCCACGTCGTGGCCGAGGCAGATCGCCTCGGTCAGGGACTCGTTCAACCCCAACGCGGCGGCGATCGAGCGGCCGACCTGCGCGACCTGCATGGTGTGGGTCAGGCGCGTGACGAAGTGATCGCCCTCGGGGTTGATGAACACCTGCGTCTTGTGCTTGAGGCGCCGGAAGGCCTTGCTGTGCAGGATGCGGTCCCGATCCCGCTCGAACGCGGTCCGGTAGGCGTCCTCGGGCTCGTCGACCTCGCGGCCCTTGGACTCCGCCGAACGTGTGGCGGCCGGGGCGAGGCGTTCGGCCTCATCGCGTTCACGGTGCGTGCGCGTGCGGCGCAGCAGTTGGGTCATCTGGCGATCCTGGATCGAGGCGGGCCACGGGTCCGCAGCAGTGCACGGACGCAGAGGGTGGCACACCGGACGCGCCCGCACGACCGGTCGCTGACACCTGTCGGCGGGGTGGGCCTGCACCAAGGGGTAGGGGTCCGTGGCTTCGAGCCCGTAGAGTCCCGGTGAGCACCGACCGAGACCGGGTACGCAACCCTGGGGGACATCGTGAAGATCCGCAACCACACCGCCGCGCTGACCGCGGTGGCCGCACTCGTGGCAAGCGCGTGCGGCGGCGCGGCGCTGAACGTGGCCGCCGACCCCGACGGCGCCGTCGTGCAGGCGTTCGAGAGCATGTCCGAGTGGGACGGGGCCTCCTTGCGACTGCACGTCGACTCGGACGTCGCGTCGCTGATCGCCATGGCCGAGGGCGATCCCGTGATGACGGCTGACCTCGCGAACGCCATCCTCGAGTCGTTCGTCGAGATCAAGGGCACGTCGGGTGAGGATCTGGCGGACACGTCCGACGACGAATTCTCGGTGCTCGTCCGCGTCGGAGGCATCGACGGCCTCCAGGTCCGCTCGGTCGACGGCGCGCTCTACCTCCGGGCGGCGGTCCGGGAGCTGATCGAGGAGTACGACACGACGGGGACCGCCCTGAGCGAGCTGGACGAGATGGTGGGCCAGGCGCGACAGTTCGGCCTCGACTTCGCGGACGCGGCGCTCGCGGGCGAGTGGCTGCAGATCGAGGGCCTCGACCAGATCGCCTCGATGGTCGAGGGCATGACCGGGACGCCGGGACAACCCGATCCCTCGGACGTCGAGGCCATGGCGGCGGAGCTGGGCGTGATCTTCGAGACGTTCGTCGAGGAGGACGTCGAGGTGGCGTACATCGGCTCCGAGGACGCCGGCGAGCACGTCCGCCTGACCGCGTCCGGCGACGCGCTGTTCGACCTCCTGGAGCAGATCCTGCGGGTGGCCGGATCCGCCGCGCCCGGGATGGGGTCCATGGATCCGGCGCAGGCGATCGAGGAGTTCAGACGTGAAGCCGGAGCTGACGCAGCCGCCTTCACCATGCCCCTGGATGCCTGGATCCAGGGCGAGACCGTGTCGCGGATCGGCCTCGACCTGGTCGCACTCGTGCAGGCCAACCCGCAGTTGACGGGTGACGACGAGATCCCGGCCGGCGTGGAGCGTTTCGCGATCCTGGTGGACCTCGAGGAGTTCGGCGGTGGAGTCCAGGCGCCCAGCGATGCGGTCGCGGTCGACCTGTTCGAGATCTTCGGCAGGATGATGAACAGCTTCGGTGGCGCCATGGGCGAAGGCTTCGGACCCACCGGACCCGCCTGACCGGCGCAACTACGACCACCGCTTCTCAACACCATCAGGTCAGGCGGTTGACGGTCTCGTCGAGGAGGAACCAGCCCTGCTCCGTCGTCTGGAAGCGACCGCACGAGAGCTGGAGCAGGCCCGCATCCGCCGCGTCCTGGACCACCTCGTCGGTCAGCGGCGGGACGTCGCGCGGGTGCAGCCCTTCGCGCAGCCGCAGGCCGAGCAGCAGCCGCTCCTCGGCCTGCTCGTCGATCGTGACTTGCTCTGAGCCTGCGATCAGCGAACGCCCGGCCTCGACCGCATCGACGTAGCCCTCGATGGAACGGGTGCGCCACCACCGCCGGCCTCGCAGGTGACCGTGGGCCCCGACGCCCAGCCCGAGGTAGTCGCCGTGGCGCCAGTACAGGACGTTGTGGCGTGATCGCCGGCTGGGGGTGCGCGCCCAGTTGCTGACCTCGTAGTGGTCGAACCCGGCTGCACCCAGCACCTCACGGGCGGTGTCCCAGCGGTCGCGCTGGACATCGTCGTCGGGGGCAGGCCGCTCGCCGGCGGCCACCTGGCGACCCAGACGGGTGTTGTCGTGAACGGTCAGCGCGTACGCCGACAGGTGGTCGGGTTGCAGCTCGAGGGCGCGGACCAGCGCCTCGTGCCAGTCTGTTGCCGTCTCCCCCGGCGTGCCGAAGATGAGGTCGAGGCTGACCTGGGCGATGCCCGCCTGCCTGGCCGCAGCGACGGTCTCGGCCGGCTTGTCAGGTGTGTGCTGCCGCTCGAGAAAGCTCAGCACGTGCCCGGCGAACGACTGCACCCCCAGGCTGATCCGGTTCACCCCGGCGTCGACCAGCGCCTCGAACAACCCCGGCCGCAGGGATTCGGGATTGCACTCGACCGTGATCTCGGCGTCGTCGGCCAGCGGCAACGAGGACCCCACCAGCGCCACGATCCCCGCGAGGTCGCCCGCGTCCAGCAACGTCGGCGTGCCGCCGCCGACGAAGATCGACGTGACCTGCGGCCAGCCCGTCGCCGCAGCGGGCCCGCCGGCCACCGTGCGCTGGATGTCGGTGCGCAGGGCCGTGACGTACCGCGGGATCAGCCCGGCATGCCGGTCGGACGTGGCGAAGTCGCAGTAGCCGCACCGGTGCGCGCAGAACGGCACGTGGAGGTACACCCCGAACCCGGCCGCCGAGCCGGACTCGACCGGGTCGGACAGCCAGCCCTGATCGGCAGCGGTCAGCACCTCAGGACCCGGAGATCTCGCGGCCGCCGGAGCCGACCTTGAGCGCCGCGACGAAGGCCTCGGGCGGCACGTCGACCGACCCGACCGACTTCATCTTCTTCTTGCCCTCCTTCTGCTTCTCGAGCAGCTTGCGCTTGCGGCTCACGTCACCGCCGTAGCACTTGGCCAGCACGTCCTTGCGCTTGGCCTTGATGGTCTCGCGCGCGATCACCCGCGACCCGATCGCCGCCTGCACCGGCACGTCGAACATCTGCCTCGGGATCAGCTCCTTCAGCTTGGCGACGATCGCCTTGCCGTACTCGTAGGCCGAGTCCCGGTGCACGATGGCGCTGAAGGCGTCGACCGGCTCGGCATTCAGCAGGACGTCGACCTTGACCAGATCGGACTCCTGGTAGTCGTCGCGCTCGTAGTCCAGCGATGCGTAGCCGCGCGTGCGCGACTTGAGCTGGTCGAAGAAGTCCGTGATGATCTCGCCCAGCGGCAGCTTGTAGCGCAGCTCCACGCGCTGCTCGGTGAGGTAGTCCATCGCCAGCAGCGCGCCGCGGCGACCCTCGCAGAGCTGCATCACCGCCCCCACGTACTCGTTGGGCGTGAGGATCATCGCCTTGACCGTGGGCTCCCAGATCGACGCGATCTTGTTCGGCAGCGGCAGGTCCTGGGGGTTGCTGACCTCGATCTCCTGGGGCTCCTCCACGGAGATCGCCTCCGGCTCGAGCTTGATGCGGTAGCGCACGCTCGGCGCGGTCGTGACCAGGGGGATGTTGAACTCGCGGTCGAGCCGCTCCTGGACGATCTCGAGGTGCAGCAGGCCGAGGAACCCGCAGCGGAAGCCGAACCCCAGGGCGGCCGACGTCTCCGGCTCGTAGGTGAACGACGCGTCGTTGAGCCGCAACTTGTCGAGGGCGTCGCGCAGCAGCGGGAAGTCGTCGGAGTCGATCGGGTACAGCCCCGAGTACACCATCGCCAGGGGCTCGCGGTACCCGGGCAGCGCGTGCTCGGCTCGGCGCTTCTTGTCCGCCAGCGTGACGGTGTCACCGACCTTGGCCTGGCTGACCTCCTTGATCGAGGCGGACAGGTAGCCCACCTCGCCCGGCCCGAGCGCGTCCACGGCCACAGGCTCGGGCGAAACGACCATCAGCTCGTCGACCTCGCTCTCGAACCCGGTCGCCATCAGACGGATCTTGTCGCCCTTGCGCAGCCGACCGTGCTTCACGCGGAAGTAGACGAGCACGCCGAGGTAGGGGTCGTAGACCGAGTCGAAGATCAGCGCCTGCAGCGGTGCCTCGTCGTCGCCGACCGGGTGCGGGACCAGGCCCACGAGCCGGTCCAGGACCGCCTGCACGCCCTCGCCGGTCTTCGCGCTGATGCGCAGCACGTCGTCGGGGTCGCCGCCGATGACCGAGCACACCTCACGCGCGACCTGGTCGGGCCGCGCCGCCGGCAGGTCGATCTTGTTGAGGACCGGCACGATCTCGAGGCCGGCGTCCAGCGCGAGGTAGAGGTTGGCGATGGTCTGGGCCTCGATCCCCTGCGCCGCGTCGACGAGCAGCAGGGCGCCCTCGCACGCGTTCAGCGCCCGGCTGACCTCGTAGCTGAAGTCGACGTGGCCGGGCGTGTCGATCAGGTTGAGCAGGAACTCGCCCTCCCCCGCCCACGGGCCGGTGTCGGGCTCGTAGGGCATGCGCACCGTCTGCGCCTTGATCGTGATGCCGCGCTCACGCTCGATGTCCATCCGGTCGAGGTACTGGTCACGCATCTTGCGCGGGTCGACCAGGCCGGTGAGCTGCAGCATGCGATCGGCCAGGGTCGACTTGCCGTGGTCGACGTGGGCCACGATGCAGAAGTTGCGGATGCGCTCGAGCGGATAGGTCACGGTCAGGACGCCTCGAGGCAGGAGGGATGGGCCGCCGAACGGGCCCGCGAGAACCCCGCGAGCGTACCGGCGGCGGCCCACGGCGCTGCGCGCCGGAGATGCGTCCGCTGACCCCCGGGGGTAGCATCGGCCACTCGCACGCCTCCGTGCACGCACGTGCCACATCCACGTGCCACATCACCGTGACCCGCATCACCGCGACCAGAACTGGACCCGCCGTGGCCAACATCAAGTCCCAGATCAAGCGCAACCGCCAGAACGAGAAAGCGCACGAACGCAACAAGGCGGTCCGTACGCGGCTCAAGACCGTGCAGCGCAGGTTCGCCGAAGCCGTCGAGGCCGGCGACAGGAGCGTGGCCGAGCAGGCCTTCCACGCGGCCGCCCGCGAGCTCGACAAGGCCGCCACCAAGGGCGTGATCCACACCAACAAGGCGGCCAACCGCAAGTCCAGGATGGCCAAGCGGCTGCAGGCGATCTGAGCCGACCGACACCCGTGCTCGAGGCGCCCTACGGGGCGCCTCTCGCGTTGCTGGGCGTGGCTACAGTCGAGCCGGGAGTAGTCCACGTGGAGCAAGCCTCGTCTGCACCGACCGGGCCGGCGCCTCCGAGCGCCGACCCGGCTGCTGGGCGTACCATCACGGGGCACGAGCAGGTCGACGACCGGGTCGACCAGCTCGTCCGGGCCGTCGCGGCCCTGGCAGGCAGTGACCGGCCCGAGGTGTACGCGGGCTTCGCGCGGGCGGCGCTGCGGCGCGTCTCCCGCTCGCAGCTCGAGGCCGCGGACGACGGCCGCATCGCCGCACAGGTTGCCGCAGCCGTCCGGTTCGCCGACGCGCGCACCCCGGGGCAGCTCGCGATCCGGGTGTTCACGCCGGAGGTGTCGCTGGACGGGTGGAGCGATCCCGGAACGGTCGTCGAGGTCAACGTCGACGACCACCCGTTCCTCCTTTCCACCGCGCGTGAGGAGATCAGGGAGCAGGGCTACGCGCTGGTTCGCACGTTGCATCCCATCGTCGGGGTCGAGCGCGACGACGACGGACGGCTGCTCCGCATCGTCCCGGCTCGGCAGGCCGAGCATCGCGAATCGTTCCTTCACCTCGAGCTCGACCACGAACTGGACCCCGACGCGGCCGCGGTGCTCGAGCGCGGTCTCACACGCGTCCTGCGCGACGCCCTGGCGGCCACGCGTGACTACGACCGGATGCGCGAGCGGCTCCTCGAGGTCGCCGCGGGCGTCGAGGCGAACGCCGGCTCGGGGTTCGGGGCTGGCGACGTCGCCGAGACCGCCGCGTTCCTGCGGTGGTTGCTGGACGACAACTTCCTCCTGCTGGGATTCCGCGACTACCAGATCCACCCCGAGGACCGCACGGTGGTCGCGGTCCCGGACTCGGGCCTCGGCATCCTCCGCGACACCGCCACCTCGCGGTACGCGGACCCGGTGGGACTGGACGAGATGGACGACGAGCTGGTCGCGCGGTTCCTCTACGGGCCACTGCTGATGTTCTCGCGGACCAACCGGCTCTCGACCGTGCACCGCCGCTCGCGGATGGACTACGTCGGGGTCAAGCAGGTCGAGGACGGCAAGGTCGTCGGCGAGCACCGGTTGCTCGGGCTGTTCACGAGCAAGGGGTACGCCGAGCCGTCAGCCTCGACGCCCGTGCTGCGCCGCAAGCTCGAGCACATCCTCGAACGCGAGGACGTGGTCGCCGGCTCGCACGACGAGACCGTGTTGGTCGGGCTGTTCCAGGCGCTGCCCAAGGACGAGCTGCTCCAGACCGACCTCGACACCCTGCACCAGCAGCTCCTGGAGCTGATCGAAGCCGAGGAGCGGCGCAGCACGAAGGTGATGATCCGCGTCGACCGGTTCACCCGCAGCGCCTCGGTCATCCTGGCTCTGCCCCGCGACCGGTACTCGCCCGCACTGCGCGAGCAGCTCCAGGATCTGTTCCTCCAGCGGTTCGCGGGCGAGCGCGTCGAGGTGGATCTGTCACTCGGGGATCGTGCCGAGGCGCTGGCCCGGTTCTCGATCCACGGTGTCGGGGTCGATCTGGAGCCCGCCGAGCTGGAGGAGCTGCGCCGCGAGGTGCGAGGTCTGACCCGCTCGTGGGCCGACGAGGTCCGCGACACGCTGATCTCGGAGTTGGGCGAGGCCGACGCCCACCGGCTGCACGACGAGCTGGTCCGACGGCTGCCCGTCGCCTACCGCGACGACACCGACCCGCACGACACCCTCCAGGACCTGCTCGCGCTGGACCGCCTGCGGACCGCTGACCTCCCGCTCCACGTCAGGGTCCAGCACGGCGACCGTGGCTTGACCCGCTTCCGGGCGTACCACCGCGATGGTGGGCTCGAGCTCAGCGGGTTCCTCCCGATCCTCGAGTCCCTGGGGCTGACCGTCATCGAGGAGCGCCCGTACCGCCTCGAGGGCACCGAGCTGGTCGTGCACGACTTCGGCGTCCGCTACGACCAGGGCTCGCTCGATGACGAGGAGGACGGGGCCCGGCTGGCCGAGGCCACCCTGGCTGCCTGGCGCGGCCACTTCGAGGTCGACTCGTTGAACCGGCTGGTGCTGCGGGCAGGGCTGAGTTGGCCCGAGGTGCAGGTGCTGCGCGCCTACCGCCGCTTCCGCCGCCAGGTCGGGACCGCCTACACCGCGGACACGATCAACGATGCGCTGGTCGAGCACCCCTCGGTCGCCAGCGGGCTCGCCGAGCTGTTCGCCGCGCGCTTCGACCCGCACCGGAACCAGGACGAGCAGGCCGTCGCCCGGTCACACGCCGAGGTGGAGGCGGCCTGCGACGCGGTCGAGCGGCTGGATCAGGACCGCATCCTGCGGGGCTTCCTGGCGCTGGTCGACGCCACGCTGCGCACGAACTTCTACGTACCGCACCGTTACACGACGGGAGCGGCGGGTGTCCCGTACCTCTCGCTGAAGTTCGACAGCGGACAGGTTCCCGACGCCCCGCGGCCGGTCCCGTACCGCGAGATCTTCGTGTTCTCACCCGCCATCGAGGGTGTGCACCTGCGTGGCGGGCCGGTCGCCCGCGGCGGCCTGCGCTGGTCGGACCGGCAGGACGACGTGCGCACCGAGGTGCTGGGACTGATGAAGGCCCAGATGCTCAAGAACGCCGTGATCGTCCCGACCGGCGCCAAGGGCGGGTTCGTGCTCAAACGGACACCCGGGCACCGGACCGAGCTGGCGGAGACGGTCCGGGAGCAGTACGTGACCTACATCCGGGCGCTGCTGGACATCACCGACAACGTCGTCCACGGCCAGGTCGTGCCCCCCGACCACGTCCGGTGCCGCGACGGCGACGACCCGTACCTGGTCGTTGCGGCCGACAAGGGGACCGCCACGTTCTCGGACACCGCCAACGCCGTGGCCGCGGAGTACGGCTTCTGGCTGGGCGACGCCTTCGCGTCCGGCGGTTCACACGGCTACGACCACAAGGCGCTCGGCATCACGGCCAAGGGGGCGTGGGTCGCCGTACGCCGGCACTTCCACGAGCTCGACATCGACGTGCAGCACGACGCCGTGAAGGTGGTCGGCATCGGTGACATGAGCGGCGACGTGTTCGGCAACGGGATGCTGCTGTCTCGGTCGCTCGCGCTGGTCGCAGCGTTCGATCACCGGCATGTCTTCCTGGACCCGGACCCCGACTCCGAGAGGTCGTGGCAGGAACGTCAGCGGTTGTCCGAGCTGCCGCGCTCGAGCTGGCAGGACTACGACGCCGACCTCATCAGCCCGGGGGGCGGTGTGTTCTCCCGTGCCCGCAAGTCCATCCCCCTGTCCACCGAGGTCCGCGAGCTGCTGCGGGTCGATGCCGGGGAGCTGCCACCATCGGAGCTGATCCAGGCGATCCTGCGCGCCCCCGTCGACCTGCTGTGGGCCGGGGGGATCGGCACGTACGTCAAGGCGTCGACCGAGAGCAACGCCGAGATCGGCGACCGTGCCAACGACGAGCTGCGCGTCGACGCGACCGACCTACGTGCCCGGGTCATCGGGGAGGGCGCCAACCTCGCGGTCACCCAGGACGCGCGGATCCAGTACGCCCGACGCGGTGGTCGCATCAACCTCGACGCGGTCGACAACGCGGCCGGGGTCAACATCAGCGACCACGAGGTCAACGTCAAGATCCTGCTGCGGCTGGCCGAGGAAGCCGGCGCCATCGACCGGTCCGCGCGCGACGAGTTGCTCGGACAGGTCACCAACGACATCGTCGAGCTGGTGCTGCGCGACCAGGAGCTACAGACCTGGCGGCTGTCGCAGGAGGCCGCCGAGTCACCCGAGCGCATGGACGCCTACGAGGCACTGATGGCCCGGCTCGAAGAGGCCGGCGATCTGGACCGCGCGGTCGAGCGGCTGCCCACCACCGAGGAGATCGGTGAGCGCGCCGAGGCAGGGGCCGGGTTGACCCGGCCGGAGCTCGCGGTCCTGATGCAGTACGCCAAGCGCGAGCTCGCCGTCGTGGTCGTGGGCTGCGACCTGCCCGATCTCGACGTGACCCGCCCGGTGCTGCGCGGCTACTTCCCCGACGCGCTGGTCGAGCGCTTCGACGACCACCTGGACCGGCACCGCCTCCGGCGCGAGCTCGTGGGCACGGTCGTGGCCAACGACCTCGTCAACCGGCTCGGCATCACGTTCGCGTCCCGGCTCGCCGCCGAGGTCGGACGGCCTCAGGTCGATGTCGTCCGGGCGTACTGGGCCGCCCGCTCTGTCGCCGGTGCCGACCGGCGCTGGCGCGAGATCGAGCGGCTCGGGTTCCTGCTCGGCGCGGTCCGCCAGCTCGAGGTGAAGCGTGCCGAGGACAACCTGGTCGAGAGCCTCACGCGCACGTACCTCGGAGCGGACGCGCTCGACCTGGCCCGGCTCATCGACCGCGACCGCCCCGTGTTCGCGACCCTGGAACGGGAGCTGTTCCACCTGGGGACCGACGACCAGCGACGAGCACGGGTCGAGCGTGCACAGCGGCTGGTGGACGACCTCGTCCAGGACGAGCTGGCCGCGTACCTGGCTGGCGTCGACGAGCTGGCGATCGCGCCGGACGTCGCCGGGGTGGTCGCGTCGTTGAGCCGTGACCGTCCCGTGCCGGCCATCGGCGACGGGTTCCTGCGGCTCGGTGACCGGCTGGGCATCGATCGGGTGGACCGGCTGCTCGGGGACATCGTCCCGGCCGACCGGTGGCAGCGGTGGGAGCGAGGGGGGCTGCGGGCAGACCTCCGCGTGATCCGGCGCAAGGCCGCCACGGCCGCGTTCCGCGAGGAGCCGGACCTGCCGGAGCCGGACGCCGTGGCTCGCTACCTGGACCGTCGCCGGGAGGGCGTCGAGCACGCCCGGTCGCTCATCCGCGACGCCTCTGCCGCCGGCTCGCTCCAGCTCAACGCCCTCAGCGTGGCGGTCCGGGCCCTGCGTGAGGCGCTGCGCGACTGATCAGCCAGCAGTGCTCGGTGCGGGTTCGGCCGGTGTACCCGATGCGAACCGGGCACGGATGCGCCGGAGGGTGCGCTCGACGAGGTCGGGCTCGAGGAACGCGACGTACATCGAGATCATCGCGTAGCTGAAGAACCCGACCGTGAGCGTGAGGTCGATGGACAGGTGCAGCCCGACCCCGAGCACCAGGACGTAGGGGCGGACCTTCCGGTTCCAGATCAGCAGGCCGAGCGCCACCTCGACGGCCAGCGTGCCGAACGTCATCAAGTTGACCAGCAGCGCGTTGTCGAGGATGAAGCTCGGGACCGCGAACCGGATGAGATCCTCGATCTGCAGGGCGTACCCCACGGCGGTGCCGTCGTGCCAGGTCGAGCCGGTCTTGGCCACGACGGTCGCGAGGTAGATGGCCGAGAGCTGGACCTGCAGCAGCCGTCGCGGCCACGCTGCCCGGGCTGGGAACACCCACGGCGTACCGTGCCGGCGCCACGCGGCGACCGACAGGGCCGCGCCCCCGGGGGCCAGCATCGCGTAGAAGGCAAGGTGGCGCAGGAGCAGGTCCCCGGAGTTGAACACCCACGGGTTGCGGCGGGCGAACGCCAGCATCGCGACGACCGCGACCAGGGACGCCAGCCGCGTGTGCCAGCCGACCACCATCGCCAGGGCCGCGATGACCAGCGCGACGTGCAGCGCACCGGCCGCTCCGGGTGGGTCCCACCACCGCAACAGGCTCCAGCGGCCGCCGGCGGTCGACCCCCAGGGAGCGATCGCCTCGGCACCGAAGAAGTCGGACACGTCGGGCGTCACGCTGACGGCCCAGCCCAGAATCACCAGGCCGGTCAGGATGCGCACGACCGCGAGCGACGCGGTCGACTCCTCCGAGAACATCACCCGCTGCCACCAGCGCCCCGCGAGCGCGATCGGCGCGATCAGCGCGACCGCCGGCCGTCGTGTCCCGGGCACATCGGGCTCTGACGCCTGGCTCGTCCCGCTCACCCGACGTCCAGCTCATAGTAGGTGTACTCGTTCCATGCGGGCGTCTCGGCTCCGGTCCCGGGTGCCGGCAGGTCGTACCAGCGGCGCACAAGTGAGACCTTCGACGGGGCGCGCTCGCCGATCGTGAACTCGCGTGCGACCCACTCCGCGGCCGGCCGCCACAGGCCCTTCTTGTCGTCCAGCCGCACGTGCTCCATCCACTTGCGCCAGCGGTAGGTGCGGTAGGGCGACAGGAACGGCTCGCTCTCGTCGGGTAGCTGCCACGTCGCGATCTGCCCGTCGGGGTACTCGACGATCGCGTACAGGTCGAGGGCGATCCGGCGGGGGTTGGGCGCGAACACCCGCCAGTTCTGATCCAGCCCGGCCACGCTGGCAGGGGTGCGGACCAGGTCGAGGCCGGCCGATCGCAGCGCCGACTCCGGCAGGTTCCACACGACCACGATCGTGAAGATGAGCAGGATGCCCAGCGTGATCACGGTCCTGCCCGCCTGGGTCCGTTCGATGCGCTGCCAGATCGAGCGTGGCGGCTCCGTGTCGCTCACGCCGGCACCGCTGGGATCCACGGCGCGCCCACCTCGCGGGCACTGGCGGCATCGATGATCGCGAGCTCGAGGATCACGTCGTCGGGCAGGTCGGAGCCCTTCAGGTCGAGATCGGCCTGGGCCAGCCGATCGTGGATCCACGCCAGCTCACCGGGGTTGAAGCGGCGCGCCGCCTGCTGGAGCATCCGGTGCCGGCCCGGGCTGACCCCGGCGGACGCGGCGTCGTGCCCGCCGCGAACGGCCAGAAGCTGGCGGACCCGGTTGGTCACGACCGCGAGCAACGGCAGCGGGTGCTCGCCCGACTCGATCGCGCCCCGGAGCGTCACGAGCGCGGCGGCGGGGTCGCGCTGCTCGACGGCGTCGGCCAGCGCCATCCCGCCGAGGTTGCCGTGGCCCTCGACGGTCGCCTCGACGTCCTGGAGCGTCAGCGGCCCGTCGCCCGGCGTCGCGGCCACCACCTGGGAGACCTTGGAGGCGATGGTGGACGGGTCCTGGCCCGCCGCGTCGTACAGGGCCTGGACCGCCGCGGGCTGAGCCGGGCGGCCCAGCAGACGCAGCTCGTACTCCACCAGTCGCAGCCACTGGTCGTGCTTCCAGGGCGCAGGTGACGATGCCTCGACCACCTCGCCGTGCTCCTGGGCGGCGCGTGCGAGCTTGCCCGCGGCGCTGCCCCTGACCACCAGCACCAGGGTCGCGCTGGCATGGTCGAGGCTCTCCAGGTGGTCCTCGACCTGACCAGCCAGCCCGGCCTTCAGCTTCTCCGCGCCACGTAGCACGACGACTCGCTCGTCGCCGAACAGCGAAACGGTGCGCAGGTCCGGGAGGTCCGCGGTCTCGAACGCGTCGTGGATGTCGACGATCAGATCGGGCCTGCCGTCGCGCAGGTCCGCCAGCAAGCGGTCGAGCTTGTGACGCAGGAGGTGGTCGTCGTCGCCGGCGACCAGGTACAGCGGCGCGAGTGGTGCCATGCGGGGAATGTAGCGGCGGCCGTGACACGGCTCGCGAGGGTTGCACCGTCGCGCGACCCACCGCCGGGGTGATCCCAGGGACGTCGATGCGGATGGTCCCCTCGATGTCCGTGCGGCGGACGGTCGCACCCGAGCGGGTCAGCACGTCCACCACGTCAGGATGCGGGTGGCCGAACCTGTTCCCCCG
This sequence comes from Nitriliruptorales bacterium, assembly GCA_036396595.1. Taxonomy (GTDB): domain Bacteria; phylum Actinomycetota; class Nitriliruptoria; order Nitriliruptorales; family Nitriliruptoraceae; genus DASWKO01. Next base: position 3,218 of record DASWKO010000140.1, on the reverse strand, counting down.
GCCAGCCGAGATCACGGCGATGTGCGCATCCGGCGCAGTCAGGAACGCCTCGAGCGACGTGCGTGACCCGTGGTGGGGCACCTTGTGCACGGCCGCGCGCAGGCGGCCCGGATCCGCCAGCAGGTCACGCTGGGCGTGCTCCTCGATGTCGCCGGTGAGCAGCGCGGTCCGACCCCGCCACCAGGCACGCAGGACCACCGACATCTCGTTGGCCTCGCGGTCGCTCCAGGCGTAGGGCCGGTCGGACGGCGGGTGCAGCACCTCGAGCACGAGCTCACCGATGGTGGCGCGCTGGCCGGCGACCGGGCGCGCACGGGGCACGCCCAGGCGTGCGGCGGCGCCGTGCAGCGGGTCGGCCCTGGCATCGCCGGTGACGGTGGCCGTCCACAGGGCTGCGACGTCAGCGGCGTCGAGGACGGCCGGGGCGCCGCCGATGTGGTCTGCGTCCGGGTGGGTGACGACCAGGAGGTCCAGGGACCGACGTCCGGTCGCGCGCAGCCAGTCCGCGGCCTGGTCGTCGACCCCTGCGTCCACCAGTACGCGCGCCCCTGGAGCCTCGAGCAGGATCGCATCACCCTGGCCGACGTCGATGGCGGTCAGCACGAAGTGCCCTGGTCCAAGGGCCGGGACACGAGGAACTGCCAGCGCGAGCGTGCCGAGCAGGGCCACGACCGCGCTGCCACGCGCGGCCCCGGTGCCCGCCCGTACCACCACCCACACGCCGATGCCGACCGCTACCACGACCGAGGCCGGCCGTAGCACCGAGACGACCGGACCTGCGTGCTGCGCCCGCCTGGCCGCGTACAGGACCAGCTCCAGCGCCGGCCGCGATACCGCGAAGAGCCCGGCTCCCGCCGCCTCCGAACCCAGTGCGACCACCGCTGCGACGATCCCGATCCCCGACGCGACGGCCGCCGCGGGCACGGCGACGAGGTTCGCGGGCAGAGCCGCGACCGGGATGGCGCCGTCGTGTGCGAGCAGCAGTGGCGCGACGGCAAGCTGGGCCGCGACGGTCGCCGCGAGCAGCTCACGGACACGCCCGGGCAGCCATGCCAGCCGGCGGGCGATGAACGGCGTGAGCACCAGCACGCCGGCTGCTGCCCCCGCCGAGAGCAGCAGCCCGAGCGACCCCACGAGCAACGGGTCCACGAACAGTAGGACGAGCACGGCACCGGCCAGCACGTGCCGCGCGTCGCTCGACGTCCCCCGCCACTGCGCCGCGACGACCAGCAGGGCCACCGCGGTCGCCCGAACCACGCTGGGCTCCCATCGGGTCAGGAGGCCGAACCAGAGCACGGCCGTGGGCACGACCCACCTGCTGGCCCGTGCCCCACCACCGAACGCCGCGACGGCCAGGCTCGCGGTGAGCACGACCAGCGCGACGTTCGAGCCGCTCACGGCGACGAGGTGGGTCAGTCCGGCGGCGCGCATGGCGGTTTCGTCGGCCTCCGGCAGACCTCGGGTGTCGCCGGTCACGAGCCCGGCGGCCAGCCCAGCCGCCGGGGCGGGGAGCAGGCGTGCCGTCGACGAGCGCACACGCGCCCGCACGTGCTCGCTCGCCCGGGTCAGGCTCGACGACGCTCCCACGACGTGAGGCGCGACCGGGTCGATGCGCGCGACGACGTGCAGCGCGCGCAGGTGCGAGCCGAACCCGTCGGTCGGCAGCGGCCGAGCACTCACCCCGCCCGCCCACCGGGTCCCCAGCGTGGGCGGGACGTCGTCGCCCTGCCACAGCGCCCGCCAGCGCCCGTCCGCCGAACCGAGCCGTTCCACGCGCACGACCGCCCACCAGCCGTGCTGCGAGACCCGCGGCTCGCCGACGACCTTCCACGCCGCGGTGAGGGTGCCGCCGTCGCCGGCGAGGTCGACCAGAGGACCACGGTCCAGCGCCCGCACCTGCAGGCTCGCCAGCCCGGCCAGTGTCAGTGCGACGCCGAGGGCTGCGGGCACGACGGACCTCCTGCTGGTCGTGCAACGGGCGCTGACGGCGACCGTGGCCAGGCCGGCGAGCACCCCGGCCGGACCGCACCAGCCGGGGAGGTCCGACGAGAGCCCGAGACGCGCTCCGATCAGCGCCGCGAGCGCCCAGGCCACGACCGGTCCGACGGTCACCACGCTCACACCCGGACCAGCTCGGCGAGCGACTGGAACGTGCGCTCGCCGATGCCAGGCACCTGGCGGAGCTGGCCGGTCTCGGTGAACGGGCCGTGCTGGTCGCGCCATGCCAGGATGCGCGCGGCCAGGACCGGACCGATGCCCGGGAGCTGCTCGAGGTGCTCGGCCGTTGCGAGGTTCAGGTCCACGCGGCCGTCGGCGTCCACGACCGGGTCCACCGAGCCACCGCCCGCGGCGCCCTGGCCGCCCTGGCCGCCGGCGGTGGCGGCCGGTACCAGGACCTGCTGCCCGTCCTCGACCACGGCCGCGAGGTTCAACCCGTCCAGCAGCGCGTCGGCACGCGCGCCCCCGGCCGCCGCGATGGCGTCGGCCACGCGGGCACCCGACGTCAGGCGCACGATCCCGGGCCGCCGCACCGCGCCGGCGACGTGCACGGTCAGCTCGCTGGGCGGCGGGTCCTCGAGCAGCAGGGCCGGGGCCGCCGCGTCGGTGAGGACAGCCGGGCCGGCGCCTGGAGGCCCGATCCAGATGACGAGGGTTGCGGCGACCCCGCCCACGAGCAGGACGAGCAGCCCGACGAGCTCCGCGGGCTGGGCGTCGAGCGCGGCGGCGAGCCGCCTGAGGTGATCGGCCACGCCGCCCAGCCTCGCCGCCTCAGGACGTAGGCGCCGATCCGGTCGGTCACGCCCTGTGGATAGTCAGGCGTCGCTGGCGACGACCGCCACGCCCAGGGAGCCGGGGCCGGTGTGGGTGCCCATCACCGGACCGACGCGCGTGCGGAACAGCTCACGGATGTCGAGCCGCTCGCGCAGGGTCTGCTCGAGCTGCTCGGCCCGTTCCGGCGCGAGCCCGTGCGACACGACCACGTCCACACGCGCGTCGGCAGCGCCGACGGCAGCGCCGACGGCCAGCTCCGTCAGCCGCTCCAGCGCCCGGCTCCAGGTCCGGGACCGGTCCGTGACCTCGACCCGCCCGTCGACCGTCGTGAGGATCGGCTTGACACGCATCACGCCGCCGATCAGAGCCTGCGTGCTCGACAGCCGGCCCCCGCGCTTGAGGTACTCCAGCGTGTCGACGACGTAGAAGGTGCGGGCGGCGACCGC
>DASWKO010000139.1:0-5844 GCA_036396595.1 Nitriliruptorales bacterium | reverse complement strand
GACGATCACGAACCGGTCACCGGTCCGACCGGTGGTGCGGGTCCACAGCTCGGTGACGGCCCGCGCGGCGGTCCCGTTGCGGGTGTCGCCGGACACGCGGCGGGTGACCCCCGGGACGCGCTCCTCGATCTGCCGCTGGGTGTCGACGGACACGGCCGCCGTCCCGCCGAGCAGCACCACGTCGCTGGGCGCGTAGGCAGCCAGGGTGTCGAGGAAGCGCGGGCTGCGCGCGGCATCGGCCCCGTCGGGCCACGTCAGCAGCAGCGGCACGCCGGTGGCCGCGGCGTACGCACCCCCGGCGATGGCGTCGGGCCAGTTGGCTGCGGACGCCACGAGCACCTGGCGGCCGGTCGCGCGCACGACCCGGTCCGCGATCTCGACGGCGGTCTCGATCCGGGTCGGGCCCCACAGGCGCTGGGTGCGGTAGCCCAGCGCCTCCACGTCGGTCAGGACCCGGGCGGACAGGGCATCGGGACCTCCCAGCAGCGTGACCGTCGCGCCCTTGGGCAGCACGCGCACGAGCTCGCCGGCCGTGCGCTCGTCCAGCTCCTGCGTGGGCGTGAGCAGGATCGGCCCGTCCGCACCGGCCAGGGGCGCTCCGGCCAGGGCGTCCGCGAACACGTCGTCGCGCGACAGCAGCGCCTTCGTCGCGCCGCCGCCAGCGAACGTGGCCTGGCTGGCCGTGACCGAGCCCGCCACCGCGCCGGTGTCGCCGCCCACGATCTCGAGCGTCTCGGCGCGCTGTCCCAGCCACGAGATGGCCCGGCCCGTGCGCAGCCGGCCGCTGCCCGAGGCGATGTCGGGGCCCGGCTCGCAGGCCGTGCAGGCCGTGAGGTCCAGCGCGGTGTCGTCGAGGAGCTGCCGCAGCCCTTGCACCGTGCGCCCGGGATCCAGGTCGCGGGCCAGCGCGATCGTCGCGGCCACCAGCGGCGTCGAGAACGACGTCCCCGCCCGGCGGCAGTACCCGCGCTGGACGACCGGGTCCTGCCAGCATGCGCCGAGCACGTCCCGGGAGGCGCCGCCGCTGCCGGATCCGCCGGGCGCGGCGATGTCCACGCCCTTGTTGCGCGTGGAGTAGCTGGCGATGGGATCCTCGACCGACGAGCCCGGTTCGGCGTAGCCCGTCGCCGTCACCGACAGGTAGGGGTCGTAGAACGCCGGGTACTCGATCGCCAGCGTGCCCTGGTTGCCGGCCGCCGCCACCGGGATGACTCCGGCCGCCGCCGCCGCCTCGCCGGCTGCCAGCAGGGCGTCGGAGGTCTCCGGGCCGCCCAGCGACAGGTTGATCGCGACGGCGCCCTGTCGCACCGCCCAGTCCATGGCGTCGATGAGCGCGGCGTCGGACGCGCACGACTCGGCGTCGAACACGCGTGCCGGCAGCAGCCCGGTGCGCCATCCGAGGCCGGCCATCCCGGCACCATCGTCGGTGGCCGCCCCGATCATCGACGCGACGAACGAACCGTGCCCGCCGAAGTCGGTGTCGGTGCTGAGGTCCAGCGGGCGGGGCGTCGTCAGCCGTGTCTGGACGTAGTCGCGCCCGGCCACCGCTCGCCCGGCGAGGTCGGGGTGCAACCCGTCGAACCCCGAGTCGAGCACGGCCACCAGCACGTCTTGCTCACCCGTGGTGAGCTCCCACGCCTCGGGCGCGCCCAGCCGGCGCAGGCTCCACTGGCCGGTCGGAGCGGCCTCGCCGTCAGCGGGGTAGTACGGGTCGTCGGGCTCGATGCTGGCCCGTCGCAGCCCCACCCGATCCACCGCGGCGTGCGGTGCGACCTCGCGTACCGCTTCGGGCGTGCCGCGGAAGACGGCGCTGCCGTCGGGCAGGGTGGTCAGCCGGGTCCAGCCCCGCGCCGTCAACCGGGTTGCCGACAGCGGGTCGACCGCCACCTGCGCGGGAGCGTGCATCCTGCCCGGGAACGGACCGTGCTGGCAGAACGACGGGTAGGTGACAGGAAGGTGTCGCGGCTCGGGCAGGTAGTCGACGGCAGAGCTGCTGGAGTCGACCGTGACGCGGTTGCGACCCAGCGCATCCAGTTGGTAGCCGGGCCCGCAGTCGTCCGCGCTGGTGCAGGCGCGGATCGCGATGGGAGGCAGGCCCGTCTCGGACGAGGTGTCGGGATCCCCGGCCGCCCGGATCTGCGATGGGGGGACCGCCGCGCGGAGCTCGGTCAGCTCGTCACGTGGACCCACGATGTCGACCGGGCCGGTCGTGACCAGCTCGGAGACGGTGGTCGTGGCCCGGTGCAGCTCCCAGGTCCAACCCTCGGGTGGCGTGGGCGGGGGGACGAACAGCACCCACCGGGTGGGGTCCTCGGCATAGTCGGTGTCGGCCCCGCCCTCGGTGTCGATGCGCGGGTGCAGATCGACCCGCAGCGTGGGTGCTCCTGCCGAGTTCAGCGGACGGCACAGCCGGAACCGGATGTCGACCGGCTCGCTGTCGTCCAAGCTCTGCCCGTCGCGCTGGAACAGGTCGTCGATCACCAACTCGCGCAGGTCGACCGGGGACGGTGTCACCCCGGCCGGTGTGTGCTCGCAGGGATCGAGGTAGGTCGAGGGTCGAGCAGCGTCGGAGCCGGAGGCGGAGACGACCTCGCGGTCGGGTGGCCCCGCCCCGGCAGCCCCGCGATCCGGCGGCGGCGCGGCGCCAGCCGTCACCGGAGCGAACAGGGAGCCGGCCAGGCTCAATGCCGTGACGAGTGCGGCAGGCGTGCGGATAGTGGCTCCTGCGGGACGGAGGCAGCGGCGTCACCGGCGTGAGCGTGACGTGCGGACCCATCGGCGGCAAGCCGTCGGTTGCGCCGCCGGTGCGGCGTCTGGTCGGGCAGGGAGACGCGTGTCCATCGTGTCGTCCGCAGGGTTCGAGGCAGGTGTCGGGGTGGTTGACGTCGAAGAACTCCGTAGGTGGTCTTGGTAGCCTCCCGCACGTGCGTCCGGACCGCACGCGCTGGGAAACGGGGGCAAGAGCCTCCAGTCGGCACCGCCGCCGCACCCGATCTGGAGGAGATCGTGCAACGTCGCACCCGCCGGTCGCCGCTCGTGGCGACCGCCCTGACCCTGGCGCTGGCGCTGGGCACGCTCGTCGGGCTCACGCCTGGCGGCGCCAATGCGCTGATCCCGTACCCGGACACCGAGCGCATCAGCGTCTCGGACGCCATCAGCGCCGGGATCGCGATCAGCAAGCGCCTGTACAAGGCCGATGAGGCCGGGGCGGTGATCCTCACCCGCGATGACAAGTTCCCCGACGGCCTGGCCGCGAGCGCCCTGTCCGGTGACAAGGACGCGCCGGTCCTGTTCACCCCCTCCAACCGGCTGGCGAGCGCCACGCGCACAGAACTCGACCGGGTCCTGGCCGCCGGTGGCGACGTCTACCTCATGGGCGGCGAGGTGGCCCTCGAGCCCGCCGTCGAGCAGGAGCTGAAGGGTGCCGGCTACCGCACCATCCGCATCGGTGGCGACGACCGGGTCAATACGGCCGCCAACGCGGCGCAGTTCTTCGTCGGCGCGGGCCCGGGCCGGACCGCGATCCTCGTGCGTGCACGCGGCGACGCCGGCAAGGACGAGACGCAGGGCTGGCCCGACGCGATCGCCTGTGGGGGGTACGCGGCCAACACCCAGACTCCGGTCGTGCTGACCAACCCGCGGGCCGACTCGCTGCCTCAGGCGACCGTCGACGCGCTCAACGGCATGGACATCGACCGGGTCATCATCTGCGGTGGCCCCAACGCGGTACCCGCGGACCACGCCGGCCAGCTCGTCCAGATGGGCATCACGGTGTCCCGGTACGCGGGCGACACGCGCGTGACCACCGCCATCGACGTCGCGCGGCGCCTGTGGAACAAGGGCGTGTCGACCGACGGCGACCACTTCATCCTGGTCAACGGCTGGGGCACGAACTTCGCCTACGGCATCGCGGCCGCCCCGCTGTCGGGCGACCGGGCCGCGCCTGTCCTGATCGTCAACACCGACGACCCCGACACCTGGCCCGTGGACTGCTCGAACCTGCCGACCAACAGCGCGGCGACGCTGTGCTACCTCAACGGTGACGGCGACGACCGGGTCGGCTCGCTGACCCTCATCGGTGCGACCAGCGTGGTCACCGACGCCGTCTTCGAGGCCGCTGCCAGGGCCGGCGGCATCCCCAAGGACACCAAGCCGCCGACCGTCCCGGCCGGCGTCGCCGCGGCCGACACCCCAGAGGACGACGGCAAGCACCTCGATGTCACGTGGGAGGCGTCGACGGACGCCAGCGGCGGGGCCATCACCTACACGGTGTACGTGCGTGAGGCCTCGGACGACGAGCTGACGACGGCGAACTCGACCAAGGCCGGCACGGTCACGGGCAAGACGGCGCTGACGATCGGCGGCCTGACCGCCGGCACCGACTACGAGACGGCCGTCACGGCCAGCGACCGGTTCGGCAACACCTCGAAGCTGTCCCCCAAGTCCAACGTGGCCACCCCCACGGACGAGATCCCTGCGGCGCCCGCCAGCGCCCCGAACGTCCAGAACCAGCCTGGTCCGAAGATCGTGGTGTCGTGGATCGAAGCGCCCGAGAAGGACGCCGCGGCCTACATCGTCGAGCGCGCCAACCCGAGCAGCTTCACCGACTGTGACGCCAGCCCCATCATGGTCGGTGGCCCGTCGTTCGAGGTCATCGGGGAGTCCAAGCCCAAGACGAACACGTCCTTCACGGATGACACGGTCGAGACGGGTGAGGCCTACTGCTACCGGTACCGGATCAAGGACACCACGGGCAACCAGACCGCGCCGTCCGACCCCGTCGCGGTCGAGGCCACCGATGCCTCCGAGGACAACACGCCTCCGCCAGGCACGCCACAGCTCTACGCGGTGAACTTCGACCAGACCGAGGGCCTGATCGGTGGGGGCTCGGCGGCGTCCAGGACCGAGAAGCCCCAGACGAGGCTGGACGTGATCGTGCCTTCGGGGGCGTTCAGCAACGGCGAGACCGGCCACGTCATCGTGTTCGTGGGCGGCAGTGAGCGCCACGACGAGACGTTCGCGGCCACGGGCAGCGAGCAGATCGTCTCGGCCCCGGTCAGCCTCAACAACGACGAGAACGACTCGACCCTGGAGTTCACGGTCCGGCTGGCCGACGCCGCAGGCAACCGCGGCAACGTCTCCGCGGGCTGGTCCACGGAGTTCGACCGGTTGCTCCCAGCGGTGCCCCGCATCGTCGCGGTCGACGGGGTCAACACCGACCCACTGAACTTCGCCAACGCGAGGATCCCCGTGGTCGGGGACGACACGCCGCGGGTGGATCCGACCCCTCTCATCACCGTTGGCGGTCTCAGCACGTCCTCGGCGTTCGCGCAACGGGTGACGCTGTGGCACAACGGCTTGGTGGCCGCCCAGTCCCGGTGCTTCGCGTCGGGGAGCGTCCCCAGCAACGGCCAGGTCCGCTTCAACGACCCGAGCGATCCCGAAAGCCCTGAGGTCACGATGCTGACGGGGACGAACACCCTGGTGGTCACGCTCGAGCAGCGCACGGCGTCGAACTGCGGCGGGACGGTGGTGGGACGCGCCGGCGACTCCAACACGGTGCGCTACGTCTTCAACGCGTCCTCGTTCGGCATCCTCACCTCGACGCCGCTGCATGGTGCGGACGACGTGTTCGCGTTCCAGGATCTGGACGAGTTCACGGTGACGTTGAACAAGCCGGCGGCCGCGGGTGCGACGCTCGCGTTGCGCCGCGCAGGCACGACCACCAACGTCGCCAGCACGACGGCGGGCAGCGCGTCGGACACGTTGACGCTGGCCAAGCCCGCAAGCTTCGGCCCAGGTGGCTGGGAGCTGGTCGTCAACGCCACGGCGAGCGACGACAGC
>DASWKO010000138.1:0-8946 GCA_036396595.1 Nitriliruptorales bacterium | reverse complement strand
CGTCGGGGACGACCAGCGCGACCAGGGACTCGATCGGCAGGGGCGATCGCGCGCTCTGTTCCCGGTAGGCCGTGTCGATCACCTCGAGCCATCCGGCGAAGGGCAGGAGCTGGACGGCGGCCAGCGCCAGGCCGAGCGCGCCGGCCGCGGCCAGCCAGGCCACCCGCCGCGCGAGCAGCGCGCGGACCATCGGGATCCCTTCTTCCGGCGCTCGCTGCGAGGCGCGGACGAGCCCCCAGATCGCGGCCACCAGCAGCCCGTAGCCGGCGACGGCCGGGAACCCACCGAGCACCAGGGCAGCGGTCGCGATCGCCACGATCGCCACGTTGTGTGGTGCGGGTCGGGTGGCGAGCCGGTCGACCGCCCAGAGCAGGGCGGGGATGGTGGCCCCGACCCCGGCCTGCGGCCAGTTGGTCCATGCCACCTGGAACCCCGTGTAGGCGAACACCAGGCCCCCGAACAGCGCCGCGGGGCGCTCGACGCCCACCCGGCGCAGGAACAGGTAGGTGAAGCCGATGGCGACCGCGAGTTCCATCAGCTTGGAGACCGCGGGGGCGTGCCGCAGCGGGATCAGGTAGTACGGCAGGCCCATCGGCGCCAGCAGCGCGCTGTTGATCTGACTGCCCACGGGGATGCCGCCGAGCGGCAGCGTCGACCACAGCGGGAAGTCCCCGGTTCCCAGCCGGTCCTGGACCTCCGCCCACCGGGGCAGGACGGCGTCGACCGTGTCCGCCACGAGCGGGTTGGTCGGCACGACCCCTGGTGGGGCGAGCTCGGACCACGGAGCGTGCAGGAAGAGGTTGTCGGTCGCGGCGAACACGCGGGCGCCCACCAGCGGCAGCCCGATCGAGACGAGAACGACCACGACGAGCACCGCACCGATCCAGGGGAGCACATGCTGCGCCTCAGAAGGCTGCTCTGCCGGGCCGGGGGGCAGCCTCCGGGTGTTCAACGGGGGTCGGTCTCGCGGGCGGTGAGCAGGTTGAACTGCATGGCAGCCGCCACGTCGTACTGCTCGGCCGGACCGACGTAGGAGCGGGCCAGGGACGCCGGTTCAACGGATGACTCGGCCGGCATGGCTCCTCCTGATGCGACGGGCCGATGGTCCCGACGGCCGTGCCCGCGGGGCCAGGCAGGGACGTAGCGTGAACGACCGACGAGGGAGGCAGGCTGCGGTGACTGGATCGCTCGAACCCCCCGACGCCCGCCACGACTGGGGACTGGCGGTGCGCCTGCTCGAGTGGGTCAGCAGGGCACAGCGCCCCGTGCCGCAGCGCCTCCAGCGGGTGTTGCTCGTGCTCGCGACCATGGCGTTGACCGTGGCCGCGGTCCTCGCGGTCCGCGACCTCGAGATCGGCTGGTCGCAACTGGACGGGACCCCACTCCTGCTCGCGATCGTGGTGGGGGTGCCGGCGAGCACGGTGGTCAACGGGCTCGAGTTCGTGCTGTCGGGCTGGGCGACCGGGCGGCGCATCACCTTCCGGATCGCCCTGCGCGTGACCGTCCTGGGCTCGGCCGCCAACCTGCTGCCGCTGCCGGGCGCGACGATGGTGCGCTGGCGGGCGCTCCAGCGCGACGGTGTCGCCCCCGTCCGGGCGGGCGTGGCGACGGTCGTGGTGGCGCTCGCGTGGATCGCGGTGTCCTGCCTGCTCGCCGGGACGACCTTGCTGGTTGGCGGCCACGTGCTCGCGGCGGCGCCGCTCCTGGTGGGCGGCGTGGTCTCGGAGGTCGCCAGCATCCTGGGCGCGCGCCACGCCGCGTCGGAGGGGCGCGTGGCCCGCTTCGCGGCGTGGGCGGTCGCGGTCGAGGTCGCATCGGTGGCGACCATCGTCCTGAGGCTGGCACTTCTGCTGGCCGCCGTGAGGGTCCCCGCCGGCCTGGCTGAGCCGCTCGTCCTGGCGGTCGCGATCGCGCTGGCGGCCGCACTGGGGGTGTTCCCCGGCGGTCTGGGCGTGCGCGAGGGCCTGTCGGCGGCGTTGGCGCCACTCGTGGGGCTGCCGATGTCGGTCGGCTTCCTGGTGGCGGCGCTCAACCGCGCGATCGGGCTGGTCGTCCTGGCTCCCCTGGCGGCAGGCGTGGAGCTGGTCGAGCGGCGGTCGGGCGGGGGGGTGGACAAGGTCAGGGCCTCGTCGTCCGCACCGGGTACCCGTACGTCGGAAGCAGAGGAGCCGTCAGCAGCGTCGTGATGGCGCGGTCGTAGCCCGAGCCGGCGCGTCGCCACTCGTCGTCCTCGCGTAGCTGGACCGACCCCGTGTTGAAGCGGTCCGGGTTGCCGCCGACCGTGTGCCTCGGCGTCAGCCGCAGCCGGTTCTGACCGATCACGGGGAGCTCGGACGGCTCCTCGCCCACGAGCCGGGCGATGGCGCGCAGGGTGGGCGCCGGCGAGGCCACGAACTGTTCGTAGCGCACCACGGTGCTGCGTCCACGGGGGAGTCGGGAGCGGATCAGGTTGGTCGCCACGTTGCGTGCGATCCAGCTCGTGGCGCTGTACGTGGGACCGAACCGAGGCATCGGCTCGGGTGGGTCGCGGTCGGGCCACACCTTGAGGCGCCGATAGGAATAGGTCACCGCCCGGGGGTCGCGCACGAGCTGGACCAGGTGCGGCTCGATGCCGGGGACCAGGCCGAGCAGGCCCGGGTGGGCCGGGAACTTCGAGGAGTCCACGATCACCCGGGCGCCCGACACCGCGCCGACGGCCCGGTACAGCGCTCCCAGCACGGCGACGTGGCGCTCGAGGTCACGCCAGCCCTGTGATCCGCGCGATTGGGACAGCAGCAGTCGGGGCACCGACGGCCAGCTCATCACCCGCTGCTGGCGGTCGAGCAGCGCCCGCGCGTCCAGCCGCTCCAGCTCGTCGAGGCCCTGGGCCCGCCCCTCGTCACGGAGGCGGTCGATGACCGCCGACCAGAACGGGCAATCGGGGACCGGTTTGCCGCAGCCGCACCGGTGACGGCCTTCGAGCCCCCACGCCCACAGGTGCCACAGCTCACCCGTGGACCACAGCCCGTCGATGTGCCCGAGCGTCGTGTCCAGCAGCGTGCTGCCGCTGCGACCCTTGCCGACGATGTACAGCACCTTCACGATGCCACCGGTGACGCCGTGACCGTGATGCGGTCGATGGCCTGGACCAGGGGCCTCACGGCCTGCGCGGGGCGGAAGTGCCGGTCCGCCAGGCGCCAGCCGGCCCGGCGACGCTCCTCCAGCCCCTCCCGATCACCCGCCAACTCCGCGAGGCTCACCGCGAGGGCCATCGCGTCCCCCGCCGGGACGTAGCAGCCCGCTTCGCCGAACGCATCCCGCTGTGGCGCGGTGGCGCTGGTCAGGATGGCGCAGCCGGCGGCAGCTCCCTGGTAGGCCTTGGTCGGGACGACCCGTCCAGCCTTCGCGGTGGTGCCGAAGATCCCCAGGCACACGTCGTGGTCGGCCACGACGCCGGGCAGCTCGGCAGCCGGCAGCCAGTCACGCCACGTGACCTGCGCGCCATCGGCTGCCGCGCGGGTCTCCTCGAGGCTCTGGCCGTGGCCGATCATCGTCAACCGGATCGGCATCCCGCGCAAGACCGCAGCCGCCCGACCGATCACGGGGGCGCCGTGCAGCGGCGTGTAGAGCCCGAAGAAGACCGCGCGCAACGGTCCGGACCGTGGCTCCGGGCGCCGGAACCAGTCATCGGTCGCCCCCACGGGGACGACGACGGCCTTCGACCGGCTCTCCGCGGGCAGCAGCGCCTGGTGCGCCGGAGTGTCGACGACCACGAGATCCGCGGCGCGCAGTGCGGCTCGATCGACGACATCGAACCCGCGCGCGAGCGCAGCGTTGGCCTGGCGGTCCCGCAGCGTGTCGCCCAGCCCGACCAGGTGGTCGAGGACCAGGGCGGCGGTCGGCCAGAGTCGACGCGCCAGGTGCACGTCGAGGTGGCCCAGGTAGCCCACGACGACCACGTCGGGGTCGGGGAGGGTTGCTGCCCGCCGGCGGAGCTGGGTCCAGATGCGTCCGACGCGCGCGACCAGCTTCGGTGCCTTCCAGGGTGCTCCAGCGAGGGCGACCCGGTCGGCGGTGGAGTCACCGAGGGGGACGTTGCACTCGACGACGCTGCAGCCCGCAGCCTCCAGACCGTCCCGCAGAACGGCGACGCGCGGGTGCCGGGACGCGTCATAGGTCCCGAACATCACCACGCGTGGTGGGCGTCGAACCTCGTCCATGGATCCGTCCTCACGAGCGCGTGCATCAGCCGTGCGCGAGTGCGCGCAGGTTCCCCTACCCATCCTCACCGCGGGTGGCCGGTGGGTCGGTTGACGGGTCCCGGTCCGATGGACTTGGCACATCGCACGCTGTCCGGATGCTCTGGTACGCCGGCCAGGCTGAGGCGGGCCCGCGCCAAACTCCGTCGTCCCGTTCCGTTCTCCGGCCCCTGGAGCGCACGTGGCTCGGCTGCGCCTACTCCTCGGTGACGACCGTGTCGTCGCGGTGGTGTTGTTCCTCACCTTCCTGGCCGTCCGGCTGCCGCTGAGATCGACGTTCCTGGTCAACTGGGACGCGGTGAACTTCGCGCTCGGGGTCGACCGGTTCGACCTCGCCCACCATCAACCGCACCCGCCCGGCTACATCGGTTACGTGCTGCTCGGCCGCCTCGTGGCGGCGGTCGTGGGCGATCCGAATGCTGCCCTGACCCTGATCAGCGTCGTCGCCGGGGCGCTGACGCCCGCGTTGTACCTGCTGCTCGCCCGCCGGATGCTGCCCCGCCGATACGCCGTCCTCACCGCCCTCCTGCTGGGGAGTTCGCCACTGCTCTGGTACTACAGCCTGGTCGCGCTCACCTATGTCGTGGCCGGCGCGATCATCGTCGGCCTTGCCCTGGCGGCGCATCGGGCTCACCGGGACCGCAGCGTGCGCTCCCTGTTCGTCGCCTGCCTCCTGATCGTCGTGCTCGGTGCCGTGCGGCAGACGGACGCCGTGTTGCTGCTACCCCTCTGGTGGTACGGCGCGCGCGCCTTCGACTGCCGGGTGCGGTGGTGTGCCGCCTCGGCCGTGGTGTTCGGGACACTGGTGTGGCTGACCCCGTTGGTGTGGTTGTCAGGCGGACCGACTGCGTACGTTCGCGAGTCCCTGGCCCTGGCCACGTTCGCCGGTGGGCGTACCTGGGCGCCGGGTGGTGACCTCGCCGGTTTGCTGCAGAACGTCGGCCTGGTTGCCGCCGGGGGGCTGTTCGGGCTCGGTGCCGCGCTCTTCGCGGTCCTGGGGGCCGTCCGGTACCGCGTCCGCCCTTTCCGCGCGCTCGAGCACGACGACCGGGCGTTGGTGGTCCGCTGGCTGGTTCCGGCGCTGATCGTCTACCTGTCGCTGCACACCGGGCAGCTCGGCTACATGCTCGTGGTCCTCCCCGCTCTGTTCGTGGTGGCCGGGGCTGCCATGACACAGATCGAGGACGCCTGGCGGGAGCGCCGGCGGACCGGCTGGAGCCGGACCCTGCGTGTGCCCCGGCTCGCGAGCGGCTGGGTGGGGGCCGGCGCCTTCGTGGCCGTCAACACGGTCACGTTCTTCCTCCTCCCGTCCGCGAGCACGACCCTGTTCCAGCCCTCCGCGCGGGCTGCCTCGGGCCTGGGGCCCGCGTCGTCGTCGGTGTTCGTCCCCTCCCCGGCCGACGCGCTCGAACGCACGCGCCAGTACAACCTGCCAGCCAACGACGAGCACTGGGGCGCGATCGAGGACCTGATGCAGCGCTTCGATCCCTCCAAGGCGCAGGTGCTGGCTCTGCCAGCCAGTGGCGGGTCGTTCCGGCATCTCAACTTCTACGCGCCTGGCCACGCCGTGCACGGCATCGGCGAGGACCGGCGAGGTGGGTTCGGGCACCTGCTCACCGCACGCGACGGGGCCCGCTACGACCTCGACGGGCTCGATCAGGCGTCTCGGACCCTGTGGGTCGCTCCCTCGGTCGAGCTGCTCCTGGTGCCCGATCGTGCCTTGCAGGATCTTCTCGATCCGGAGCTGCACACCTCGATCGTCCGCGATGGCGACGTCAGCATGACCGTCGTCCGGCGCCCGCCTGGCACCAGCCTGGTCTTCGAGGGCGATGATCGCTCGACGTGGCGCATCACGCTGCGCCCGGTTCCGCAGCCGGACGGGCGCATCATCGCCGCATCGCCCGCACGGGCTGATGCCGACATCGCTACGGTTGCGGCCCGTCGGCGCTGCGCGTGGGGCGCTGACCGAGCCGAAGGGAGCCGGCATGGCCTCGGACCCCCTGCCCATTGATCGGGGTGGCCTGGAGGTGCTCACCTACCAGGAGTGCCTGGATCTGCTGGACGGCGCGCCGGTGGGACGCTTCGCGTTCATCGACGAAGGTGAGCCCCGGGTGTTCCCGGTCAACCACCGGCTGTCGGGCAGCAGCATCGTGTTCCGCACCACCTTCGGGGCCAAGCTCCACGCGGCGGCCGTCGAGAAGCCAGCGTCGTTCGAGGTCGACGAGTTCGACGCCGAGACGCGCACCGGCTGGAGCGTGATCGCCACGGGAACCGCCGAGCAGGTACTCGATGACGACGAGATCGCCGAGCTCGAGGAGCTCGACCTGGAACCGTGGGCCAACGCCGCCGATCGCGATCGGTGGGTCCGACTGCGCCCCAACGAGGTGACCGGCCGCCGGATCGTGCCTCCCGACCCCGAGGCCTGACCCCACCGGACGGCGCGAGCACCGCTGCGCCCGGCGGAGGCGTGACGCTCGTTGGCCATGGGTGTCGAGCTGACCCCACCGCACGGCGCGAGCACCGCTTCGCCCGGCACCTCGAGTGGGTGAGTTCGGCTCGTTGATGCGCCGAACCCACTCACCCGACGGCGCGAGCCCCACCGCGATGTGCGGTGCGTCTACGGTGTGACGCACGGACCGGGAGGTGCCGGCGTGGACGAGGGACTCTCCGAGCGGCTGGTCGACGCGCTCACGGCGCTGTACGGCCTCCACGCCGGCTATCGGGCCGCGCACGCCACCGGCGTGCTGTGTGCGGCGACGTTCTCGGCGACTGCGCAGGCGGGCGAGCTGTCGCGTGCCGTGCACCTGCAGGGTGAGCCGACCCGGGCGCACGTGCGGTTCTCCAACGGCAACGGTGACCCGACCGTCCCCGACAAGGTCCGCGACGGGCGGGGGATGGCCGTCAAGTTCTACCTCCCCGACGGCACCACCACGGACATCGTGGCGCTGTCGGTGCCGGTGTTCTTCGCGCGCACGCCCGAGGACTTCCTCGCGTTCACCCACGCGCGCGTCCCGGACCCCGAGACCGGCAAGCCAGACCTGACCAAGGTCGGCGCCTACCTCGACGAGCACCCCGAGGCGATGGCCGCGGTGTCGGCCGGGCTGACGCACCCGATCCCCGCCAGCTTCCTCACCACCGCCTATCACGGCGTCCACGCGTTCGGGTTCGTGGACCGCGACGACCGGCTGCGCCACGGGCGCTACCACCTCGTCCCGGACGAGGGGGAGGTCGCGGTGCCCGACGACGAGCGCAAGGGGCTGGCGCCCGACTACCTGCGCCGCGATCTGGTCGACCGCCTCGACGTCGGGTCGGGTCTCTTCCACCTCGATCTGCAGCTCGCCGCGGCCGAGGATCCGCTGACCGACCCCACCGCCGAGTGGCCCGAGGACCGCGAGGTCGTGCGTCTGGGGCAGCTACGGATCGACGCGCTGGCCTTCGATCGGGAGCACGAAGGCGACGTGCTCGTGTTCGACCCCACCCGGGTGACCGACGGGATCGTGCTCACGGATGACCCGATCCTGCACGCGCGCCGCGGCGCCTACTCGGTCTCCGTCGCCCGCCGCACCTGAGGCGACGGCGAGGCCCTGGCGCCGGTGGCCCGGCGGGCGGTTCGCGTCGGGGCTCCCACGAAGTTGAAGAGTTGGGTGCGTTCTCGTGCATCCAAGTATTCAATCTCGTCGGACGCCACCTCCAGGTGGATCTGCGCGGGCCCTGCGGGGCGGTTCCGGAGAGTGGTCGGGGGCGGAATCGAACCGCTGCAGGTGCGTGTTCCGGGACGGCTATTATGACAAACTTCCCACACAACTGGATCAAGGATAGGAAGTTTGGCATATCCGGTGTGGGATCCAGAGGCTCGGCGACCGCTGCCGTTGCTGTTCACGCTCGATGAGTTCCGGCGAGAGTTCCCGGGCGAGTCGGCGTGGGTGGAGTTCAAGGAGGGCGTGTCGACCACGCGGGTCCAGGAGGCGGTGGTTGCGTTCTCGAACTCCGACGGGGGTGTGCTGCTGCTCGGGGTGCGTGACGATGCGGCGCCGCTGGGTCGGGAGTTGACCGGTGAGACGCAGGCGGACATCCATCGGGCCATCGGCCAAGTCACCAATCCCGGCAGGTTCGAGATCGCGCAGTTGCACGTCGTTGACGTTCCCCTGATCGTGGTTGCGGTGGCACGACGACGCGAGGGCGTGGCGCAGATGCCCAACGGCGCGGTGCTGGTTCGGCGCGGTGCGTCCAGCGTGCCGCTGCTGGGTGAGGGCCTGGTCCGGCTGATGGCGCAGCGAACGCTGACCAGGTTCGAGACGACCTCGGTAGACGCGACGCTTGCTCAGGCGTCGGACGCACTGGTCGAGCGGCTGGCCGAGGTGTGGGGCTGGACCTCGGACGGCGTCGAGGACCGACTCATCGAGGCCGGACTCGCGCTCGGAGAAGACGGTGTGCTGCGGTTGACGGTTGCGGGCGCGCTGTACCTGCTGGACGATCCCCACGAGGTGCTGGGCAAGGCCTACATCGAGCTGTTCCGCTACCCCGCCGGCGAGGCCGACTACGACCGGCGGGTGCAGATCACCGGACCGCTGGACGCTCAGGTCGAGCAGGCCGCCCAGGCATTGCGAGATGAACTGGGGACGCAGCTGGTGGTGCTCGGGGCCCGCCGCCACGAACTGGAGCGGTTACCCACCAGCGTGATCCGCGAGGCGATCGCCAACGCTGTGGC
>DASWKO010000137.1:0-14135 GCA_036396595.1 Nitriliruptorales bacterium | reverse complement strand
GACCTCGCCGACCAGCGCCTCACGGTCCAGCCCGGCCGGCAGCGGGCCGGGCAGGCGCGGCTCACGCGGACCCATCCGGGACCTTCCCCGGCCTGGCGGGACGCTCCCGCCGACGCCATCGGGGCGAGTGTGCCTCAGCCGTCCTCCGACGACGGGGCCAGGCCCACCCGCTCCAGCCACGAGTCCGGGTCGTTGACCTCGTCGGCCCGCGGCAGGTTCTCGGGGGCCGCGAACGCCTGGTTGAGCCCCGAGGTGCCGACCCGGTCCACGATCGCGGCCACGAACGCCTCGCCCTCACGGTACTGGCGCTGCTTCATCTCCATGCCCGCCACCACGGCCAGGATGCGGGTGGTGACGTCCGTGCGCCGCTGCTCGAGCGCCCCCCTGACGGCCGCGCTGTCGCCGACCACGCCTGCGGCCCCGCGGAACATCGCGGCGTTGCCGTGGCCCTCGAGCAACGACATCAGTCCCTGCGCATCCCGGACCACCGCGACCTGGTCCTCGGTCAGCACGGCCTCGACGATCGGCGTGATGCTGGACTCGTCGCGCGCCCGTGCCAGGGCACCGGGCAGGCGACCCGCGATCTGCTTGACGGCGCTGCCGTCCATGCGGGCATGGGACAGGTAGCGAGCCAGCAGGTCGCGCAGGTGCTGGCCCAGCCACGGCACCCCGTCGAACTGCAGCCGGTGGGTGACCTCGTGCAGCAGGACGCTGCGCCGCAGGTCGGCCGCCAGCGGGCCGAAGCGGGCCTCGAGGTCGAGCAGGTTCGGCCCGACGACCACGAGCTGCCCCAGCCCGGGCCCGCCGAGCGGCAGCACGTACTGGCCCAGCACCTTGGTCGACAGCAGGCCCAGGAGCAGCCCGACCTGCAACCCGACGGCGCGGGACGCGAGGGCGCGGTTCGAGGTGAGCTTGGCGGCCAGCGGATCGAACGCCCCCTGCAGTGCCCGCAGGTTCGCGCGTACCCACCCCACGCGCCCGACCACGCGGACCTGGGTCGGCGGCAGCCCGGCCCCGAGCTGCGACCAGGCACGGGCAGCGGCGTCGACCTCGGCCAGTTCGCCGGCGACATCAGCGCGCAGCCGGGCGACCTGGACCGGCTCCTCGCCACGGCTCGGAGCGACCAGTCGCGCCGCCCACAGGGCGATGCGCTCGTCGAGAACCGGAGGCGCGTCGGACCCGTTCAGCGGGCGCCGGCCTTGGCCTGGTCGCGGTGGCGGTGCACCAGCAGGTAGTACAGCAGCCCCACCAGCGCCAGAACCGGAACGGTGCTCACCAGCACGAACACCCCGAGCCAGTAGGTCCAGGGTTCCTCGTAGCCCTCGGGGCGGAACTCGTTGTCGAGGTTGTCGGCGGTCCGTGGCTCCAGCCCGGGTGCCTCCTCACCCGCCTCGGTGGCCACGACGGTGTCGGCAGCCTCGGCGGGGCCCGCGACTGCCGCGCCGGCGGCAGCGACGGGCAGGACCAGCAGGGTCAGGAGCAGGACGAGACCGGACAGGCGCGTGCGCATCGGCGAGGGTCCTCCGAGGTGACCTGGGCGGAGCCCGAGCCTACCTCGGCTGCGCTCAGCGCAGCACGCTCGCGATGGCGTCCTCGACCTGCGCGCTCAACGCGGCCCCACCGCCGAGCAGGTAGACCGCGTCGATCGTGGCCTTGTGCTGCGACAACCAGCCGGCGGCGGCAGGCGCCAGGCTCCCCGTCGGCGTCAGAAGGACCGGGGCCTTCAGCACGTCGGCCAGCCCACCACCCGCGAGAGCATCGGGGAAGTTCTGCCCGGTGGCGATCATGACGTGGTCCGCCCGCAGCCCGCGGCTCAGACCGAAGGTGGCGATGGCGGCACCGGTCCCGTAGCGATCAGTGCCCGCGATGCGCTCGGCGACGGGCGCGCCGGCCGTTCCAAGCTGGTTGGCCACCGTCTGGCTCACCGCCGCCGTCCCACCGAGCACGTAGGTCGAGCCGATCCCGAGCTCGTCGAGCACGTCGACGGTCCCCGATGACAGCGACGAAGGATTGGTGTAGAGGATCGGCCAGCCGGTCACGGCGCTGAGCGCGGCGCCCGCGAGGGCGTCGGGGTAGTTGGTGACGGTCGTCACGATCGCCGCCGGCGGCGTGCCGGGCAGCGCCCGAGCGACGGCAGCGGCCGTGTCGATGTGGTCCGCGCCGCCGAGTTCCACGACGTTCAGACCGAGGCCAGCCAGCGACGACTGGACGCCGGAGGCGAACGGCCCGCCCACGACGTACGCGGTCTTGCCCGAGTTGCTCCCCAGCGCGCGACCGATCGCGTCAGAGGCGTCCTGCGACAGGCTGTCGGTGCCGCTGAGCACCAGCGGGCCGTTGACGGCCGCCGCCAGCGCACCAGCCGCCAGCGCGCCGTGGAAGTCTCCCGAGGGCGCCAGCACGACCGCGCTGGCCGTACCGGGCGAGAAGCCGAAGTCGGCGATGACCTCGGCGGTGCCGGTCCGGGTGGCGCCCGCGAGCCGGAACTGGGCCGGCAGGGGCCGGGGGGCGCCCGCGCGCAGCTTCAGGAAGTTCTCGGTGACGAACAGCCGAGAGCCACCGCTGACCACGCCGACGCCGAGCCAGCCCCAGTCAGGGTCGAGCACGTTGGCACGGTGGCCCGGCGAGTCCATGAAGGCCCGGTGGACCGACGGGATGCTCGGGCTGACGCCGACGTTCTCGCCCACCCGTGCCCAGTCGGGGAACACGGCCTGGATGTCCTCGGCGAGGCGCTCGTTGTGGAAGATCCGGCCCTCGACCATCATCTTCTGCGCATGCCGGCGCGCCACCGTCCGCAGGGCGTCTGAGTGCGGCAGCCCAGGCAGGCCACGCGCCACCCGCTCGTCGTTCAGCAGCCGGGACAGCTCGGCTTCCTGGGCGGACAGGAACTCGGTGGCGATGGCTGCCGACATCTCGGCCCCGCCGATGAGCCCGACGATCATCAGCAGGAACACGAAAGGCCGCGCGATCCGCGCGAGCAGACCGCGTCGACCGAGATGGCTGAACAGCGTCACAGTGTGTCCTCGTCCGGTGTGTCATCGACCGTCACACCGCTGACCTGTAGCGCCGCCACGAGCTCGTGCTGGTAGCGCGCGAACCGGTCCTCGTCACCGGGCAGCGTGAACATGGTCCCGGTGACCTCACCGTTCGCCTGGATGCCCTCGCGGCCCAGCAGCTCGCGGCTGCCCGGGATCAGTCGATCGAGGAAGATGCGGGCGCCCTCGCTACCGGTCTCCGGGAGCATCACCACCACGTCCTCGCGTGACTCCAGCGGGACCCGCGACACCAGGTCGGTCGTCCGCACGCTGGTGTCGATGCTCTGGCACAGGTCCCGCAACGCCCGACGGCCCTTCTTCTCGGACACCTGGTTGAACACGTCGCGCTCGATGTGCAGGACCGTCAGCGAGAAGATCGAGCCGTAGCGGCGCGCGCGCGCCACCTCGCGATCGGTGAACGAGAGCATCGCCCGGGTGTTGCCGACGCCGGTGTCGTCATCGATGTCGTCGTACAGCTCCAGCTTGCGCAGCGACTGCTCGAGCATCTCGTTGGACCAGCCGCCGAACAAGCCCAACCCGAGGTAGAGCAGCACGCGCACGATCGCGGTCGGGATGAACTCGGCCGCTTCGAGCTCCTGGGGCAGGGTCGCGAAGCGCATCACGACGTACACGACCGACACCACTGCTCCCACCGCGACACCCCACCGCGTCCCGCCGTAGGCGAGCCCGACCAGGACCGGGAGGAACAGCGCGATCGCGATGGCTTCGTACGGATCGGCGCCCCGGAACCACGCCGACAGCGTGACCCCGGCGATGAGTGCGGTGCCAAAGCCCAGGACGATGAGGCGTGCCTGGCGGTACGTGATGATGGTCACGGTGGCCTCGCGTTCCCCCGTCGGTGCCGGGGGCCCACCTCGCGCCCACCGGGGTGCCCGCCGGTAACTGTTCGTGGTGCTACATGCACGTTCAGTGTAACGCTGCGGCGCGTGGTGGGAAGGGGCGCCGTGCGAGCACCTCCCGGGTGTTGCAGTATCCGCACACCACTGTGCGGAAGGCGCAATGTTACTCCGAGGACCCGATCAGCGTTCCCGCTTCCCCGCTGCGGGCGCCGGAGGTGTCACCGTCCGCGGTCGACGAGCCGGACTCGCCGCCGTCCTGCCCGCCGTCGGCGTCACCGGCCGGCTGCGGCGCCGTCGGCGTGTCGCCACCCGGGGCCTCGCCGGTCCCGGGCTCACCGTCACCGGGCTCACCATCAACGGGCTCGGCCTCCGCGTCCTGCTCACCCTGGTCGACGCTGCGACGGAACCACGAGCGCTCCCGGTCGTCGTCCCCGCTGGCTGCTCCCCCCTCGGCGTCCTCAGCCGGCGGGTCGGTCTCGGCCGCGTCGCGCTCGGCCGCCTCGGACCCGGCGGCAACGGCCTCTGACAGCACCTGGAGCCACATCTGGTCGGCCAGCGGCGTCCCCGGGGCCAAGGTGGCGACCAGCCCCTCCAGCTCGCGCAGGACCTCGCTGCGGACTCGGATCCCCGCGCCGAGCCGCTGGAGCAGCGAGCCCTGCTGGGCCAGCCACCGGCGCGTGGCGGCCTGGTCACCGGCCGGATCGCGTTCGGCCCTCTCCGCGCCCGTCAGGCCGGAACGCGGGTCACCTGGCCGGCGACGGTCGGGCCGTGGCGCCGCGGCGACGACGTCGCGCTCGGTGGTGTCCAACTCGTCGGTCGAGTCGATGCGCACGGCGGCCCGCAGGCTCCCCTCGTGCGACGCGGTCCAGGTCCCGGCCATCGCGACGCCGAGCACCAACACCAGCGATGCCGCCACGAGCTGTGGGAAGCGGGACACGGCCGGTCCACGGTCGTGCAGCGCCTCGACGCCGCGAGCCCCGCTGAGCACGGCCTCGGCCTCGGCCTCGGCGGCTGCCGCGACCAGGACATCGCGCAGCCTGCCATGGAAGTCGACCACACGGCGGCGCTGCTCCTCGAGCACCTCGGCGGCCTCGTCCGGGTGGCCGGTCTCGAGGTACAGCTCCGAGCGCAGGAGCCCCTCGGCCACCTGCACCTCGAGTTCCGCCCGGTTCTGCCGGATGGCAGCCGCGAGCCGGTGACGTGCCGTCTCGGACGGCTGGTGCCGGCCCCATCCCCTGCGTCTCACGTCCACTCCATCAGGCGGCCCTGCGGGCCACCCGGATCGGCTGGTGTCACAGGAACACCTTCGCCGTCCACCCCCCCAGCTCCTGCTTGCTCACCGAGACCGACTGCTCGGCAGCGCAGGAACACCAGGTCGTCCGGGGACCGGTGATCCGCCTCCGACCTGGGGTCTTGTGTGGAGCCGAGGAGGGGAATCGAACCCCTGACCTGCTCATTACGAGTGAGCCGCTCTGCCGACTGAGCTACCTCGGCGGGAGGACCGGTGCCGATCCGGGCGGGAGTGTAACGACCCCTCAGGGCCCGCCGCCGCAGCGCTGGCTGTCAGGCCGCGGCGCTCAGCCGGACCGCCAGGCCCAGGAACAGCCGCTCGAGGTGCAGCGACGGGGCGCCGTTGCGCTCGAAGGCCTCGCGGGTCTCGGAGACCGCCTGCAGCCCCCAGAACAGGGATGGATAAGGCGTCCGCGCGGCATCGGAGCGGATGGCCTCGAGGTGGTCGACGTGGACGATGGCCTGGTCGGCTGCCCCTGACTTGGCCGCGACGACGTCCCGGAGGTAGGACGCGAACTCGTCGAGCGCGACCGCCAGCGCCTCCTGCTTGGCCTCGCGCTCGGTGCGCTTGTGCCGCTGCTCGAGCTGGGTCTTGAACCCCGGGGGCCACTCGACCCGCGTGCCCTGGCCGCGGAACGCGTCCTCGTACCCCGCGAGCTCGGCCGCGTTGTCAGCCTTGCGGACCTCCACCCGGGCCCTGGCCCAGGCCTCGACGCCACGGGCCAGCGGGACCGCGGCCGCCGGACCCTGGTCCAGCAGCGTGCGCAGGAGTTCGAGGTGACGGCGGCGTGCCCGCTCGCCGCTGAGCTGGTCGCGCATCTCCTCCAGATCCTCGTCGGTGGGCTTCTTGCGGCGCGGGTTGGCGTCGCGCTCGGCGCGGAGCCGGTCGACGAGGTCGCTGACGTCCGCATCGGCGAGCTCGATCAGCCGGCGCGGGGAGCCCATCGCCGCACGCACCAGCGCCTGCCGCCGGACCCCGTCCGGCAGCCCGAGCTGCTGCTCGGCGAACGCACCCAGCACCTCGGGCGTCCACGGCCGGAAGGTCAGCCGGCGGCAGCGCGACACGATGGTGTCGAGCAGGGCGCTCTCGTCCTCGACGTCGAGCAGCCACACCACGGTGGTCGCTCCAGCGGCGGTCCGCGGCGGCTCCTCGAGGATCTTGAGGAAGGCGTTCTGCGTGGCCTCGTTCATCCGGTCGGCAACGCCGATGCGCAGGACCTTGACGCGCCCGTCGACGAGCGAGCGCGTCGCAGCCGGGATCCAGCGCTCGCGGACGCCGGACACCAGGTGGCTGGTGCCCTCGGGCAGGAAGGTCTGGCTGGCTGGGTGCACGTCCTTGGCGATCCGGTCACAGATCCCGCACGCACCGCAGCCCTCGCTGGCAGGCGCCCCTGCCTCGGGGCAGTTCAGCGCGGCAGCCAGCGCCCGGGCGACGGCATCCTGGCCCACGTCGGGCGGCCCGACGAGCATCCAGGCGTGCGAGACCTGATCGCGCACCAGCGCGGTCCGCAGCGTCTCGACGACCGCGTCCTGCCCGCGGACCGTGCTCCACACAGGTGGGGCGACAGGGGCGACATCAGTCACGGGACGGCTCCTGGACGCCAGGCTGCTCCACGTCCGAACGGGGCAGCCGCACCGTACCGGCGTGCTGCGACGCGTCGGGCGGCGCCGGCCGCCCGGGCTCGGCGCGTCGCAGGCGCTCGAGCACCGTCGCCCCGACCTCTCGCCCGATCTCGTCGGGGTCGCGGCTGGCGTCGACGACGAGGTAGCGGTCGGGGCTGGCCGCGGCCCGCTTGCGGAACAGCTCGTTCACCGACCGGTGGAACGCCAGGCCCTCGGACTCGAGCCGGTCCCCCGCCCGCCCGGCGGCGTCCTGGCCGCGCGCCCGCCGCAGCCCCTCCTCGGCATCCACGTCGAGCAGCACCACCAGGTCCGGCACGAGCTCGTCGGTGGCCCACCGGTTGAGCTCCTCGATCTGCGCCTCGCCGAGACCACGGACCCCACCCTGGTAGACGATCGAGGAGTCGACGTACCGGTCGCACAGCACCACGGTGCCGTACGCGAGGTGCGGACGCAGCACCTCCTCGGTGTGCTGGGCCCGAGCCGCGGCGTACAGCAACGCCTCGGTGCGGTCGCCGATGTCGGGCATGCCGTGTTCGAGCAGCAGGTGCCGCAACTGCTCGCCGAGCGGGGTGCCGCCGGGTTCGCGCGTGACCAGGACGTCGTAGCCGGCCCCCTCGACGGCCCGGCGCAACCGGGAGATCTGGGTCGACTTGCCGGCGCCCTCGCCGCCCTCGAAGGCCACGAGGAACCCGGTCGCGCGGCGTACGCGAGGCTCGTGCACGTCGGCCAGTCCGATACGGGAGGTGAGCGCCCGGTGGATGGCCCGGCCGGTGACCACCGCACCCGCGATGGCCACGGTGCCCGCGATGATCAGCGTGAGGCGGGCCCCGCCGATCGTGTACGGGTAGGTGCCACCGGTCCTCTGCTCCAGGCCGATCACCCCGACCAGCGCCGGCCCCACCACGAGCGCCACGAACAGGGCCGCGCGCACGCCGGTGTTGAACGCCGCGAAGGTACGGCCCCGCAGCTCGTCCACGGACTGCTCCTGCAGCATCGTGTAGCCGACGATGAAGCTGACGCCTGCGCCGGCGCCCATCGCGAAGGCGGGGATGGTGGCCAGGTCGAGCCGAGGCATCAGGGCCGTGACGACCAACCCCCCTCCCCCGATGCCGATGCCCGGCGCGAACAGGCGCGCTTTGTCGATCCGTGCCGACAGCGGTCCCGCGATCGCCAGGCCCACGAACAGGCCCACGCCGACGACCGCGCCGAGGACCCCGAACCCGGTGTCTCCGGCGTTCAGCACGGTCGTGAACAGCTTGCCGACGGCGAGCACGACCCCGGCGGACAGGAAGGCCGCCATGACACCGCCGACGAGCGCACGCACCAGCGGTTGCTGCGCGATGAACCGGAAGCCCGCGACGAGCTCGGACCACGCGCCCTGTTGGGCGGCGGCGTGGGCCGGTGCCGGCTCGCGGCGGTGCCGGCCGTTGCGCGGGACCGCGATCCGGGCGATGAACGCCGCGCTGACGAAGAACGTGGCCGCGTTGATCAGGATCGGCAGCGCGATCGGCCGGGCCGAGAGGAACGGCACGCCCGACAGGAACGTCGTCGCCGTGCCGGTGAACAGCGCGAAGGCCGCAGCCCCGACCGGCAGGGTCCCATAGGTCACCATCAACGAGAGCTGGTTGGCCTGGACCAGCCGCTCCCGGCTGACCAGGTTGGGCAGGGTCGCGTCCTTGGCGGGGACGAACAGCGTCGACATCACCTCGATGAGGAAGGTCGCCACCACGAGCTGGAACACGTCCCCGGCGAACGCGACGAGCACCATCACGGCGCCGCGGCCGATGTCGGTCGCGATCATCGTGCGCTTGCGGTCCCAGCGGTCGACGAACACCCCGGCGACCGGGCCCAGGGCGAGCGTGGGCACCACCCGCGCGATCATCACTCCCGACAGGGCGAAGGCCGCGGCCCGGGTGGGACCGAGGATGTTCTCCGTCAGCGCCAGGATCGCGAACAGCCCCATCCAGTCCCCGAGGCTGGAGGTGAGCATGGCCCAGAACAGGTCGCGGTAGTCCCGGTTGGCGAACAGGGTCCGGTATGCCGCCGGCCGCTGGCCGCTGGCCACACCTCCAGCAGCGTCTCCGGACACGGTCCACCCTGGTTCTGGGACGGCCCGGAGCCTACCGGCGCCCCTCCCCGCGTCGGGTGGCCTTCTTCGTGGCCTTGGGCTTGGGCTTCTCCTCCTTCAGGAACTCCAGCCGCAGGCTCTCGTAGGCGGGGGGCCACCCGTTGATCGGCTCGCCACCGAGCTCGGGGTCCCACTTGTCGACCCCCTCGACGGTGTCGATGGTGTGGATGGTCGGCAGGTCGAAGTCCTCGGCCTCGAAGTGGTGCTCCAGCTCCGGGCCGGCGCAGATCACGGTGGGCACCTTGCGGCTCTTCGGAGGCGGGCGCAGCGGCGCTCCGCACCTCGGGCACGGGTCGGCGAGGGGGACCGACCAGATCGCGAACTGGTCGTCGGGGTACCCGGTCGAGCCGAGGAACGGCTTGCCGTACCGGCTCTTGCGCAGCTCCATGTAGGAGCCGGGATCGGTGGGCGAACGAAACGCCTTCCACTCGCCTTGATCGAGGTAGACCGCCCGCTTCTGGAGGTTGCGGATGCCCTTGCACTTGGGGTAGTCGACGCAGCCGAAGAAGGTGCCGAACTTGCCCTCGCGGGCCAGCATCGCCTTGCCGCACACGGGGCAGCGCACGTCCTCGTCGGGCTCGGGTTCGGGCTCGGGCTCGCCGACCGTGCCGTCCTCGTTGAGCGGCAGCGTGCCGTCGCAGTCGGGCCAGCGGCTGCACGATGCGAACCACTGCTTGGACTTGCCCGAGAACACCTTCTCCATCGGGGCGCCGCAGAGATGGCACTGCGCCTCCTCGGCCAGCGGCAGGCGCGGTCGCTCTGGCTTGCGCTCCTTGACCCACTGGTCGACCTCGTCGAGGAAGCGCGTGACGGTCGCGCACCACTGCTCGTCGCCCTGGGCGATCTCGTCGAGGGTCGACTCCATCCGGGCCGTGAAGTTGACGTCCACGATCTCCGAGAAGTGCGCCTTCATGAACGCCGTCACGACCTCGCCGAGCGGCGTGGCGAAGAACCGGCGCGACTCCTTGAGCACGTACTCGCGGTTCTCGAGCGTGGTGATGATCGACGCATAGGTCGAGGGCCGGCCGATGCCGAGCTCCTCGAGCGTCTCGACCAGCGTGCGCTCGGAGTAGCGCGGTGGCGGGCTGGTGAAGTGCTGGTCGGCGAGCAGCTCGCGCAGGTCGAGCTCCTGGCCCTCGTCGAGCTGAGGCAGCCGGTCCGAGACCTCGTCGTCCTCCTCGTCCTCGTCGCGCACCGCGCGGTACGCCTTCAGCCAGCCGTCGAACTTCTCGACCTGGCCGGTGACCCGCCAGAGGGCCTCGCCCTCCTGGTCGGATCCGACCACGTCGGCGGAGACCCGGTCGAACACCGCCGGGGCCATCTGGGTGGCAACAGTGCGCTTCCAGATCAGCTCGTACAGCCGGGCCTGCTCGCCGGACAACCGCCCCCGCACGGACTCGGGGGTGCGGTTGACGTCGGTGGGACGGATCGCCTCGTGCGCCTCCTGGGCGCCCTTGGTCGTGCCCGCGAACCGGCGCCACCTGTCGATCGAGTAGGCCTGCCCGTACCGCTCGCGGACGAAGTCGTTGATCGACCCGAGCGCCTGGTCGCTCAGGTTCAGCGAGTCGGTGCGCATGTAGGTGATGAGCCCGACCTGCTCGCCGCCGAGGTTGATGCCCTCGTAGAGCTGCTGGGCGATGGCCATGGTCTGGCGCGCCGAGAAGCCGTACTTGGAGGCCTCGCCCTGCAGGGACGAGGTCTTGAACGGCGCCTTGGGGTTGCGCTTGGCCTCGGTGCGCCGCACCTCGCGGACCGCGTAGCTCAGGGGCTCGAGCCGCGCCTTCAGTGCCTCGGCGTCATCGGCGTTGTCGATCAGCAGCCGCTTCACGAGCTTGCTCTCGTCCGCGTCGTCGCCACCGCCTGGGCGCTGGCGCAGCTCGTCGAGCTCTTTGGGAGACGCCAGCCGCTTGCCGTCGACGCTGTAGAGCTTCGCGTCGATCTCGGGCGCGCCCACCGGTTGCCCATCTGTCCCGACGCCGCCGGAGAACCGGCCCTGGAAGCTCCAGTACTCCTGGGCGACGAACGCCCGGATCTCCTCCTCGCGGTCGACGATGATCCGAAGCGCGACCGACTGCACGCGGCCGGCCGAGATGCCGCTGGACACCGTGCGCCACAGCACCGGCGACAGCCGGTAGCCCACGATCCGGTCGACCGCGCGGCGGGCCTGCTGGGCGTCCACCAGGTCGAGGTTGAGCGTGCGGGGCGCAGCGAACGCGGCCTCGATTGCAGGCTTGGTGATCTCGTCGAACGTCACCCGGTTGGTGGTCGCGGGATCCAGTCCCAGTGCCTCCGCGACGTGCCACGCGATCGCCTCGCCCTCCCGGTCGAGGTCCGGTGCCAGCCAGACGGTGGTCGCCTCCTTGGCGGCCTTGCGCAGCGCGGCGACCTGCTTCTTGGAGCTCGCGGGGATCTCGTAGACCAGGTGGCAGCCCCGACCGTCCGCGTCGACCTCGATGGCGAAGTCGGAGCGTGGCAGGTCACGGATGTGCCCGTACGAGGCCAGCACCTTGAAGTCGCTACCGAGGTAGCGCTCGATGGTCTTGGCCTTCGCCGGGGACTCGACGACGACGAGGTTCTCAGCCACGTGGACTCGCTTCGCTTTCGGGGGGGCCGGGCCGCGCGGCGGCCTCAGGAGGCGGAAGGTGCGCGTTGACGGCCGGGCTGTCAACCTCGGGACGCCGAAGACGGGTCGGTCCGGCCGCCTCCCCCTACGGGGGACCCGTTGCTCCCGCCGTGCGCTGTCCGCACGCCGGGCGACCGTGGAACGAAACCGCCGAGGGGCTCGGCCCCACGGGAGGACCGTGCCTCGGGCCGGTAGGGCGCGCACGCCCCCCTTCCTCACTAGACACCCGCCGGGGGGCAGGAGTACAAGATGTAACGGCGCGTAGCCGCAAGGCGACTCAGAACGTTGGGTCCGGACGGAGGAGCACGGGGCAGCCGGCACGGGGTTGGGAACGAGGAGGCGGCCGTGGACGTGGACGGGAGGATGGACGGGCAACGGCGCGGGTCGGTCCTGCCGCGCCGGCTCTCGTGGGTCGTCGGGTGGGCGACGAGCGCGATCCTGCTCACCTACCCCTTCCTCCTCCTGGACGGCCTGCGCGACGATCCGGCCCGGCTGCGGGCCTACCTGCTGGTCGTGCTCGGCGGGACCGCCGTCTCGATCGCAGCCACCGTCCCCGCCGTCCGCCGGCTGATCTGCGGCACGATCCCGGCCCACCTCTACATCTGGTCCACCGCACACGTGCTTACGATCGCAGGGGCCGTGCGACT
Organism: Nitriliruptorales bacterium; assembly: GCA_036396595.1. GTDB lineage: Bacteria > Actinomycetota > Nitriliruptoria > Nitriliruptorales > Nitriliruptoraceae > DASWKO01. The sequence continues at coordinate 1,932 of DASWKO010000137.1, read as the reverse complement.
CAGTGGCGGGGCTGGCTCCGAGCTGCACGAGTTGCAGGCGCTTCCGCTGGTGTTCGCGGCCACCGCGTACCGCATCCGGGCGACGGTGGGGCTGGCCGTCCTGGCGCTGGTGGCCACGGTCGTCGCGGACCTCACGGCCGAACCCGCGATGCTGCCCGCACGATGGCTCATACGGTCGGCGACGGTGGGCATCCCGGTCCTGGTCGTGACGTGGCTCACGCACGCGAACCGCCAGCGGCTGGGAGAGGCACGACGGGCACGAGCCGACTCCCACCGTCGCGCCGAGGCGCTCACGACGCTCGCGGTCGCCGCGGGAGCGGTCAACGACCTGGACACGCTCGTCGTGCTCCGCGCCATCGTCGTCGGCACGCAGGGGCTGGGGTTCTCGGGCGCCGCGATCGTGGCGTTCGAGGACGGCGACTGGGTCTGCGTGGAGGCGTCCGGGACGCTCGCCGATCGGCTCGGGGACGCCGGGCGCGTGAGCGACGACGCCGACCTGGCCGGCGTGGCCGGCGTGGACGCGGGCGGCAACGCCACCGGCTGGGCCGGGCCGGAGGAGTCCGGATCGATCGTCCCGGTCGTCGTCGACGACGAGCCGATCGCCGCGCTCGTGGCCGTGTGCCCGCGACCCACAGTCGACAGTTCGGAGGAGCTCGGCCTGCGGATCCTCGCGGCGCACGCGGGCAACGCGCTGGCCAACGCCCGCCGGTTCGAGGCCGAGCAGCGGCACGCCCAGACGCTGCGCGAGTTCGACGAGCTGAAGCACGACCTCATCAGCACGACCTCGCACGAGCTGCGCACGCCGACGACGATCATCAAGGGCGCGAGCGAGCTCCTGGTCGCGCGCTGGGAGCAGATGCACGGCGACCAGCAGCGTGAACTGGTGGGACGGATCGCCCAGCACGTGGTGGCGCTGGAGCGGGTGCTCGACCAGTTGAGCGCGTTCATCGACCTCGAGTCGGGCAGGATCGTGGACCTGACCCCGCGTCCCACGGACGCGCGTCAAGTGGCGCAGCGCGCGCTCCAGGCGGTCGAAGACCGCGCCACCTCGCACGACATCGCCACCCGGTTCGAGGACGTGGAGGTGACGCTCGACCCGACGAGTCTGCACCGTGCGCTCGTCGAGCTGCTCGACAACGCGCTGCGTCACACGCCCGCGGGCACCCCGATCGAGTTCGTCGTCGAGGCAACGCAGGAGGGCACCGAGTTCACGATCCGCGACCACGGTCCCGGCGTGCCGCCCGAGCACGTGAAGCGGTTGCGTGAGCCGTTCCAACGCGGCGGGCACGTGCTGACCCGTCACACCCGTGGGCTCGGGCTGGGGCTGACGCTCGCGCAGGCGATCATGGACGCCCACCGCGGCCGCCTGGAGCTGCACTCCCCACCCAGCGGCGGGTTCGTGGCGCGGTGTGTCCTGCCGACGGGCGTCCTTTCCGTCAGCCCGGATCTTTCCGTCAGCCCGGATCTTTCCGTCGGCCCGGATGCCGGACGCACGCTGGACGCGCTGGTGACCCGCGAGGGCGCAGGCACGGACGGCGCACCGCCGTGAGCGCCACTCGGGTCGGATCCGACGGTTGGCGGGCGCGCACGCGCCTGGCGAGCGCCCTCGGAGCGCTCGCGGCCGTGGGCCCGACCCTGCTCGCGATCGTCGCGGCCGTCGGCACGGCGCGCCTGCTCCCCACGCCAGGCTCGCCGGCGTGGTCGATCGTGTGGTGGGCCACGGTCGTCGCCGTCGCCGCGGTCGCCGCCTGGAGCGTGGACCGCGGCGCCCGGCAGCTCGCGCCGCTGCGGCTGCTCCTCGGCCTGACCCTGGTGTTCCCTGACCGGACCCCCCGCCGGATGCGGGTCGCGAGGCAGGCCGCCCGCCAGCGGCCGCTCGCCGACCGGATCGCCGACGGCGAGTACGTCGGGGACGCCGAGATCCCCCCAACC
>DASWKO010000136.1:0-6780 GCA_036396595.1 Nitriliruptorales bacterium | reverse complement strand
CCACGCCTGGTTCCAGCCGGGGTGACCGCCGGTGGTGCAGCCGCAATCGGCACGCCACCGCTCGACGCCGTGGGCACACGACCAGCTCGACGGCGCCAGGATCTGGGCCTCGTGCTCGGGCGGGAACCGGTCGAGGAAGGCGGCGTAGTTCGTCAGCTCAACCCCGTCGGTCTCCTCGATGCGCTGCAGCGCGAACGCCAGCGCCATCTCGCCGTGACGATGGTGGTGGCCGTAGCTCTCCCCGTCGGTGGCGATGTGCAGCAGCTTCGGGCCGTCGTTGCCGTCATCGAGACCTTCGATCAGCCGCTCCGCGAACTGGGCCCCGGAGTCGAGCAAGCCCTCGAACGCCACCGCACGGGAGCGCTCGCCATCGTAGAAGAACACCGTGATGTCGCGACCGCTCGGCAGTCCGACGCGGTACGCCACGGTGCTGTCCACTGCGCCGCCGGTGACGTCGGTCCAGGCGCCGTCGCCGATCCGCCGGACCCCCTGCGCCTGGTACGGCGACAGCACCGTGAAGCCGACTCCCTGCCCGGCCAGCTCGTCCAGGGTCCCGACGTCGACGGCAGCCTCGGCGCACCACATGCCCTGGGGGTCGCGGCCGAAGCGGTGCCGGAAGTCCTCGATGCCCCAGAGGATCTCGGTGCGGCGGTCGCGCTCGTTGGCCAGCGGCAGGATCGCGTGGTGGTACGCCTGGGCCAGCGCCGATCCGTGGCCGAACCGCTGGATGCTGCGTCGATCGCCCTCGAGGATGGCCGCGTAGGTGTCCGGTGCCTGCACCTGCATCCACCGCAGCAGCGTCGGTCCGACGTTGAAGCTGATGCGCGCGTAGTTCTTGACGAGCCGCAGGATGCGCCCCTCGTCGTCCAGCACCCGGGCGGCGCCGTTGGGCTCGTAGCACTCGGCGGTGATGCGCTCGTTCCAGTCGTGGAACGGGTACGCGGACGGCTGGCGCTCGATCGCCTCGAGCCAGGGGTGCTCCCGAGGCGGCTGGTAGAAGTGCCCGTGGATGCAGACGAAGCGCTCCACGTCACCTCCTCCGAGCGGCGCTGCTGATCCCCCGGAGGGTACGGGGCGCGGGTACCCGCCGGGCGTCACCATCGAGTGTGCTCGTTACCACGTCATGGCGTAGGAACGGGCACACTCGATCGTGAGCGTCGGCGCGACATCGCCGTGCCCAGCGCGAGCATCCCGGCCAGGGCGATCCCCCCACCGGTCGCGGGCAGGCCCCCGGACGTGCCCGCACCGGGTGCGGGGCTCGGGGACGGGTCCGGCTCTGGTGCGGGTTGCTCGGCGAACCGGGCCACCTGGGCCTGCTCGAGGAACTCGCGGTAGTCGGTGACGATCTCGGCGACCAGGCGCAGCCCGTTGTGGTCCATCCCCGGGTAGGCCCGGTTGTCGGCGCCCTCGAGCAGGGGGCTGTCCGCGTACGAGGGCCCGACGTACGCGATGTCACCGGCGCCGGTCCCGTCGTAGACGGTCATCCACCTGGCTGGGTCGTAGGTCTCGTCGGCCCCGGCCGGGCCGTTCAACTCGTCGAGCCAGGCCGTGCCGGCGGCGATCTCGTCGCAGCTCGTCACCACACCCTCGGAGCCGGGTGGGCAGAAGGTGGTGCCGTCGTTGGCGCCCGCGATGCCGACGAAGGCGACCAGGTCGGCGCGCAGCTCGGGATGCACCTTGAGGGTCTTGCGGGCCAGGGTCACACCGAGCGAGTGGCCGACCAGCGAGACGTGGCGCGACCCGGTGTAGTCGCGCACGGCTTCGATGAACGCGTACAGGTCGGCAACGTTGACGTCGTTGTCGGTCACCCGGCTCACCCCGTCCCAGCCCATCTCGGTGTGCTCGGCGTCACGGTCCGGGTTGCTGCGGTTGGGGCTCGAGCCGTTGTTCCCACCCAGCCCGTTGTACGACAGCGCGTAGAGCTCCTGGAGGGTCCAGCCAGCCTCCAGGAAGTCGTCGCGCACCGGGTACCAGTCGGCCGCGTCCACGTTGTTGCCATGGACGAAGATCACCGGCACGTGGCGGAGTTCACCACGCCGCTCGACCCCGCCCCAGCCACCCAGGGGGAACTCCCACTGGCTGTCGAGCAGCTCGGGGAAGTCCTCGGCGAACGCGACCTTGGCAGGGCCCTGCGGCTCGTCGTACCCGAGCAGGCCGGGACCGGCGAGCGCCGGCAGCGCGGACATGACCAACAGACCCACGACGGCCACGACGGCCACGACCGCCAGCGCATCCGATCCTTGGGCCTGCGACCTCACCGCACCCCCCGCGCGTTGCGAATCGCAGCGGCGACCTGGCGGGCTCCCTCGTGGCGCAGCGCCAGGGTGTAGTGGTTGACATCGTCGAGCACGACCACGTCGAAGTTGCGTAGCTGCTGCTCGATCTGCTGGACCACCTTCCACGGGTAGAGCGGGTCGCCGTTCATGATCCCCCTGGGCGACCAGATGAACGTGATGGGGACGGTGACAGTGGCGAACTGCGCCACCGGCGTGGCCCGGTCGACCGTGTCCGCCGCGTCGGCGCGGATCACCTCGGCGTTCACCTTCGAACGCCACGACCCGTCCGCCTCGTGGATGTCGTACGTGAAGTAGTGCTGTGCGAGCTCGTTCCAGTCGTCGCCCTGGAAGCTCGGGTGCTGCCGCCAGAAGTCGTGGTAGGCGTCCACCGAATCGAAGGTCATGGACAACCGCTCCATCGCCGGGCCGATGACCGCCGTCACGAGCTGCTCGGAGGTCACACCCGGCGGGACCACCAGCGGCAACCCACCATCCACGAGCACGGCGGCGTCGAGGCGGTCCGGGCGGGCCAGAGCCGCCTTCACCGTGACGAAGCCACCCATCGAGTGACCGACCATCACGGCACGCTCGGCGCCGACGTGGTCGAGGATCGCGATGCAGTCGTCCGCATGCTGCTGCATGCCGAACGGACCGGGCAGGTCGGCGCTCCCGCCCCGGCCGCGCAGGTCCGGCGCGTAGAGGGTGAACTCGTCGGACAGCTCGTCGGCGATGTAGGCCCACGACGTGTGGTTGGCGGTGATGCCGTGCGGCGCCACGACCACCCGTTCGCCGCGGCCCCACCGACCGACGATGAGTTCGCCCCCCGGGACGGGGACGGCCAACAGGTCCGGCTCGGGGACGCTCACGCGGTCACCTCCGATGCGTCGTTGTCCAGACCCAGGTTCTCGAGCTGGGTCCGCAGGACCTTCTTGTCCAGCTTGCCGACGCTGGTCTTGGGGATCTCGTCGACGATCACGACCTGGTCCGGCAGCCACCACTTGGCGACCCGCCCGGACAGGAACGCGTTGATCGACGCCAGATCCGGCGCGTCAGCAGGATCTTCCGGGACGATGGCGGCAACCGGCCGCTCGTCCCACTTCGGGTGGGGGACGCCAACGACGGCGGCGTCCGCCACGCCGGGGTGCGCCAGGATGTGCCCCTCGAGCTCCACGGAGCTGATCCACTCGCCCCCCGACTTCACCAGGTCCTTCGAGCGGTCCACGATGCGGAAGTAGCCGTCAGGCTCGGCGTAGGCGACGTCACCGGTGCGCAGCCAGCCGTGGTGGAACTTGGCCTCGGTGGCAGCCCGGTCGGCCTCGGATGGGTCCGATCCCGGGTAGTAGCTCGAGGCGATCCAGGGGCCGCGCACCTCCAGCTCCCCGACCGACTCACCGTCCCAGGGCAGCTCGCGGTCCTCGTCGTCGCAGATCCGCATCTCGAGGCCCGCGAAGATCGTCCCGGTCTTCTCGCGCTGGGCCAGGAGCTGCGCGTCGTCGTAGCCGCGGTGCGCACGACGGGGTCGCGATACGCACGCCAACGGGCCGGTCTCGGTCATCCCCCAGATCTGGAGGTAGCCGATGCCGAGCTGGTCGTAGGCCTCGATGAGGGCCGCCGGGGACGCCGCGCCGCCGACGCCGATCAGACGCAGGGTCGACAGGTCGTACGTGCCGTCCTTCACCTTCGGCAGCAGCGTCTTCCAGATGGTCGGCACGCCGGCCGTCACCGTGACGCGCTCCTCTTCGATGACCCGCGCCACGTTCTCGGGCGAGCTGTCGCGGCCGTGGAAGATCAGCTCGGCGCCCGTGAACGGCGCGGCGTAGGGCAGCGACCAGCCGAAGGCGTGGAACATCGGCACGACCGGGAAGACGCGGTCACGCTCCGACAACCCGAGGTGATCGGTCATGCAGGTCGCGAAGGCGTGCAGGACCGCACCCCGGTGCGAGTACAGGACACCCTTGGGCATCCCCGTCGTCCCCGACGTGTAGCACAGGCCACAGGCGGCGTGCTCGTCGACGACGGGCAGCTCGTCGGTCGGCAGCGGGGCGGCAGCGCCGAGCAGTGCCTCGTACTCGTACACGTCGGGCAGGCCGCTACCGACCTCGCCCGACAACCGCACCCAGTGCCTCACGGTGGTGAGCTGGGGCGCCACCTCCTCCAGCACGGGGCCGAAGTCCTCGTCACCGTCGAAGAAGATCGCGACGTCCTCGGCGTGCTCGGCGATGTAGACGATCTGCTCCGGGTACAGCCGGATGTTCAAGGTGTGCAGGACCGCGCCCACGAGCGGGACCGCCCAGTACAGCTCGAAGTGCCGCGCCGAGTTGTGCGCGAACGTGGCGACCCGATCCCCCGGCTGGATGCCGAGGTCGTCGCGCAGCACCCGGGCCAGCCTCAGGATCCGCTCGGCCGACTCCGCGTAGGTGAAGCGACCCTCGGGCGAGACCAGCTCGCCGTCGGCGTAGACCGTCCGCATCCGATCGAAGATCATCCGCAGCGTGAGCGGGGTCTGCTGGAACAGTCCGGGCAGCGTCACGGTTGGCTCCCTTCGTGGAGGGTCACGACGTCGAGGTTCAGGGCCAGCACCAGCAACGTCGATTCGTCCGGGACCCGCGGGTCCAGCCCCGTCAGCTCCTTCACGCGCTTCAGGCGGTACGCGACCGTGTTCGGGTGGACGACCTCGGCCTCGGCGGTCTCCGGGACCGACCCGCAAGCGGCGTACGTGCGCAGCGTGGCCCGGAACACCCCGTCGGGATCGCGCTCGACGAGCGGGCGCAGCACCCGTTCCCGGAGCTGATCGGCGACCCGGCCGTGCCCGGACAGGAGCTGCGCGAGCAGCAGGTCATCGGGGCCGAACACACCTTCCGTGTGACCCGTCGCCCTGGCGGCTTCGAGCACCGTGCCGACGTGCCGGACCTCGTCGCCGAGGCCGTCGCCCACGGGACGCGGGCTGCCCCAGACGCAGACGCTGGCCGAAGCCGTCGCCAGGCTCTGCAGCGACGCCGGACGCACGGCGCCCGGGATCAGCAGCAGGACCCGCTCGCCCCGGAAGCCGGCGAGCGTGTCCTTGGGAGCGACGGCCAGCAGCGCGTCGATCCGCGCCGTGATGTCGGCGCCGCCGATCAGCACCGGGGCGTAGGCAGCGGCCAGGCTCAGGGAGTACTCCGCGGCGACCGCGGAGGCATCGCCGGGAGTCCGGGCGTCGAGCAGGGCATCGACGATGGCACGACGGCGTGCGTCGAGGCGGCGCAGATGGTCGTGCGAGGCGCCGATGTAGCCCTCGGCGAAGGCGGTCGAGACCCGGTCGACGAAGTCGATCCACTGCGCGGCGAGCTGCGCCAGCGCAGGTTCCTCGCCAGGCCGAACCGCCTCGACCACGACCTCCCAGACCACCCGGCCGGCGATGCGGAACGCGTGCAGGCCGGCCTCGAGCGGGACCCCCATCTCGAGGCGCCGCCGCCCGGCGCCGCGCACGGTCGCGCGCACATCGGTGTCCTGTAGATCCTGGCCCAGGACGGCCCGGTTGAAGAACTCCTCGACGATGCGCCGCGAGATCCGCAGGACCTCGAGCGACATCAGCTCCTCGGGCAGCGACGCGTACTCAGGGATCTCGTCCCGGTACGCCTGGCCCATCCGCGGGACGATCACGTCGAGGTCGGCGAGTACCCGGTTCGCGACCGCGCGGACGTCCTCGGTGGACTGCTTCAGGGCGAACCGGGAGGCGGTCACCGGACCACCCCGCCCAGCTCGGCAGCGGCTTCCTGCGCGGCCTGCCTGCCCCGGACCGTCGAGCCGTCGGGCAGCACGTACCAGCCACCGCCCCTGTGCTCGATCACGACCTGCTGGCGGGCCCGCCCGTTCGTGGCGCGCGCCCGGTCGCCGCCTTCGACCGCGCGCGAAAGCAGCCGGCCGATGCCGAGCAGGCGTGCCAGCTCGTCGCGGTCGAGCCGGTCGACGTCACCCCCGTGGACGATCTGCCCGCGTTGCATGATGAGCGCCCGGTCGGCGACCTCCAGCGCGAAACTGATGTTCTGTTCGACCATGAGGATCGTGACGCCCGAGTCGGCCACGTCCCGGAGCAGGCCCATCAGCTCGCTGACGATACTGGGTGCCAGCCCGGCGGACGGTTCGTCGACGAGCAGCAGCTTCGGCTCGTTCATCAGCGCCCTCGCGACGGCGAGCATCGCCTGCTCGCCACCCGACATGGTGCCGGCCGGCTGGTCTCGCCGATCAGCCAGCTTCGGGAAGCGCGCGAACATCTCGTCGAGCACCTGGCGGTAGCGGTCCTTGTCGCGCTTGCGCAGGAAGTAGGCGCCGATCCGCAGGTTCTCCTCGACGGTCAGCTCGGGGAACACCTGCCGTCCCTGGGTGACGTGGCCCATGCCCGCCTCGACCCGTTGCTCGGGTGCGAGGCCGGCGATGTCCCGGTCTTCGAAGCGGATGTCGCCCTCCCAGGCAGGGACCAGGCCGGCCACGGCCTTCAGCGTGACCGACTTGCCCGCCCCGTTGA